>NZ_DATMVN010000559.1:0-5737 GCF_035563135.1 Streptomyces sp.
CCCGCAGCGGTCAGGCACAGACCGGCCAGCGCCGCCACGGCGAACGCGGGCCTGTGGCGCGGGCCCGCGCCCGGTGCGGGGGGAGGACATTCTTGGTGGCGCACGTCGCGATGCTATCCGTGCCCCTCAGATCCCCGTCCCCGTACGCCGCAGGACGCGCAAGGAGTCCGTCACCGAGATCTCGGTGAACGCCCCTGACGCCAGGGCGCGTCGGTGGACGCGGTACGGGGCCTGGCCGCCGTCCGCCGGGTCCGGGAACACATCGTGGATGACCAGCAGGCCGCCCCCGGCGACCTTCGGGGCCCAGCCCTCGTAGTCACCGTTCGCGTGCTCGTCGGTGTGCCCGCCGTCGATGAAGACCAGACCGAGCGGCCCGCCCCAGACGGCGGCGGCCTGCGGGGAGCGTCCGACGAGCGCCACCACGTGCTCCTCCAGGCCTGCCCGGTGCAGGGTGCGCCGGAAGGCCGGAAGCGTGTCCATCAGACCGGTCTCAGGGTCCACCACGGACGGGTCGTGGTACTCCCAGCCCGGCTGCTGCTCCTCGCTGCCCCGGTGGTGGTCGACGGTCAGGGCCGTCACCCCGGCCGCCCGGGCGGCGTCCGCCAGCAGGATCGTGGACCGCCCGCAGTACGTGCCGACCTCCAGGAGCGGCAGCCCCAGCGCACCGGCCTCGACAGCGGCGGCGTACAGGGCGAGCCCTTCGTGGACCGGCATGAAGCCCTTGGCGGCCTCGAAGGCCGCGAGGACCTCGGGCTCCGGACGGGCGGCGGACTCGGCGGCCACGGGGTTCCTCCTGGTGGGGCGGCGGATCGGACGGCGTCCCATCGTGCCGTACGCCCCCGCCGTACCGGTCGGCGGGGGCGTACGGACGGGGCGGGTCAGCGCCGCACGGGCACCGCGCCACCGGCCGGAGCCTTTTCAGCCGCGGCGAGCGCGTCGCCCGCGCTGCCGGCCAGGAGCACCGGGCGTGCCGGCCGCTGCGCCGGCAGGAACGCGGCCAGCACGAGACCGATCAGCACCGCCCCCGTGGCGATCATGAACGACGTCCGGAAACCCTCCATGGTGGGGACGTCCACCGAGCCCGCCCGCATCGAGGTGTTCGCCAGCACCATGCCGATCACCGCACTCGACAGCGAGGTGCCGATCGACCGCATCAGCGTGTTCAGACCGTTGGCCGCACCCGTCTCGGACGCGTCGACCGCCCCGATGATCAGCGCGGGCAGCGAGGAGTAGGCGAGCCCGATCCCCGCGCCGAGCACCACCGCGATCACCACGGTCTGCCAGGCGGCGCTCATCAGGCCGAGCCCCGCGCCGTAACCGACGGCGATGACCAGCATGCCCAGCATCAGGGAGGCCTTGGGGCCGCGTCGGGCGGAGATCCGGGCGTACAGCGGGGCGACGAACATCATCGTCAGGCCCAGCGGCGCCACGCAGAGCCCGGCCACCACCATGGACTGCCCCAGCCCGTAACCCGTCGACACGGGCAGCTGGAGCAGCTGCGGCAGGACCAGCGAGACGGCGTAGAACGCCACCCCGACCATGATCGAGACGAGATTGGTGAGCAGCACCTCACGGCGGGCGCTGGTACGCAGATCGACCAGCGGCGCCGGGGAGCGCAGCTCGAACAGGCCCCACAGCACCAGGACCACCAGGGACGCGGCGATCAGACCGAGCGTCAGGGGAGAGGTCCAGCCCCAGTCGCCGCCCTTGGTGACGGGCAGCAGTAGGCAGACCAGGCCGAGGGAGAGCCCGAGCGCGCCGACGAGGTCGAAACGTCCCGGCGCCCGCAGCGGGGGCTCCGGCACGACGCACACCGTCAGGGTCATGGCCAGCACCCCCAGCGCGGCCGAACCGAGGAAGAGCGCGTGCCAGTCGGCATGCTGGGCGACGAGCGCGGCGGCGGGCAGCGCGAGGCCGCCGCCCACACCTATGGACGAGCTCATCAGGGCCATCGCCGAGCCGAGCTTCTCGCGCGGCAGCACATCGCGCATGATGCCGATCCCCAGCGGAATGGCGCCCATGGCGAAACCCTGGAGCGCCCGGCCGACGATCATGATCACCAGGTCGTCGGTGGAGGCGCAGACCAGTGAGCCGGACACCATCACGGCGAGACTGGCGAGCAGCATCCGCCGCTTGCCGTACAGATCGCCGAGCCGCCCCATGATCGGGGTCGCGACGGCCCCGGCGAGCAGGGTGGCCGTCATCACCCAGGTGGCGTTCGCCGGGTCGGTGCCCAGCAGGTACGGCAGGTCCTTGATGACGGGGACGAGCAGGGTCTGCATCACCGCGACGGTGATCCCCGCGAACGCGAGCACGGGAACGACGCCGCCCTTGCCGTCGCGGGAGCCTCCCCTGCCCCCGCGCGGGCCGGGGAGCTCCCCGGCTTGCTGTCCGTGCGTCGTCCGTTGCATACGTGTGGCCTCCGGGCAGGCAGAAGTGCGGAAGATCGAGCGGGGCGGAGCGCGCGGGAGCGCGCGGAAGTGCAGCGCCCCCGCCAAGTGCGTGCATGCTGAACGCTTCCGTGCGCCCGCGGTATTCCGGTGAACGGGACGTAAAAGAAGACACAGGACGAGGTGGAGGAAGAGGGCGGCCGGCGAGGGGCGTACGCGGGGCAGCGGAACGGACGGGACCGAAGGGGAGCCGGACCGATGTACGGGGCACGAATGGCCTGCGAGGATGACACCCATGTCTGACGCCCCCCGGCCCGCGCGCCCTGCCTCCCGATCGAGAACCCGTACGTGGGCCGTGGTCGCGGCCGCCTGCACCGGCCAGTTCCTGGTCGTCCTCGATGTGTCCGTCGTCAATGTGGCGCTGCCGTCCATGCGCGTCGATCTGGGCCTGAGCGCGTCCGGACTGCAATGGGTCGTCAACGCCTACTCGATCGCCTTCGCCGGCTTCATGCTGCTCGGCGGGCGGGCCGCGGACATATACGGCCGCAAGAGGATGTTCCTGACCGGACTCGGTCTCTTCACCGCGGCTTCCCTGGCCGGCGGGTTCGCGCAGGAGGGCTGGCAACTCCTCGCCGCCCGGGCCGGGCAGGGACTCGGCGCCGCCGTGCTGTCCCCGGCGACGCTCACCATCCTGACCGCGGCCGTCCCCGAGGGCCCCGCGCGCTCCAGGGCGATCGGCACCTGGATGGCGGTCGGCGCGGGCGGCGGAGCGGCCGGCGGACTGATCGGCGGGGTGCTCACCGATCTCCTCTCCTGGCGATGGGTCCTGCTCATCAACGTGCCGGTCGGCGTCCTCGTCCTCGCCTGTGCGGCGGTGTGGCTGGCCGAGGGCCGGGCGGGCGACCGGCGCCGTGTGGACCTGCTGGGCGCGGTACTCGTCACGGCCGGCCTGGCGACCACGGCGTACGGCATCGTGCAGACCGAGGCCGCCGGCTGGACCGGTGCCGCGACCCTGGTGCCCCTGCTGGGCGGCCTGGCCCTGCTCGGCGTGTTCGTCCTGGTGGAGTCCAGGGCGGCCGCGCCGCTGATGCCGCTGCGGGTGCTGGGCGTGCGTGCCGTCTCAGCGGCGAACGTGTCGATGCTGCTGCTGGGGTCGGCGACCTTCTGCATGTGGTACTTCATGACCGTCTACGCCCAGAACGTGCTGGGTTACACGCCGCTGGAGGCCGGATTCGCACTCGTACCGAGCTCCGCCGCCGTCTTCATCGGAGCGAAGGCCGCACCCGCGATCATGGCGCGGACCGGTGCCAAGCCCCTGGCCGTGGCCGGTGCCCTGGTCGCCGCCGCCGGCTTCGGCTGGCAGTCCACCATGGGCGTGCACGGCTCCTACCTCACCTCGGTCTGCCTCCCCGGTGTCCTGATGATGGCCGGGGCCGGACTGGCCTCCACCCCGCTGGCCACGCTCGCCACCTCCAAAGCGGCACCGGGCGATGCCGGACTCGTCTCCGGACTGGTCAACACCTCCCGGACGATGGGCGGCGCGCTGGGCCTCGCCGTCCTGTCCACGGTCGCGGCGGCCCGCACCGGGGGCTCGACGGGCGCGGCCGAGATCACGGCCGGATACGCGTCGGCCTTCCGCACCTCCGCCGTGGTGCTGGTGGCCGGAGCACTGATGATGCTGTTCTGGCTGCCGGGGCGGGGAGGTACGGATGCACGCGGACGTCCGGGCACACGCGCCGCGGGCCGGGCGGAACAGCCCGGCGACGAGCCCGCGCCGGCGCTGAACTCCCCGAAGGCGTAAGCCCTCCCACGCGGCGTGCGCCTCCCGCGCCCGGGGTGGCGGACGGGCCGGGCCGGGTGCTGCTGCCGCACAGCGGAGGGCCGTCACAGCCGGGACGGCTGTGACGGCCCTCATGCCGTACGGAGCGGTTCAGGCCGCCGCGCTGCCACCCCCTTCGGAGGGGCGGCGGTGACGCCCGTGCGGCTGCACGGGCACGCTCTCCGCGGCTGCGCCCCCTCGGTGCTTTCCGTAGCCGCCGGCTCCGGCCCTGTCCATGTCCGCCTCGGGCGGACGGGGCCGGGCCGTGTCGGTTCGGGCTTCAGACATGTGGTGAAGTCTCCCCGTTGCAATCGCTTACCTGTGTGTCGCAGCCCCGCCGCCCCCCGGCACGGTCACCGTCGGCGCCCGCACGGAACGGCCGCGTAGCCCGGACCGCAGTTTATCCAGGCGCGGTACGCCCGATGAGGGGCGCCTGCCCCAGCGGGACGGGCCTGCACTCGCCAGGAGCCGGGGAAGCCCCGGGCGCGGCCGTCGCGGACACGGCGGCCGGGTACGGCTCGTCCACGGGAGCCTCCAGCAGCGCCACGGCACAAGGGGCGCCCTCCCGCACGTACGGCAGGTGCAGCACTCCTTCCCGGGTCCAGAAGCCGGCTCCGGCCAGCCACCCGCCGGGCGCCGCGACCTGGTGCAGTCGGCGCCCCGCCGGACGCCACAGGCCCACCCAGCTGCCCGTGGCCCCGTCGATCCGCAGCGCCACCGCGCAGCTCTCGGGCATCAGCATCTGGCCGGGCTGTACGGCGAACGGCGTCAGCGCCTCGTCCGGTGTGCGCAGGCATTCCGGGAACCGCACCGGGAGGCGGCTGCCGAGCACGCCCCAGCCGAGCCGGTCGTGGCCGGGCGCGTCCGACCGGACCAGCAGCAGGCCGCTGTCGGCGTCGGCCAGCAGCAGCCGGTCGTTGCTCTCCGGCGCGATCTGGAGCAGGGGAGTCACCTCACCGCCGCGCTCCAGGTCCACGACGACCGCCTTCACCGGGCCCCCGCCCGGCATCTGCCGGTCCAGGGCGAGCAACCGGCCCTCCCGGTCCAGCCACACCCCGCCCGAGCAGCGCCCGGGAACATCCGCCACGTGCTCGGGACCGGTGGCGCCGCCCGCCACGAGCCAGACACCGGTGGAGCGTTCACCGGGGAGCAGGGCGCAGGCGCTCATGCCGTCCGGGGACGGAGGGAGGAGGGCGACCTCGGTGCTGTCGAGGGCGCCCAGGAAGACTTCGCCCGTGCCCGGCCCGGTCGGGTAGAGGAGCGAGAAGGTGTGCCGGTCTGCTCCCACCCGTCGCCGGATCATGACCCGCCCGTCGGAGAGCGGCAGCACGTCGGAGCCGGCCTCCTCCGGCTGGTCGAGGGGGAGGGGTACGGCGTAGGGCTCGGGCCCGTCCAGTGTCCAGCGCTCGGGGTACCGGACCGGCTCGGCCTGCTCCCCGGTGGTGGTGAGCCGGGCCGCGTAGGAACAGTCGGCGGAGAGGGTCAGCGCGGGCGGCCCGGGACGCGGCGGGGTCCGGGGGCGGGCCGT
>NZ_DATMVN010000560.1:0-18406 GCF_035563135.1 Streptomyces sp.
GGCCCCGGCTGACGCGGCACCGGCGGGAGCGCGCCGCGGTCCCCGTCACCACCGGCCCCTGCCGATGCGCAGCGCGCCCCGCGGAGCCCGGACACGGAGGGGCACGTCCAGGCGGCGCCCCGTCCCGGTCAGAGGGTGACGGCGATCCCCGTGTGGGGCCGCTTGCCGAGCCGTACGACCGTGGCGGGCCGGTCCACGAGCCAGAACTTCCATGTGTACTTGCGGGCGAGCATCTTGCGCACCGCCGCGGTACCGTCGCCGTCGAGCAGCCGAGCGGTGCCCTCGGCGCTCGGCGCGCCCTCGGCGATGCGGCCACGGGCGTCGCAGACGGCGACGAGGACCCGGCTGTCCTTGCGCAGCCGCTTGACCTTCCAGGAATCGGACCGGGTCCAGACGTACAGCACACCACCGTCCACCGCGGCCCAGACGGGCGTGGCGACGGGCGTGCCGTCCTTCCGGTACGTGGTCAGGCTGACGTACTCGCTGCGGGCGAAGTCCTGGAGGGTCACGGGCGCGACCCTACTCCCCGCGCGGTGAGCGGCAGCACCCCGGCTCCGGCAGCGCTGCCCGTGCCCCCGCCGGCCCTGGCGGCACCGGGCACCCGGTGGCCGTCACGGACGCCGGCCCCGCGTCCTGACGGCACTCCGGCCGGACCGCGCCGCCCGCCCCTCAGGCTCCCCCGGCGAACTTCCGGGCGAGCGCCTCACCGGCGCCGGCCGCGGCGGCAGGACTCTCGATCCGTGACACCTTGGAGTTCCTGAAGAGGATGTAGGTGACACCGGACGCCGTACCACCGGTCTTCGGATCCGGATCGATGCCGAGCGCCCGGGCCAGGGCGTACGAACCTTCGCCGATGATTCCGGCGGGGCCCGTGTCCCCGACGACGGCGTAGCGGACCTTGCCGTCGTGGACGACGGCTGCCGCACCACCGCCCTTGATGCCTGAGCCGGAGTGGTCCCAGAGCGGGCCGGGGGCGGGGACGACGACGTACGGCACCCCGGCGGAGTCCAGGGGCTTGCCGTCGGAACCCTGGAAGGCCGTCCGGGGCTGGAAGGAGGGGTCGGTCCTGGGGTTGCAGGCGGTCGTCACCCGGCCGTCGCAGTCGATGTCCATGTCGGCTGTCCAGAACACCGCCTCATCGGTCCCGCAGACCGGGATCGTGGCGGCCGCGCTCCGGTCGGGCCGGTACTTCCCCTGGGAGATCCGGGCGCAGTCCTTCACCCGGGCCAGCAGTTCGGCGGCCCCGACCGGGCTTCCCCCGCCTTCGGCGGCCGCGGCGGGAAGCGCTGGGGCGAGCAGTGCCGCGCCGGAGAGCGCGGAGAGGACGAGCATTCGCGTACGCACCGTCGTAGATGCCCTTTCGCTGGACACGAAGAAACCCTGACGGGCTCTTCCTCGCGATGCGGTCCGCCGCGAACGCGACCGGCCGCATCGAGGCCTCGGGGCCGGAAGGGCGCGGTGAACCGCGCCCTTCCGGCCCCGAGGCCTCTGCTTGCGCGGATCGGTCAAGGACGACCGCTCGGCGCTACCACCATGGCCGAACCGCCTCCACGCCGCACCTTTTCGGCGGCCGCGAGCCAGCGCCCTCCGGGGAGGCGCTGGATACCGGTGGCCGCACCGATCTCGGGGTTCTCCTTGAACACGTGCCCGATGGCTTCCAGCTCCTCGCGCACCGGGCTGTCCCACAGCCCCGGCTCGATCTCGGTGGTGGCCGAGTTGCGCTGGCTGGCGCGCGGGGCGGCGATCGCCTCGACCAGCGGCAGCCCCCGATCCAGATGGCCGGTCAGCGACTGCAGGACGGTGGTGATGATCGTGGCACCGCCCGGTGACCCCAGGGCGAGTACGGGTTTTCCGTGGTCCAGCACGATCGTCGGCGAGATCGACGAGCGCGGACGCTTGGCGGGGCCGGGCAGATTGGGGTCGTGAACCGCCGGATCCGCCGGCGCGAACGAGAAGTCGGTCAGCTCGTTGTTGAGCAGGAAGCCCCGCCCCGGCACGGTGATTCCGCTGCCGCCGGTCGACTCGATCGTCAGGGTGTAGGCGACGACATTGCCCCACTTGTCCGCGGTGGTCAGGTGCGTCGTGTTCTCCCCCTCGTACGTCGTCGGGGCGGCCCTGCCCCCGGTGGCGCAGCGGACGGGGTCGCGCGGGTCGCCCGGAGGCAGCGGACTGGTGAGGACCGCGTCGTCCTTGATGAGGCACTCGCGTGAGTCGGCGAAGCGCTGGCTGAGGAGTTCCCGGGTCGGCACGTCCTCGAACGCGGGGTCGCCGACCCAGCGCCCCCGGTCGGCGAACGCGATCCTGCTCGCCTCGATGAGCCGGTGCAGGTACTGCGTCCTGCTCACCTCCGAAAGGTCCGTCGACTCAAGGATGTTGAGGGCCTCACCCACGCTCGTACCTCCCGACGAGGACGGCGCGATGCCGTACACGTCGAGGCCTCGGTAGGCGGTCCTGGTCGGGGCCTGACGCAGCGCGCGGTAGCCTCTCAGGTCGCCGGCCGTCAGATCTCCCGCGCGCACCACACGCGTCGCCGCCGGGTCCACGGGCGGCTTCCGCACCGTCGACACGATGTCCCGGGCGAGTTCGCCCCGGTACAGCTCGTCGACTCCCTCGCGGGCCAGCAGCCTGTAGGTGCGGGCGAGGTCGGGGTTCTTGAACACCGATCCGGTCACCGGCAACCTGCCGCCGGGCAGGAAGAGTTCGGCGCTCGCGGGAAAGTCGGCGAACCGCGCCTGGTTGGCCGCGGTCTGGGAGCGGAAGGTCTCGTCCACGACGAATCCGTCGCGCGCCAGCCGCTCGGCCGGCTCCAGCAGCCGCCCGAGCGGCTTGCTGCCCCAGGCGTCGAGCACCTTCTCCCAGGTCGCGGGCGTGCCGGGGGTGCCGACCCCCAGTCCGCTGGTGACGGCGTCGTTGAAGGGGATCGGCTGCCCGTTCTCCAGGAAGAGTGAGGAGTCCGCACTGCGGGGGGCGGTCTCACGGCCGTCGACGGTCTGTACGCTGCGCGTCCTGGCGTCGTAGAGGACGAAGTACCCACCGCCCCCGATGCCCGCCGAGTAGGGCTCCGTGACACCCAGTGCGGCGGCGGTGGCGACAGCCGCGTCGACGGCGTTGCCTCCCTTGCGGAGTACCTCGATACCGGCCGCCGAGGCGTCCGCGTCGACACTCGACACCGCGCCTCCGTATCCCACCGCGACAGGCGACTTGGGGGGCGGAACGGGTGGCGCCGAGGCTGCGGGGGCCGCGGCACCGAGCGAGCCGATGACGGCGATCACGAGTGGGAACGACACATTCCGGCCGACGGAATGACGCATCCGTACCTCCTGAGAAGGATCGTCCGCGCAGGGTAGCCCCACGTCCCCCGCGTCGTCAGGACCATCTCGGTCACGTGCGTGCCGCGGCGGTCACACCGCCCCGCGCATCACTTCCCGTGCCGTGCAGGTTTCCCGGAAAGTTCGGGAGAAGGAGGAATGACATCGCGGACACGGGGTACGGGCTCGCCCGAACGTGAGTATCTGAGGGAGGGTGACACCATGACGGCGATGTCGGTACGGACCACCGGAGCTCATGACACGGCGACGGAGTCGGACGTCATGACCGGTGCCGGTACGGATGCCGGGGTGCAGGACCTGCCGTGGATCGAGGACGCGGGGAAGGTCGCGCCGCAGGACGCGCGCGCCATGTCCAAGCTGTTCTTCGACCGCCTCCAGACGCTGGAGGAGGGCACGCACGAGTACCAGTACGCGCGCAACACGCTGATCGAGATGAACCTCTCGCTGGTGCGCTTCGCGGCGCAGCGGTTCCGCAACCGGGGCGGGGACGACACCGAGGACATCATCCAGGTCGGCACGATCGGCCTGATCAAGGCGATCGACCGCTTCGACCTGTCGCGCGAGGTGGAGTTCGCCACGTTCGCGGTGCCCTACATCGTGGGCGAGATCAAGCGGTTCTTCCGTGACACCACCTGGTCCGTGCACGTGCCGCGCCGCCTCCAGGAGCTGCGGGTCGAACTGGCGAAGGCCAAGGAACTCCTCTCCTCCAAGCTCGACCGCGACCCGACCGTCAAGGAGCTGGCCGCCCACCTCGATCTGAGCGAGGAAGAGATCATCGAGGGTCTGATCGCGGCCAACGGCTACTCGGCCGGCTCCCTGGACACCCCCTCCTCCGAGGGCGACGACAGCCAGGACCAGCGGGCCTACGCCGAAGTCCTCGGCGAGCGCGATCCCGCCATGGAGGCCATCGAGAACCTGCACACCCTCGCCCCGCTGCTGGAACAGCTCGACGACCGTGAGCGCCGCATCGTCCGGATGCGCTTCGGCGCCGAGATGACCCAGGCCCAGATCGGGGCCGAGCTGGGCATCTCCCAGATGCACGTCTCCCGGCTGCTGGCCCGCATCATCAGCAAGCTCCGTGCCGGCATGAGCATCGACGCCTGAGCGGTACTCACTCCTCGTACGAGCGGCCTGCGGCCGACGCACCGGCGTCGGCCGCAGGCCGCTTTCCCGGCCGGCGGCCGCCTCCGTCCCTCCCCCTCCCCGAGCCGCCCCGTGGGCGTGGAGCCGCGCTCCACGCCCACGGCGCCCGGGCCGGCCGCATTCCTCGCCACACCGGCCGCGAACCGGCCGGCACGCAGCTGACCTTCTCCCCCGCCGGGCACGGATACGGATCGCGTCCCGCTCCACGGTGGAGGAGTGATCACCGGCTGCTGCCGGACGGGCTCACCGACGGTTACTTCGGGTGGCGGCCCGGCAGCACCGTTCCTGGTTCGGCGGCGGCGACTCCCGTGCCCTCCGTCTTCGGGTTGCGCCGCTCCCGTCCGGCCACCCAGGTGGCGAACCAGGAGAGCAGCATGCACATCCCGATGTAGATGGGCGAGATCACCATGACCACCGGGATGAACGGCAGATCGTAGTCGAGGTTCGACGCGACCAGTTTGCCCGCGTGGAGGAACTCCTCGTAGGTGATCAGATAGCCCAGCGAGGTGTCCTTGAGCGCCACCACCAGCTGGCTGATGATGGTGGGCAGCATCGCACGGACGGCCTGGGGGGCCAGGACGTGGGTGGTG
This sequence comes from Streptomyces sp., assembly GCF_035563135.1. GTDB lineage: Bacteria > Actinomycetota > Actinomycetes > Streptomycetales > Streptomycetaceae > Streptomyces. Next base: position 5,063 of record NZ_DATMVN010000560.1, read on the forward strand.
ACCTGTGTCTTGCGCATGCCCAGCGCGTACGCCGCCTCCCGCTGGCCCCGCTCCACGGAGTTGATCCCGGTCCGGAATACCTCCGCGAGCACGGACCCGTTGTAGAGGGTCAGCCCGGCCACCAGTGCCGGAAGCGGCTGGACCTTGAGCGCGACGAAGATGAAGAAGATCATCACCAGCACGGGCATGGCCCGGAAGAACTCGACGAGCAGCGTCGAGATCCAGCGCACCGGCCTGTGGTCGGAGAGCCGGCCGACGGCCAGCACGGCTCCGAGTGCGAGCGAGAGGACCGCCGCGCAGGCGAAGGCCTTGAGGGTGTTGCCGAGCCCGCGCAGCAGCAGTTCCTGAATGCCGGTGTAGAGGAAGGGAGTCCACTTCGAGCCGGTGAACTGGCCCGTGTCGAGGAGCAGATGGATGATCCAGCCGAGCAGCGCGAGGATCACAGCCGTCGAGAGGACCCCGTAGAGGAAGTGCCGCTTGCGGGTGAGGGGGCCGGGGAGGTCGTAGAGAGCGGTGGCGGAGGCGGTGGAGCGGGTCATCGGGCGACTCCCCGGCGCTTCTCCAACACGTTGAAGAGCGCGCTGATGGCGAGGGTGATGATCAGGTATCCGACGGCGATCCAGATGAAGGACCAGATGATGCTGTAGCCGAGTTCGTTGAGGGTCTTGTAGGTGCCCAGCAGCTCGGTGACGCTGAAGGCCCCCGCGATCGCGGAGTTCTTGGCGAGCGCGATGAGCGTCGATCCCACCGGCGGGATCACCGACCGGAAGGCCTGCGGCAGCACCACGTTGTTGAGTGTCTGCCCGAAGGACATCCCGAGGCTGCGCGCCGCTTCGCCCTGTCCTGTGGGCACGGTGTTGATGCCGGAGCGCAGGGCCTCGCAGATGAAGGCCGAGGTGTAGCAGCCTAGGGCGAGGACCGCGAAGACCTGGAAGGGCAGGACCAGGCCGAAGCGCGGGAGGCCGAGCAGGACGGCGAAGAACAGAAGTGTCAGCGGGGTGTTGCGGAGCACCGCGACCCAGACGGTGCCGATCACCCGGAGCGAGCCGACCGGCGCGACCCGGAAGGACGCCATGACGAAGCCGAGCACCAGCGCCAGGGCCGAGGCGTAGACGGTGAGTTCGACGGTGCCGAGGAAGCCCTTGCCGTAGAGCGAGAAATTCTCTGTCAGTACATCCATGGTGGTGGCCGGCCCCTCAGTTCGCCGGGTAACGGTCGATGGGCGGGGGTTTCGGCGCGGGCACTCCGGACAGGCCGAGAGTCGCCTCGAACGCCTTCTTCCAGTTGCCGTTCTTCTCGTCGGCCTCCAGCGCGTCGTTGAGCGCGGCGCGCAGCGCGTTGTCACTGCGCGGCACACCGATGCCGTACGGCTCTTCCGAGAAGGGTCTGCCGACCACCTTCATCTCGTCCGGTGCCTTGGCCGCGAAGCCCAGGAGGATCGCGTCGTCCGTGGTGACGGCGTCGACCTGGAAGGTCAGCAGGTTGTCGACGCAGATCGAGTAGGTGTCGTACGCGACGAGGTCCGCCTCGGGGAAGTCGGCGGCGATGCGCTGGTAGGGGGTCGACCCGGCGGCCGAGCAGACGGTCCTGCCCGCCAGGTCCTGCGGCCCGTGGATGTCGTTCTCGTCCGTACGCACGAGCAGCCCCTGCCCGGCCATGTAGTACGGCCCGGCGAAGCCGACGAGTTTCTTGCGCATGTCGTTGATCGTGTAGGTGCCGACGTAATAGTCGATCTGCCCGTTCTGGAGCGCCGTCTCACGGTTGGCCGAGGCGATGGTCCGGAAGCGGATCGCGTCCGGCTCGAAGCCGAGGGAGGCCGCCATCATGCGGGCGATCTCGATGTCGAAGCCGGAGTAGCCTCCGCCGGCGGGGTCCTTCTCGCCGAGGTAGGGCTGATCCTCCTTGGCGCCGACGACCAGGTGGCCACGCTTCCTGGCCTTCGTCCAGGTCTTCGACTCCGGCAGCCGGAATCCGGTGTCGACCGTGTACCGGGGCAGCTCCCCCGCCTTCGGTCCCTTGACCGGCGGGCTGCCCTCCCTGCCGCAGCCGGCGGCGAGCGCGGTGAGCAGGAGGCAGGCCAGCACGGCCGCGATGTTCCTCGTACGCAACACGGTTCCCCCTGTCAGTGCTTGAGGATCTTGGACAGGAAGTCCTTGGCGCGGTCGCTCTCCGGGGCGGTGAAGAAGTCCTCCGGGGTGCGGTCCTCCACGATGCGTCCGTCGGACATGAACACCACGCGGTTCGCGGCGGACCGGGCGAAGCCCATCTCGTGCGTGACGACCACCATGGTCATGCCCTCACGGGCGAGCTGCTGCATGACCTCCAGGACCTCGTTGATCATCTCCGGGTCGAGCGCCGACGTGGGCTCGTCGAAGAGGAGCGCCTTGGGGTCCATGGCGAGGGCACGGGCGATGGCCACGCGCTGCTGCTGCCCCCCGGAGAGCTGGGCGGGAAGCTTCTCCGCCTGCGACGCGAGCCCGACCCGCTCCAGCAGTTCCCGGGAGCGCCGGTCGGCCTCGTCCTTCTTGCGCTTGCGGACCTTGAGCTGGGCGAGCGAGACGTTCGCCAGCACGGTCTTGTGGGCGAACAGGTTGAACGACTGGAAGACCATGCCCACTTCGGCCCGGAGCTCCGCGAGTCCCTTTCCCTCCTCCGGGAGCGGCTTCCCATCGATGGCAATATGACCGGACTCGATCGTCTCAAGTCGGTTGATGGTCCGGCAGAGCGTTGATTTGCCCGATCCGGAGGGGCCGATGACCACCACCACCTCCCCGCGGCCGACGGTGAGATTGATGTCCTGCAGTACGTGCAGCTTTCCGAAGTGCTTGTTGACGTCCCGCAGCTCGATCAACGGATCGACGGCCATACGCTGCCCTACCCACTTGTCGCTCGTGTCAAGGTCAGCGCAAACTATCCGGGGTGATCACGCGCTTGGGCGCCGACACGCACCAGCGGCACATAAGGCTGTTTATCGCGTTTTGGCCTCGGGGCCGCTCTCCGCCGTCTCCGCGTACATCTCCGAAAGTTCGGGGCTGCCCGACATCGCCCAGTCCAGACCGGCGGCGACCACGTCGATCTCGCGCCCCGAAGCCAGACGCACCACCGGCTTTCCGCCCGCCAGGATGTCCCAGACCGCACCGGGAACAGTACGCACCAGTACGGTGCCGAGGTAGAGACCGGCGTCGTTGCCCACCCAGGGCAGCTCCTCCGGATCGTCGCGCCAGAGGGGCGGCATCTGGTCGAGCGCGGACAACGAGGCCGGGCTGTCGTCGAGTTCGAGGCCGCACTGCCCTGCTCGGGCCCGCAGCAACTCGCATTCCGCGAACAGCTCGGCGACGCCCTCCGGATCGGTCTCGACAGCGGCCGCGAGAGCCGCCCCCCGCGCACCGCCCTGGCGCTTACGCCAGTTGTCCAGGAAAGGGATCATGCCACCAGGATCCCACCCCTGACGCCTTCCGCTCCGCAGGACGCGCAACTGTACCGGTCCCGGGCCCCGCCCCGTCCATGACCTGGCCTTCTGTCTAAGGTACGGGGATGACGTCGCAGAGGTATCTGTCCGAACTCTTCTCGCTGGAAGGCCGGGTCGCCGTGGTGACCGGCGGCAGCTCCGGCATCGGCCGGGGCATCACCGACGCGCTCGCACGCGCCGGCGCGAGCGTGGTGGTCGTGGCACGCAGGGAGGCGGAACTGGTGCGCACCGTCGGTGAACTCACCGACGCCGGCTGCCGGGCGGCCTGGGTGAGCGCCGACCTCGGGACTCCCGAGGGCGTGCGCGCGGCCGGAGACGGTGCCGCGGCCGTGTTCGGCGAGCCCGACATCCTCGTCAACTGCGCAGGCGTCAACCTGCGGCCGCCGATGAGCGAGCTCGGCGAGGACGTCTGGGACACCACGATGGCGGTGAACCTCAAGGCTCCCCATCTGCTGGGTCTGCGGTTCGGCCCGGGCATGGCCGAGCGCGGCTTCGGCCGGATCATCCACATCACCTCCCAGCAGGCGCACCGCGCGTTCGTGCAGAGCGGCGCGTACGGCGTCTCCAAGGGTGCGCTGGAGTCACTGGCCCGCTCGCAGGCCGAGGCCTGGTCGCCGCACGGAGTCACCTGCAACACGCTGGTGCCCGGGTTCGTGATGACGCCGCTCAACCAGCGGCTGTCGTCCGACCCGGAGCGGGTGGCGGCGCTGGCCGCTCGCACCATGGTGGGACGCAACGGGCTGGCCGAGGACTTCGCGGGAGCCGCGGTGTTCCTGGCGAGCGCGGCCTCCGCCTACGTCACCGGGCAGTCGCTGTTCGTCGACGGTGGATTCTCGGTGCACTGAGCCGACCTCGCACGCACGATGCCGCCCCGGCCAGGGGCGGCATCCGCAGCGCATGACGGGACCCTCCTTTTCACGGAAGGGACTCTTCGCCACCTGTGCGCCGGGAGGTGGACAGCCGCTTCAGCTCTGCTCGCCCGGAGCGGGATCGCCCGTCTCGGCGGCCACCGCCGCGGCGACGTCGGACGACGCCACCTCCTTGTCGACGCCCAGCCCGGTGAGCACGCCCGCGCCCCCTTCGAACTCCAGCAGGGCCAGCACGATGTGCCCGGCCCCGATGAAGCCGTGGCCGAGGCGCAGCGCCTCGCGGAAGGTGAGCTCCAGGACCTTGCGTGCCTCCGCGTCGTACGGGATCAGCTCGGGGACCTCGTCGGCCGCGGCGGGCAGGGTGAGCGCCGCCGCCTCCCGGACCGCCTCCGGCGGGACGCCCTGCCCGGCGATCACCTGGACACCGAGGGAGTCCGGCTCGGCCAGGAGGCCCAGGACCAGGTGTCCCACACCCACCTCGTCGTTGCGGGCCGCGTGGGCCTCGTTGTGGGCGGCCATGACGACGTTCCTGGCCCGCTCGTCGAACCGGCCGAAGCCCTGGCCCGGGTCCAGGGCCGGCGCTTCGCCGGGATTCCTGGGCACGAACCTCTTCTGGGCGGCCTGCCGGGTCACCCCCATGCTCCGGCCGATGTCCGTCCACGAGGCGCCTGAGCGCCGCGCCTGGTCCACGAAGTGGCCGATGAGGTGGTCGGCGATCTCACCCAGGTGATCTGCCGCGACCACCGCTCCTGTGAGCTGCTCCAGGGCGTCGGTGTGGGTCTTCTTGATCGCTTCGATCAGGTCGTCGAGGCGGACGGGCGGATCGGCACGCAACGGCTTCGTCATGAGGCAACCTTAGGTTGACACCCAAGTGGCGTCAACCTCAGGTTGACATTTCGAGTCCGGGCGAGTTCCGCGTCCGCCGTCCGCGAGAGCGGCGGACGCGGGGACGTCGGTGCCGCCCGGGCACCGGCGGCGTCAGAAGTCGAGGTCCACGACCACCGGGGCGTGGTCGGAAGCGCCCTTGCCCTTGCGCTCCTCGCGGTCGACATAGCTGTCCTTGACCGCCGCCGTGAAGGAGGCGTTGCCGTAGACGAGGTCGATCCGCATGCCCTTGTTCTTCGGGAAGCCGAGCTGACGGTAGTCCCAGTAGGAATACGGGTGGTCGTACTTCAGGGGGCGCGGCATCACGTCGAAGAGCCCTTCCTCGCGCAGCGCGGCGAGCGCCTCCCGCTCGGCGGGAGTGACGTGTGTGGCGCCCTCGAACAGGGCCGGGTCCCAGACGTCCTCGTCCGTCGGAGCGATGTTGAAGTCGCCGAGGACCGCGAACGGCAGCGCGCCCGCCGCGTCTCCCGCGACGGCCTTCTGCAGTGCCGCCAGCCAGCGCAGCTTGTAGGCGTAGTGGTCGTGGGTGACCTCGCGGCCGTTGGGCACGTAGACGGACCAGACACGGACGGGCCCACAGGTGGCCGAGACCGCCCTCGGCTCCTGCACGCCCTCGTAGTCCGGGCCGCCGGGCAGCCCCGTCACGACGTCCGCGAGACCCGCACGGGAGAGCAGCGCGACGCCGTTCCACCGGCCCGTGGCGTTGACCGCCGACTCGTAGCCCGCCTCGCGCAGCGCTTCGACGGGGAACTGCTCCAGCGTGCATTTGGCCTCCTGGAGGCACAGCACATCGGTGCCGCTGCTCTCCAGCCAGGCCAGCAGCCTCGGCAGCCGGGCGGTGATCGAATTGACGTTCCAGGTGGCGATGCGCATGCAGCAAACCTAACCGCTCCCACCGACAAACGGGTCAGAGGCGGGTCGCGTCGCCCGGGGTCAGCCGGCCGTGGTCCGCACCGCCCAGGGCGCCGATCTGCCTGTCGTAGATCGGGCGGGCCAGGTCCGTGAGCAGGGCGTCGTGGATGTCGATCGCACGGCGGGGCTTCACCTCGCGTACGTAGTCGATGACCTCCGAGATCTTGTTCCAGGGAGCCATGACCGGCAGCATCAGGGTGTCCACCGGGTGGTCGGGCACCGTGAGGGCGTCGCCCGGGTGGAAGACCGAACCGTCCACCAGGAAGCCGATGTTGGTGACCCTCGGGATGTCCGGGTGGATCACCGCGTGCAGTTCGCCGTGCACCTGCACCTCCAGTCCCGCGGCGGTGAACGTGTCACCGTGGCCGACCGTGTGCACACGCCCCGGGAACGCGGCGGACACCTGCTCGGCCACACTGCGCAGCGTCCACACCCGCGCGGCGGGGTTGGACTCCAGCGCCGCACGCAGCCGTGACTCGTCGAAGTGGTCGGGGTGTTCGTGCGTCACCAGGATCGCGTCGGCACCGAGCGCGGCGTCGTCCTCGGTGAACCCGCCGGGGTCGATGACGAGCGACTGCCCGTTCCGCTCCAGCCGGACGCAGGAGTGGGCCTTCTTGGTCAGTGTGAGAGACGAAGCGTTCATGCTCCCATCCTGCTACGCGGACGCGGGCGGGGTCGTCTCCTCCTGGATCACGGACTGCGCGATCTCGAACGCCGCGCCCGCCGCCGGGATGCCGCAGTAGACGGCGGTCTGGAGCAGCACTTCCTTGATCTCGACCGGGGTGAGCCCGTTGCGCAGGGCCGCTCTGACGTGCTGGGCGAGACCTCCCAGGTGACCGGACGCGACGACCGCGGTGAGGGAGACACAGCTGCGGGCCCTGCGGTCGAGGCCCTCCCTGCTCCAGATCTCACCCCAGGCGTAACGGGTGAGGAGCTCCTGGAAGTCGTCGGTGAAGCCGTCGGACGCGGCTGTCGCGGCGTCCACGTGGGCGTCGCCCAGCACCTCGCGCCGCACCTTCATCCCTCGCTCGTACCGGTTGTCGCGTCCTGCCGGGGAGGCGTCGGGCAGGCCGGTCCCGGCGGTGATCTCCGCGACGGGGACGACCGGGGCGAACGGGGCGGCGAAGCCCGGGGGCGGCGGTGCGGGGATCGACGCCAGGGTGTCCTGCCAGGCCGTCGAGAAGTGCATGAGGAGCAGATCGGTGACGGCGGCCGGCTGCTCGACCGGGGCCAGGTGGGAGGCGCCGGGGACGAGAGCGAGCCGGGCGTCCGGAATGCCCGCGACCAGGGTCCGCGCCTCGGCGGGGCCGGTGACCTTGTCCTCGGCTCCGACCAGGACGAGGGTCGGCACACCGATGCGGGGCAGTTCCGTACGGATGTCGAAGGCCGCCAGGGCCTCGCAGGAGGCGATGTAGCAGCCGGGGTCGGTCGTACGGACCATCTGGACGGCCCACTCGACGATGGCGGGCTGGGCGGCGGCGAAGCCGGGGGTGAACCAGCGGTCCGGGGAGGTACGGGCGATGGGCTCCAGGCCGTTGCTGCGGACGATCACCCCGCGCTGCCGGAACTCGTCGGCGGTGCCGAAGCGGGGCGACGCGGCGACGAGCGCCAGGGCGGCGACCCGGTGCGGGTGGCGCAGCGCGAGGTCGGCGCCGACCGCGCCACCGATGGAGCAGCCCGTATACCCGAAGCGCTGGACGCCGACGCTGTCCAGGGTGGCGAGGAGCCGGTCGGCGAGGTCGGAGACCGCGGCGGCGGGGTAGGCGGGCGCTCCGCCGTGCCCCGGGAGGTCGTAGCGGAAGATTCTCCAGTGCTTGGACAGCTCGGGTACCTGGCGGTCCCACATGTGCCATGTGGTACCCAGGGACGGCCCGATCACCAGGACCGGAGCGTCTTCTGGCCCGTCAAAGCGGTATTGCAGGGTGTTCGGTGGTGTCTCGGTCACCCGTGCGACCCTCTCATATCTCACCTCCGGAGCTACCGCCAGGGCCAGAAAGTCCGGGGGAAACGGGCATGGACGCCATGGGGAGTGCCTCCACCGTCAAGGTCATCGGCTCCGGTGACGACGGCCCTGACTTCGCGGACAAGCTCAGCCGTCTGATCGGCGGCCACGACGTCGAGACGACCTCGACCTCGCATTCGGGGTCCGGCAGGTCGGCCTCGGTACCGGTGCGGCAGGAACGGATCCTGCCCGCCGGGCCTGACTGATCAACTTGCGCTACGCGGCATCGGGGCACCCCCGAGCCACCGTCGGCCGGATTGCTACGGTGACAGGAGGAACTGACAGCTCGGCTGTCCCGCGCGGGGAACCACGATGGACGGGATGCACACCATGCAGGAACTGTGGCGCCGATTTGAGGAGTGGCTTCGACAGAACGCGCCGGGCGACCACTCCACGCTCCGCCCAGGGGCCTCAGCCATTGATATGTCCAGGCTGGAGAGCGGAGTCGGTTTCCCGCTCCACGGTGAACTGAAGTCGCTTCTCTCGGAACACAACGGTGTCACACCGCGCAGGTCCAGCACGGCGCCCGGTGCCTTTCTCCTCGGGTACGGCCTTCTGGATACCGAAGGAATCCTGGAATGGCATCAGAACCTTTCCGCCATGGCGCACGAAGCGGTCGAGGGGGGTGACGAGGAAGAAGTGGTCGGGCGCACCGCACACACCCAGTGGGTTCCCTTCGCCCAGTCCCTCACCGGTGATCTGCTGTTCGTCGACCACCGTACGGGCCACTACGGAGAAGTCGGCGAGATCTCGTTCGGCGATCCCGAGTACCTGCCGCTCTGGCCGTCCATGACTCTGATGCTGACCGGCCTGTGCGACGCGGTGGAGGCATCGCTGCGGCTGCCGACCGCGCGGCGTCGCCCGTCGGTCCATGAAGGACGCATGCTGGAGTGGGTCACGGGCTGACCCACGAAGCGAAGCGTCCTGCCGGATCCATGATCCGGCAGGACGCTTCGCTTGTGGTCCAGATGTCAGGTGATGTTGCAGACCGACTTGATGTCGCAGTACTCGAACCCGGTCTGGACGAAGTACGCGTCATTGTCGAGCAGGCGGATCTCGGAGGTGAACCGCCCGAGGCCGCCCCCGGGCACGAACGCGATGGCGTCGAAGGCGATGTCCTTGGTGCCGTCGCCGCCAGCGAGTGCTGTCACGATGTCGGCCTGTGTGACTGGATCACCCGTTGCAAGCGCAGGATCTCGCCATGTGCGGCGGCCAGTCGTTGTTCGAGCTCTTTGCAGTCGCCGCGGCAGGAACGGGCCACGCGTGCTCGGCCCCTCGCACAGTGACGAACCCAGTGGCCGGGCGGCCCGGGGCAGTCTCACCCCCGGGCCCCCGGCCGCTGAACGGTTCCGCTCACCTCTGGGAACCTCACACGGTGAAGGTCAGTACGCGACAAAGCTCCTGATTGAGCGAGCCGGCAGGAGTCCCTCATCGGTGGAGCCGGACTCGGCCTCGACGGCCGGCTTCTCTCCGGACGAAGAGAGGCCGGAGAGCAAGGGCCTTTAAGTTCCTGCCCGAGGGCCCCGGCCCGCCCTACATATCGGTGCAGGTCGGACAAGGAGCTCGTCCGCAGCAGCCGGCGCAGGAGAGGAAGGCCCTGACATGGCCGACGACAAGGTTCTGGAGGCCCAGAAGTGGGTCAACTCCACCTACGGCGGGGTGAGCGGTTACTCCCGCTGCCCGGAGGACGGCCGGACGGGCTGGTCCACCATGTACTCCCTGGTGATGGGCCTCCAGCACGAGCTCGGCATCTCCCCCGTCGTCGCCAGCTTCGGGCCGACCACGGAGGCCCGGCTGGCAGCGCTCGGTGACATCGGGTTCGGCTGGAACAAGAACGCGAACATCGTCCGCATCATCCAGCACGGCCTGTTCTGCAAGGGCTACTGGGGCGCCAACGGGTATGGCGAGTTCGGGGCGGTCACCACCGAGGCGGTCAAGGCGATGCGCGTCGACATGGGCCTGCCCGACGGCGGTGTGGGCATAGAAGGCGGCACCGTCACGCCGAAGATCTTCAAGTGCATCCTCAACATGGACGCGTACGTCATCGTGGCCGGAGGCACGGACAAGATCCGGAACATCCAGCGGTGGCTCAACGGCCGTTACTGGCAGCGCAGTGCCTACAGCATCGGGCCTGCCGAGGGGATCTACTCCCGGGACGTACAGAAGTCCTTGATGATCGCTCTCCAGTACGAGCTGGGTTTGGAGCCCAACGGCAACTACGGCCCCGGCACCCAGGCCGGCCTGCGCTCGCACCCCGTCCGCGAGGGTGACTCCGGCATCTTCGTCGAACTCTTCACGGCCGCCTGTGTCTTCAACGAGCCCGTGATCATGCGCGGCCTGGACGACACGGAGGTGCGCACGACGTTCAAGAGCTCCTTCGACAGCAAGACCAAGGAGTTCGTCCAGATCTTCCAGGAGTTCTCCCAGCTGTACCGGAGCGAAGACTCCAATTACGGTGTGGGTGACTTCGACACCTGGTCACAACTGCTGGTCTCGACGGGCAACACCGCCCGTGAGGCGACCGGCTCCGACACCCGCTTCGAGATCACCGCGTCCCGTGCCCGCTGGCTGTACGACAACGACTACCGTCTCGTCGGCCGGTACCTGTACGACCCTCCGGGGTCGACGCTCGACAAGGAGATCAAGCCGGGCGAGCTCCAGACGATCTTCGCTGCGGGGCTGAGGGTCTTCCCCATCTACCAGGACAACGCGCGGCAGTTGTCCGACTTCACCTACAGCCACGGCTACCAGCACGCGCTCAACGCCCACGACCTGGCGAGCGACTACGGCTTCAACCGGGGCACCACCATTTACTTCGCCGTGGACTACGACGCCCAGCAGGGGGAGATCGACAGTACACCCCAGGGGATCATCGCCTACTTCAACGGGGTGGTGGCGGGCCTGGCCAGCCGGGGCAAGAAGTACTTCCACGGCGTGTACGGCTCCCGCAACGTCTGTATCAACGTCACGAAGAGAACCGGGGCCCGGTACTCCTTCGTCTCCGGCATGTCCTGGGGATTCTCCGGCAACCTCGGCTTTCCCCTGCCGTCGAACTGGGCGATCAACCAGATCAAGGAGTTCAAGGTCACCAACGGATCGGACGTCTTCGATCTGGACAGGGACGTCTGGCGCCGCAACAGCGAGCCGGGCAGCAATTCCGTGAACAAACAGTCGGGCCCGGCCGACGCCTACATCGCCTATGTACGCCGGCTCTACAACCTCGCCGTCGCCTACAAGGCCGCGAAGAACGTCGACACCAACGCCAGCCGGCTGGTGATGGAGTACATCCGGCACGAGAAGTACGAGGGTCTGTCCTGGTGGTGGCTGGCCGGCAGCTACGACTCCGGCTTCGTGCAGTACTGCAACGACGCGAACGAGCAGGTGGAGGACACCTTCACCGACACCGTCACCGGTTACAGCCTCGACGCGACGCACCTCATGGCGACCGCGAACGGCTTCCTGGTCAACTCCGACCCGGACAACAAGGGGGACGCGACCGGTGGTGACGTGGCCGGCTGGGGCGGCGACATCATGACCTTCTGGGCGGACTGGCGGAACTCCGAGGAGCAGTACGCCTCACCGCTCACCTTCTGCCAGGCCAAGCTCGCCATCCCCGGTACGGTCTCCAGCTTCGGCTTCACCGACATGATCGAGGACGTCGACGGATACCTGCTGGCCAAGCATGTCGCCGGGGGCGGCAACATCGTCGACTGGATGACCTCCCACTACAACGGCGGCGGCGCGCTGACCCGTTTCCGCTCCCACTTCGACCGTCGCTGGCAGACCGCGAGCAACGCCAAGTCGTCGTGCAGCAAGCTCCTGTACGGCGCCGTCGACTCCAAGATCAGCCCGGCTCGCTTCGCCCTCATCACGGGGGCCGGCGCCGTACTGCCCGGTGACTACATCCTGATCCCCGGGAACGGGGCCAAGTTCGACGACTTCTGCCAGGGTTTCACCGACCGCCAACTCAGCCTGATCGGCCTGGAGAACAGCAGGGCCGCCCAGTACCGCAAGAATCTCCAGACCTACCGCGAGCAGGCGGCGCTGCGGGCCTCGGCGCGATAGGAACATGCAGAATTAGCCCATGGGACTTCTTCTCCTCCTGCTGCTCCTCCTCATACTGGCCGGCCCCGGACTGTGGTTCTGGGGCCGGGCACTGGCCGGCGGGCGCTGGCGGCACAGCACCAGCTGGTTCGCCGGAACAGCCCTCCTGCTGCTGGTCGGAACAGGAGTCACCTACCTCGTCGGCTCCCTGGTCGCGGGGCTGGACCCGGAGGAGGCGTGCCACGCCGACGGTCAGCGCTACGACCGGGAGTACCGCAGGGCCAACTTCGGCGAATATACGCAGTGGTTCCCGCTCCATGACAAGTGCCACGCGGGCTACGACCTGGTGCCGGGGTGGGTGAACCCCACCCTGGTCGCCCTGCCCGTCCTGGCCGTCGCCTGCCTCGCCTGGGCCGTACGGCTGGCCGTGATCCATCGACGTACCAAAAAGGGGACACCGTGAACGAGTTGAGTAGACGCCACGTGCTCGGGACCAGCGTCGCGCTGGCCGGCGCGACCGCGCTCGGCGCGCTGGGCAGCGCTCCTGCGGCGGCGGCCGACCGGACGAGCACGTCGGGGGCAGCGACGGCCGCCTGGACCAGGAGCCGTTCCGCCAACGGCTGGGAGCTGCTGGCCGAGGCCACCTCGTACGGCATCGAAGGCAGTGGCCGGTCCGTCCGCCTCGCCGACGGGGACGCTGCGACAATCCTGCTGCACGTCGCCCGCCGCTTCCACTACGAGATCGACCAGTTGCGGGCCGATGACGTCCAGGGGCACCGGACCGCCCGTACCGTCGCGCAGCCCTACGAGTCGAACTACCTTTCCGGAACGGCCATCGAGATCAGGGAGTACGCCTACCCGCTCGGTGCGCGGGACGGCTTCTACGCGCCGGAGCTGGTCGTGATCCGCGACATCCTGGCCGAGCTGGACGGTGTGGTGGCCTGGGGTGGTGACCTCCCTGTACCCAAGGAGTCCCACTTCGAGATAGCCCTGAAACCGGGCCATCCCAAGGTGAAGGGTGTCGCCCGTAAGATCGCCGGGTGGAACACCGGCGCGGGCGGTGAGGGTGCCGGAGCGATCGACGCGTTCGACGCCGGGCGCCGGAAGCACGCCCGCGTGTTCGCCCGCCGCACGGCGGCCTGACCCACGAGCGACGGAAGCCG
>NZ_DATMVN010000561.1:0-4938 GCF_035563135.1 Streptomyces sp.
ACGCCGCATGGCGGCGGCTGTGCGCGGGACCCGCGCACAGCCGCCGGTCAGCCGGGGTGATGCCCGAGTGCCGCGTCGGCCGCCGCGCTCGAGCGATGCCACCAGGTGGTCACCGGCTCCCAGACGCGGATCCCGTCCGGCGCCCCGAGCGAGGCGGCGCCGAAGGTCCGTCCACGGTGCGCGGGGTTCCCGGCGACGGTCAGCCGGTCCACCACCCGCAGCTCCGTGGCCGACGGATCCAGGGTGCGCACCGCGGCGTAGGCGGAACTCCCGGCCGGCAGGCGGTACGGACCGCTCTCCCCTTCGGGAACCGGGAGGGCGTGGCCGTCCAGATCACCGAAGACGACCGTGGGGATGCGGTCGACGGCGCACGCCTGTGCCCCGTGGTTGGTGACGCCGATCCGCACCGTCTCCGGCCGGTCCGAAGCTGCGGCGGTGACACGCAGGCTGTTTTCCCGGCAGGCGGGGAGAGCGGGCGCGGCGGATGAGGAGGCCGTCGCGGCGCCGGCCGGAGCGAGCAGGGCGAAGGTGACGGTGAGAACAGCGGGAAGGGCGATTTCACTACGGATGCGCATGAGTTGTCCGTTCCCTGCCGCGGCGTTCTCTACCCGTACCCACCCGGTCCGGATCAGACGCGTGAGGACCTCGGGCCGCTGCCTTGAATCAAGTGTTGAAGGACATGCCTGGTATGAGGGTGTCCCGCGTTCACCTCTCGGTGTCTGCTTGTCATGACCATGACTCTCATCCCCTGCCCCGGAATGATGTGATGACCATGCCTTCCTCCCCTCACACCGTGCGCCGCCGCATGAAGAGGCGCCGGCTGCACCACCGGGCGGGGCCGCCTTCGCCGACGACTTCCACACCTTCGCCGTGGACCGGGCACCCGATTCCCTCATCTGGTCCGTCGACGGCACCGTCTGCCGGTGCAGGGCACCCGCCGGCCTGAACGGCAACGCCCGGGCGCTCGACAAGTCGTTCTTCCTCATCCTCGGCCTCGCCGTCGGCGGCTACCGGCCCGGCGGCCCGGACGGCAGCACCAGCTTCCCGCAGCAGCCCGTGGTCGACCACGTCCGTGTGACCACCGGCGACCGAGCACGGCGCGCGGGGCCGGCGGCTCTCCGCGCCGGCCCCGCGCGCCGACGTAGCATGCTCCACATGGAGCAGCGCACACTCGGCAGGACCGGCCGTGACGTATCGGTCGTAGGACAGGGCACCTGGCAGCTGGGCGGGGACTGGGGCGAGGTGGGGGAGGCCGACGCCTTCGGCGTCCTCGACGCCGCAGTCGAGTCGGGCGTCACCTTCTTCGACACCGCGGACGTCTACGGCGACGGCCGCAGCGAACAGCTCATCGGCCGCTATCTGAAGGACCGGCCGGACGCGGACGTCTTCGTCGCCACCAAGATGGGCAGGCGCGCCGAACAACTGCCGGAGAACTACGTCCTGGACAACTTCCGCACCTGGAACGACCGCTCACGCACCAACCTCGGCGTCGACACCCTCGATCTCGTACAGCTGCACTGCCCGCCGACGGCCGTCCTCTCCTCGGACGCGGTGTACGACGCCCTGGACACGCTGGTCGCCGAGCAGCGGATCGCCGCCTACGCGGTGAGCGTCGAAACGTGTGCCGAGGCACTCGCGGCCATCGCCAGGCCCGGCGTCGCCAGTGTCCAGATCATCCTCAACCCGTTCCGCCTCAAGCCGCTCGACGAGGTCCTCCCCGCCGCCCTCGAAGCAGGGGTCGGCATCATCGCGCGTGTTCCGCTCGCCTCCGGGCTGCTGTCCGGGAAGTACACCGCCGACACGGTCTTCGCCCCGGACGACCACCGCACGTACAACCGCCATGGTGAGGCGTTCGACCAGGGTGAGACCTTCTCCGGTATCGACTACGCGACCGGCGTGGCCGCCGCCGCGGAGTTCGCCGGACTCACCCCCGAGGGCGCCACCCCGGCGCAGACCGCACTGCGCTGGATCATCCAGCAGCCCGGTGTCACCAGCGTCATCCCCGGTGCGCGTTCGGTGGAACAGGCCCGGGCCAACGCGTCCGCCGCGGCGCTTCCGGCACTCCCGCAGAGCACCCTGGACGCGGTGCGCGACCTGTACGACCGCCGGATCCGCGCGGAGGTCCATCCGCGCTGGTGAGTCGGTGGCTCAGTCGTCCTCGCCGTCCTGAGCGGGAGCCACCGCCGGTTCGGCCGGCGTCGGCGACTCGAGCCCGGCCGTCGGGGTCGAGCCGGTCTCCGGGGTGTCCGCGGCTCCGGTGTCCGGCGCGAAGAGGATCGTGCCCAGGTACACCGCCGCCAGGAACGCGACCGTACCGGCCACGGCGCTCGCCACGCGCGGGCGGCGGCGGATGGCCTCACTCGTGCTCATCCGGCGCGCCGTGACCGGTCCGGACGCGGACCTGGCGGCGGATCTGGACGTCCTGGGGGCGGGAGCCGCCCGCCGGCGCCCGGTGGCCTGCGGCAGACGGTACGTCGACACGCCCCCGGAAGCCGGGGCACCCGGAGCCGGGGCCGGTGAGGAGGCGGCCGGGGCAGTGGGGCACGGGGCGGGGGGAGTGTGCTGCGGCAGCGGCTCCGGCCGTCCGCGCCACGCATCCGTACGGAACCAGTCGGAGACCTGCTGGGCACTCGGCCGGTCTTCGGGCTGCTTCGCCAGCAGGCCCAGCAGATACGAATCGAAGGCGGGGGAGACGTCCGCCCCTCGCTGCCTGACCGGTACCGGAGGCGTGTCCACGTGCTGGTAGAGCGTCGCAGTCGCCGTGTCCGAGCGGAACGGCGGCTGGCCGACCAGTAGTTGATAGATCACACAGCCGAGGGAGTACATGTCCGACGCGGAGTCCGCCGTGCGTCCGAGGGCCCGCTCGGGAGCCAGATACAGGCTCGTACCGACGATGTGGCCGGCTGTGGTCAACGCCGTCGAGGGGTCGTCGACGAACTGGGCGATGCCGAAGTCCCCGATCTTCACGGATCCGTCGGCGTCCAGCATCAGGTTGCCGGGCTTGATGTCACGGTGGACGATGCCCTGCCGGTGCGCCGCGGCCAGACCGGCGGCCGCCTGACCGGCGATTCGGGCCACCTGCTCGGGATGGACCCGTTCCTGAGCCTCCAGCAGGTCCCCGAGGCTCCTGCCCTCGACCAGTTCCATCACCAGGTAGAAGCGGTCCTCCCAGGAGCCGAAGTCGAACACGGCCACCAGGTGCGGGTGACTCAGACGCGCCGCCGTCTGTGCCTCGAGGCGGAAGCGAGCGGTCGACGAGGCGTCAGCCTGGTCGCCCAGCAGCAGCTTCACCGCCACCGCCCGCCCCAGCACCTCGTCCGTGGCGCGCCACACCTCGCCCATACCGCCACGGCCGATGGGGGATATCAGCCGGTACCGTCCAGCAACCAGCACCTGTGCACACCAATCTCGAATTGTGGCCCGCTCCGACTGCCGCGGCGGCGACCTCATCGGGCTCATCGCCTCGGTACGGTGCGTCGGGGTGCGCGGCGTGACCAGGATATCGGTCCCCCGGACCTCCGCTCGCCCGGCCGGAGCCCGGGACGCCGGATCCGGCCGGGCGGCGTGCCGGTCCGGCCTGATCTCACCCGGCGGAGAGCCAGTCGAGCACGGCCGCAGCGGTGAACTCCGCCTGTCCGCCCGGGAACAGCAGCTCGGCCTTCCCGAACGCCGTCCCGTCCGCGTTCGCTGCGGCGTCGGGAATCGCGACACAGCGCATCCCCGCCGCGTGAGCCGCCCGTACGCCGGGGACGGACACAGGACTCCGGCGCCACGCCGAGCCGCCTGGCCGCTTCCAGGAACACATCGGGCTCCGGCTTGCCGTGCGCCACCTCCTCCGCGGAGACGTACAGGGGGAGGCAGGCGTCCAGCCCCGTGACCGCGAGCGTGGCCGCGATCGCCGCCCTGGACGAGCCCGACGCCACCGCCATCGGCACCCCGCCCTCGTGCAGCCGCTCGACCAGGGTGCGCATCTCGGGGAAGACGGTGGTGGAGGTCCCGGCGAGTTCCAGGTAGAGGGCGTTCTTGCCGGCCAGCAGTTCGTCGACCGGCGCCTCGATCCCGTACTCCTCGCGCAGGACGGTGAGGGTCTCACGGGTGCCGATCCCGATGAAGCGTGTGTGGTTCTCCCAGCTGAAGTCCCGCACACCGTACCGGGCGAGGAGCCGGCGTCCCGCCTCGTAGTAGTTCGGCTCGCTGTCGACGAGGGTGCCGTCGAGATCGAAGAGGACGGAAGGTGCCGGGATGCGCGGGGGGTTCATGGCCCCAGCATGCCCGACGGGGATCAGCCGGAGCCTGCTGCCCGCCCCACCGCCTCGACCAGCGGCAGGACCCGGTGGGCCACGCGCTCGCGCAGAGCCACCTCGGTCCGGGTCCTGACCACGCCGGGGAGCTGGATCAGCTGCTGGATCACGTCCTCCAGATGCCCGTTGTCGCGGGCCACCACGCGGGTCAGGAGGTCGCCGCCCCCGGTGGTGGAGAACGCCTCGATGATCTCCGGGACTGCCGCGAGTGCCTCACCCACCTCGTCCAGGTGCCCCTGGGTGACCTCCAGGTGGACGAAGGCGAGCACCGGGTGACCGAGCGCCGCGGGGGAGAGGGCGGGGCCTGTGCCCGTGATCACCCCGTCCCGCTCCAGGCGGTCCAGACGGGCCTGAAGGGTGCCGCGTGCCACGCCGAGGATGCGTGCGTATTCGCGCACGCTGGTGCGCGGCTGCTCGATGAGCAGCCGGAGGATACGGGTGTCGAGGATGTCCACCGCCATGTCCGGCTGTGCTCCTCCTGGCTCGGTGATCCGGTCGCCCGACTGTACCCAGGCAGGACGACGGCTTATGCCACCGGCGCCCCGCTGGCGGACGGCTCACCCACGGCCCGGCCGGACGGGGCGGGGGCGCCGCCTCGACGAGCTGAGGGGCGCGGACCCGGACGGGGCCGCAGGCC
>NZ_DATMVN010000562.1:0-14041 GCF_035563135.1 Streptomyces sp.
GGCGTTGCCGAATTCCTCACGGCCCGTGCCGTTGCCGGTGGTCTTGGCGATCTTGGCCGTGGCGTTCTTGAGGCTCGGCCCGACCTCGTCGACGTCCAGTTCGTAGACCGTGCGCTTGGTGCCGTCCCGGTCCTCGTACGACCGCTGCTTCAGTCGGCCCTGCACGATGACGCGCGTGCCGCGCTGGAGCGATTCCGCGGCGTTCTCCGCCGCCTGCCGCCAGACCGAGCAGGTCAGGAACAGGCTCTCGCCGTCCTTCCACTCGTTGGTCTGCCGGTCGAAGGTGCGCGGGGTGGAAGCCACACGGAACTTCGCGACCGCCGCGCCGGAGGGAGTGAAGCGCAGCTCCGGATCGTCGACGAGGTTTCCGATGACGGTGATGACGGTCTCTCCTGCCATGCAGCTTCTCCTGGTGTGAGTGGGTGGTGGCCGGCGCACACGTTGCCGGGGGGATGGCGCGGTGTGTGCCGACCACCGTGGGGTGGTGACGAACGAATGGTGTCGGGAGAGTGCGTCGGCGGCGAGATCTCGCGAATCTCAGGCTGCCGACACTTCGTGGGTGTTACGTCGATGGGCCACGGCCGCTGCCTGCGCACGCAGGTAGTCGGCCATCTCCTGCGGTTCGTCGCGGAGGTCGAGGAGTTCGTCGGCGAGGCGCCGCGCCAGGTCTGGCTGATGCCAGGACAGAGCCTCCAGCAGCCGTGTGCTCATGCCAGCCAGGGTGGTGGTCATGGCGGTGTAGGCCAGTAGCTGAACGTCTGGGTCGAGGTACTGGCGTTCTGTCTCGGTGCGGCGCAATGCGGCCAGTCCTTGGTCAAGGATGTGGTGGCGCAGCTCGGTGGTGGACACGACGGGCGGTCCCCTTCATGTGGGGGTGGGGTAAAGGCATCGTCGCCCGCAATCCGGACACCCCCTGCTGGCCGTGCCATCCATGACCGGCACGGCCAGCAAAGGCGGATCAGACGCTGTGTACGACCTCGGGCCGCTGGTCGGCTCGGGCCACATACCGCTCTCCGAGTACCCGGGGCGCGCGGCCGGAGGCGCGGTCGAGCATCTCGGCGCGCCATCCGTTGCCGGGAGGGACCGGAACTCCGTGCGGGGAGACGGCGTCGATGGGGAGCTTGAGCGCCGCTGCCAGTTCACGCCGCTCGGCGGTGGTGATCTCCTTGCTTCCGGTCCGGCGCTGAAGGGCGGTGGTGATGTGCAGCCACCCGTCGGGCTTCCGCGTCACCGACCAGTGCTTGCCGGTCTGCTTGCGCAGACCCGCGCGGAGCCCGTCCTGGACGTCCTTCTCGCGGTCGAGCCGTACCGACTCCCGTCCGGCGGCGTCCGCCGGGTCAACGCTGATGCCGCCTTCCGACCACACCTTCGGCGTCTTGACCGGCTTGCCGGTCTGCCCGTCAACGGCGCCGGCCGCGTACAGCCAGCGGCCGTCCTGCGCCTTCGCGAACTGGTCCGCTCGGCTGCGCTCGCTGCCGCGCCATGCCGCCCGAACCTCCCTGATCTGCGCGTACGACTTGCGGGTGAACCCTTCCTCCGGGGCGTCCTTGGCCGTCTCCTCCCGAACCGGGGCGGCCGCGGGCAGCGGCGCGCTACGCAGCGGCGAGCCGACGGCCGGGTGGTCGGCTGCATACCGCTTGGCCATGGCCAGACCGACCACCCGCACGTGCCGGCAGGTGTGGTTCTTCTTGAAGTCCCGGCAGGTGCACTGCAGGGTGGCGCCGTCGTCCCGGTCCGTGGACAGCTTCATCTGCCCGTCCGCGTCGTTCCAGGCGACCGCCTGACCGGTCACGCTCGCGTCCAGGAACTTCGCACGCGCCTGCGCGACCGCGACCTTCCCCGAGGAGAGCTCCGTATCGATCCGTCGGCGGTCGGCGTAGAGCAGCGATCCTTCGTTGCCGAAGCGCAGTGCCGCGCTCGGCGGGACCGTCGCCACCGCCGGAGGCATCTGGACCGGCCGGCCGGCGGCACGGGCGGCCTGCTTCTCCGCCTTGATCCGAGCGCGGCGCGCGGTGTCGTCCTGCCCGGCCCGGGATCCGGACACAGGGCAGGAGTGGGCGGAGGTCATGGAGGCCCACTGGCCGCAGGTGGCGCACTTGCGCTGCACCGACGCCTCGGTCGCTTCAGCGACGTTCTCGAACTGGTAGGCGACGTTGTTGCCGTTCTTCGCCCAGACCGACTGGCTGACGTAGCTGGTCAGGGACGAGGCCGCCATCATCTGCTGGTACTGGCCGGGCGACATCCGGTAGGCGTACGTCTTGGCCGGCATCACCTGTCCGTCGCTTTTGCGCGTGTACGGCCGGGTCGTGACCTCGAGGTAGCCGGTGTCCGGGTTGTAGCCGACCTCCTGGATGCGAGCCGAAGCCGGAGCGTTCGACGTACGGGCCTTCGACAGAGCGGTGGCCGTGGATATCTGCGCAGGGTCGATCCCCGCGCCCAGGAGCCGCTTGTCGATGTCGATGCTTTTGGCGTACCAGTCGTCGTAGAGGGCGTTGTCGGCGTCGGTGAGCGGCGCGGTGTCGGGGTTCTGCCCGCGCAGCTCGGCGCGGCTTCGGATCTTCTCCCGGATCCGGTCGGCCTCGCGAGCGTGCTCTTCCACCTCGTCGAGCAGGGCCGCGTTCGGGCATTCGTCTCGTGCGTGCCCGAACTGGCCGCAGCCACCGATGCAGCGGATCGCCGCACCTGCGATCTCGGCCTTTTTGTCCTTGAACTGAATGCCAGCGTGATCCCGGTAGGCCTCCTCCGTCCTGGCCTGGTTACGGAGCTTCTCGAACTCCTCCTCGTCGTAGCTGCCTTGAGCCTCCAGATCGTCCATCTTGGAGTAGATCTCTTCCATCGCCCTCTGGCGCTCGTTGACCCGCTGGCGCAGGTTTTCAAGCTCCTCGACGCGACGGACGTTCGGGCACTCGTCCTTCAGGTGCCCGAACTGTGCGCACTGCTCGCACTTGACAGTGCCCTGGCCGACACCGCCCACGAGGGAGTTCGTGATCTGCTGGTCATGCTGCAGAGCCGCGTCACGCTCCCTGCGCATCTCCTCCATCTTGGTGAGCCCGGGGCCGATGTGCGCCCAGTTGTTGCGGGCGGCCTCATCCGCCCGCTCCTGGTGACCACGGATCTCCTTTTCCAGCTTCTTCCACCGCGCCCGGGCGTCGTCCCGCTGCGTGACGAGGAACTGGTTGGGGCAGGCGCTCCGCTCGTGCCCGAACTGGCCGCAGCCGCCCTCTCCGGTGCACTGCACGTTGCCGGTGCCTGGCTCGGCAAGCCGTACCCGCTGCGCCGAGGTCAGGGCCGGGCGGGTGGGAAGCGAGGCCAGCTTGGCCCGCCGTTCCTCCTCCATGATGCGCAGGGCCTCACGGGAGACGTTGCTCTGACCGATGTCGGCCTGCTGCCGGGCGGTGAAACCCGAGACGGCCAGCTGGTCACGCCACTTGTCCGTCAGGGAGATACGCGTGTTCTCCCGCTCCGACTTCTGCCGGCGGACGAGCGCCTTCCAGCGCCCGCGGGCCGCCGCGGCCGAGACGCCCATCGTGCGGGCGTAGACGTCGAAGTAGCCGTCCTTCGCCTCCTGGTTGCGCTGCAGGAGCACACCGAGGCGCTGCATCGCCGCCAGGTCCTGGCCGCGCATCTTGTGCTTGGGCTGCAGCGGCCGGCCGTGCTCGTCCTTCCCCGTCTTCAGCCGGGCGATCTCCTGATCGATCCGGGTGACCATCCCCGGCTGCCGGTCGCTGTCCCGGTACTTGTCGGCCTGCGAGATCCGCGGGTCGCTCTCGATCTGCTGCTTGAGGCCCTTGAGGAAGGCCAGCTGCTCCTTCTCGGTGGGAGCCGGGAAGCCCTCGTACTGGTGACCGAACTCGTGCACGCCCGACTGCAGCTCGAAGTCGTCGTAGTCCGTGTACCCGAGCTGCCTGAGCAGGTGCTTCTGATAGCCGATGACCGCCGAGCGGCCCTTGTTCTCGCGGCAAACCACGTTGTGCCCCTCCAGTGGATGTCTTACTGAAGGGCGATCATGCGACTCAAAGCGGACAGCCCCCTTTCGGACCGTCTGGGGCCGAACGGGGGCTGTCACTGGTCGTCGTCGCGGAAGTCACGGCGCATGGCGATGACCGGCGGGCAGAGCAGCAGCAGACCGATGAGACCGAGTCCCGGCCTGTCGAGCAGCAGGCCAAGGCCAGCGGTCGCTGAGCCGGCGAAGGTGAGCACCAGCATGGCCCGGCGCCGTTTTCGGTACTCGTTCCAGGCGGCGAAGGCGGCGGTCGGCGGCAGCAGGTGCATGGTGATGAAGGCGATCAGCTCCCTCACCGCTGGAGGCCTCCTTCTGCACGTGCGGGCGCCGTCGGAAGCCGCACCGCCGGCGCGGCCGTCACCTCAGGCGTCCGCGGCCGCGCTGCTCCCCAGGACGGAGGTGTACAGGTCGTCCATCGGCACGTACTCGCGCTCCTGCAACTCGATGACGCCGGCGCGTCCAAGAGAGGACAGGTACGTGAAGGGGTCGATCGGATCGAGGATGACGAGGTTCTCCGGGTGCTCGACCACCACGACAACCTTGCGGCCGTCGGGCATCTCGGTCTCCAGGCCTGAGGAGGGCTCGCTGACGTCCCCGTCGACGTACTCGCCGCGGTTGAGGACGAGGGGCACGGTCGCCGACCACTCGCCGAGCTCTTCCTCCGCCGGGTTGCCCAGGTCGTCCTCGGCCGGCGCCAGGTAGATCACTCCGGTGGGCACCGTGCCGGCGGCCGCGGCGGCCAGCAGCTGCTGCTCCTCCTCGTCGAGGCTGTTCCAGCTTCCGTCGTCGTGGGCGGTGGCGTTGATGCGCTGCTGCAGCGTGTGCCGGATCGTGGTGGCGTGCGCCGACCGGGCGTCGAACGCTGCGAGCTCGGCCTGGTCGATCGCGTCCTGGTTGCCGCTGGTTATGGCCTGCTCGAGGGCGGACTCCAGCCCGGCGTAGTCCGGGATGAGCTGGGCGAGGATGTCGGCTGGCCGGTCGGCGAACACGCGCAGGGCCTGGTCCCGCAGGACGGCTTCGAACGTGTGCGGCCGCTCCCGGCCGATGAGGGGGAGGGTGTAGCCGTGCCCGGGGGACTTCATGTCGGCGGTGTTGGTGACGACGACGGCCGGCGCGGGCCGGGCGGGGTCGCACTGCTCGACGCCGAAGTCGGGGATCTCGGGGTTGTTGATGGCGTTCATGTGGTGGCTCCTGGTCTGGGACGAATGTTCGGGGTGTGTCGTCCAGGTCGTCATCGACGGCCTGGACGTGGTCTAGGAGGTTGCGTCGAGGCTTTCCGCGGGCGGGAGGTGGTCATGGGCTTCAGGCAGTTGCTCGTTCCTCGGTTCCGGCAGGGCTAGGCGGCCAGCTCGTGGCTGGGTTGTGGGCGGGACGGTAGACGAAGGGGCGGACACCCTGGCTCGATGGCTTCCTCGCCCTCGGCGAGGAGTTCGTGCGCACGCTGGCTGCGCAGGCCGAGGCGGGCCAGGGACTCGGTCCAGTTGAGGCCCTCGTCCCGCAGGAATTCGAGTTCGAGGCGAAGCAGGTCAGGTGTCCACTCGCCGGAGCGCCCTGCCGTGCGTGTACCGAGGGGCTCGGCGGTCGGCTGGTCGATGGTTTCCTCTTCCCAGGCCAGCGGCGGGTCCCATCGTTTGGCCAGGGCTCGCTGGCGGGCGAGTTCGGAGGGCCCTGGCCGATGCGACAGTTGCCCCCAGGCCGCCAGTACGGCGGCTTTGACCGACGGGGTGGCACTGCCGGTCTGGTTGAAGTCGGTGAGGGACTTGACGGTGGTGCCGCCCGCGCGGGCGATGGCGTTCAGCGTCCAGCCAAGCGCGCACAGTCCCCGGAGGCGGCGGACCAGGCCGACATCGGTGACCCCGGGACGACGCTGGAACGCAGGAGCAGGCAGCTCGGTGAGCGCGAGAACCTGGCGTGCCATCGTCGGATGGATTCCTCTGCGAAGTCCTGCGGCGTGGTCGTCGATGACGCTCGTGAGCGTGGACGAATTCACCCCGGCTGTCTTGGCGATGAAGGCGATGCTGGCCAGTTCGTACGCCTCCTGAAGTTGTCGGACGTGCTCGACGACCGGGGTGGCGTCAACGGCGTCTTTCCGGAAGGCCGGTGCCAGGTCGGTGGCGTTCAGGGCGAGCAGCCGTTCGGCGAAGCGGACCTTGATGGTTCGTGGCCGGCCCGCCCGCACGTCCTTGAGGGTGGCAGCCAGTGTGCTCACCGTCATCGTCACGGCGCGAGCGACGGCGGCTATCGAGATCTCGGGGTGTTCCACGAGGATGCGGTCCACATGCTCCATCACTGGGGCAGCGTCAGTCGACTGCCCGCCGTAGCCGCGGGCTTCGTTGGGAAGGTCTGCGGCGTTGAGCAGGAGCAGGCGGTGGGCCACGTCGGCGTTCACGTTGCGCTGCTGGCCTCGGTCCGCAGCGCGCAGTACGTCTTTCAGGGTCGTGGGGGGCACTTGCGCGTGCCGGGCCATGGCCGTGACGGGCAGGTGCGGACGCTGGGCGATCAGGTCCTGCACATGTCTGGCGGCCGGCAGCGAGTCGATCACGCCGGTGTCGAGAGCGTAGCCGGTACGCCTCCGGGCCCCTGTGGCGGTGGTGGCCGATGGGTGGAGGTCGTTGAGGGGGATCTGCTGCGGCTCCTGGAGGGTCGTCGCGTTCACTGCCTCGGCGTGTGAGGTGCCGACGCCGGTGATGCGGATGCGGGAGCCGCCGTCAGGGCTGCACGACCAGTACACCTGCTCAGGTGCAACGTGGTGGTCAGAGGTCATGGTGGCGGTGCTCCTGGGAGGTCTGCTGGTGCTTTCTGGGTGGTGAGCCGTTCGAAGGGTGGTTCTGGGCAGCTTAGGAGGAGGTGGTGCCACCTCCTCCTCCTGGCGAGTTTCCGCTGAGCGCTGCTGGCGGGAGAACCTCGCCGGCGGTACGGAGAGAGTTGACGGCCAGCCGCCTGCCGCCGGTCACGCGGGCCAGTGCACCGGCCTGGTTCGCGTGGGGTACAGCACCGGTCTGCGCCGCTGTTCGCTGATGGCCCGCTCGGCGCGCGCCTGGGCGT
This sequence comes from Streptomyces sp., assembly GCF_035563135.1. GTDB lineage: Bacteria > Actinomycetota > Actinomycetes > Streptomycetales > Streptomycetaceae > Streptomyces. The sequence goes on from NZ_DATMVN010000562.1 coordinate 7,049, forward strand.
CCTTCTCAAGTTCACCCACGTCATGGAAAGCGTCGCCGCGGGACACGGTGACGTTCGGACCGAGCCGGAACAGCACGGCGTTGACGGCACAGCACGCGACGTGGATCTCGTCGATGTCGTTCATCCACCACCGGTAGTCGGCGGGATCCTTCCCTTGGAACCGCAGCGTGGCGGCTGCCGCGCGGACCATGGTTCCGGTTCCGGCGCACGGCTCGATCAGCCGGGCCCCCGGCGGGACCGGCTCGGTGAGGAGGATCTCCGTGTGGTGGTCGGCCGCGTTCGCCGGAGTGAAGAACTGGCCGGCCTTCTGCCGGTCGGAGTAACTGCGCATCCGTTGGACCAGAAGACCGATCAGGTCTTCGCCTTCGCAGCGTGTGAGATCGCTGGCGTACTCCAGCAAGCCGGCACGGACCAGGATGCGGATGTAGTCGCTGAGCCCACGGGTGTCGCCGTCACGCGCCTGGGCGAGCCACTCGTGGAGAGGGCGGGCTGCCTCGGCCAGGACAGGGTTGTAGGACCAGAGGTTGTTCCACACCGCACGCAGGACATCGGTTGCTTCTTGGTCGTCCAGCGGGAGGAGCAGCGGACCGTAGTCAGGGCCAGCAGGGGTGCTGGGCGCTGCCAGCGCGAGGGCGGCGAGAGTGCCCACGGCAATCGGCAGGTCGCTGCTACCCCCGCGGTTCTCCAACCACCAGGCCAGGGCGACATCGGCGATGTGGCGGGCGTGGTCGCGGCCGGTTTCGGGAGCCATCGCGCGGCGGAAGGATGCCGGGGGTATTCCGTACATGGTCATGAGTAGGTCTCTCCCTCGGTGGAACAGAGTGTTCGGGCACGTGATCCGCAGCCCGGTGGGGCGGCTCATGGGCCGCCCCACCGGGGTCTGGGCGGGTTAGGGCGAGACGATGAGGCCGTTGGTCAGGAGGGCGACGGCAGCAGACAGCTGCTGGGGCGTCACGAGGACGGCCAGATGGGCGGAGACCGACTTCTGCCCGTGCGAGGCTGTGTCGAGTGCTGCCTGAACTACGCGGCGCACGTCTTCCGTGACGTGCATGTGGGCCTCGGTGTGCGACAGGTCCGCAGCCGTCACCTGACCGCGGCCCATCATCTGGTTGGCTCGGGATGCGACGTCGAGGACGGTGAAGGGATCAGCCGGGCGGGCGGGGGAGACGGCGGAGATGTTCACGCCGCCGAGGGAGTTACGGAAGCGGGCCGGGCAGCGCGCGTGGAGGTTGCAGGTGAGTTCAGCAGCGAGGTCGCGCACCGCCGGCAGCCCGTACGTGTCGGCCAGAAGTGTCATGTGACCGAGGGCGGAGTGGAGGTTGCCCTGCTTGACGTGGGCGATGTAGGCGTCGGTGATGGCGCGCAGAACGAGAACGGGTGCGGTCGAAGAGGTCAACGGACCAGGCTCCTTGCCATGTGAGTGGGTTGAGGGTCGGCAACGCGCACCGTGGTCAGCCAGCGGTTCGGCATGTGCGGTGGGTGCGGGCCGTCATTAGGTCCTTGGAACAGGCATTTCGCCGAGCCCTCGCGAGTAGGAGGGCGATCGCTGCGCCTCGGGCCATGGAGTCGTTCGCCCTTCGCCGGACAGGCGCAGACGTCGCCTCACTGCTGCTTCATCTGGCCGGCATGGAGCAGCCCGGTCGGCTGGAGGTCCTGTGAGCGGTCCAGATTCTGATGAGGTCGGGCTGTTGCCGCTCTTCCACGCACTGAGGGTCCGCACGCCGGCGGGGTGCCCCGCTTCGGCAGGCGCCTTGGCGCGGGCGCCGTGGGGTTGGTCGCGGACAACTCGTAGGCACGTGCAGAAGCGCGCCCTCCCAAGCCGGGGCCGAGGCCCTGGTCCGGGAGGGCGTCTCCGTGTGAGCTACGCGATCCGGTCGACGTGAGCGAAGATCACAGTTCCTTCGGAGTCGACGTCGAAGCCGCGTTCGCCAGAGTGGTGGACGAACTGGTAGGTCCCTGGGGTGACGTTGACGACGGTGTCGCCCGAGTCGAGCGTTTCAGGGTCTCCGCCCATCGATAGCCAGTGCTCGTAGTCGGCGAGGGCGTAGGACCAGATGTCCGTGCAGATCTGAGCCAGGCATGTCTCGTCAGGGATCGACGGAGTCTCGTCGTTGTCGAAGTCGATCCACGGGGTGGCGATGATGTAGCGATCCTGCTCCGTGCGGTAGAGACCCAGACTGCGATCGCTCGCGGGCCCGAAGGCGCATCCGATGGCGGCCATCGCCTTGATGGCTCTGTCCCGGCCGAGTACGCAGTTGTAGTCGACCAGGGCGTCGTCCCCCCAGTTGTAGACGGGGCGCAGGTTGTCGGAGACGAGGAGCTTGCCGGAGGGCACGCTCAGGGTGATCGTCGTAGTGATTCCGTCCGGGTGAGAACATGGTTCCTGCACGTGGGCGGCTTCCTCGACGACCTCATAGGTGGGGTGCTGACCGCAGATCCGGCAGCCGCCGAACGGGAAGCCTGCGGGGTACATCTCCCCGTTGAACACATTCACCTCCGCTTCGTTGTTCACGAACTGGTGCCCGTTGGCCTCGCTGACCGGCAGTCTCTTGCTCCTGATCGCCATGAGGCGTGGCTCCCTGCGGTGTGGTGTCCTGCCTGGCACTGAACGGACTGGGCCAGGCGGGCTCGGTGGTCGATTCGGCTGTGATTAGGCACCCCCCGCGTCCTCGGGTCCTCCTCGGCGCGAGATGCGAACACGGCAGGGGGCCGCCCCGCCGGGTGGCGTTGTCACCTGGCGGTCTTGCTGACGGACAGCTCCGCGACACAGGGGCCCGCCTCCCCGTCCTCGGTGACGGGGAGAGCAGAGGGCCCAGCTCAGGCCGCTGGGGCGATCATGGTTCCGGTGTTCTCGTCCGGCTGGCTGAGGCTGATGACCTGCTGAGCCACTTCCGTGATCTCTTCGCCGTGCGATACGACCAGAGCGGGCCAACCGAGTTCGGAGAGGCATGTGAGGACAGCTCGACGGGTGTCTGCATCGTGAGCTGCGGTGATCTCGTCCGCGATGATCATTCCGATCGCGTTGCCACCTGTGATCTGCTCGGTGATGCCCAGCCGGAAGGCGAGTGCGGCCGTGGCCTTCTCTCCTCCTGAAAGAACCCGGGTGGGGCGCACCGTGCCCTCAGCGGTGTGCACGCGCGGGACGAAGGCGTCATCGATCTCGAACCGCACGTGCCGGTCGGTGATCTGGGTCAGCACGTCAGTGGCCGCCTGGGATACCGCTACGGTGTACTCGGCCAACAGGTCGCGTCGGAACTGAGCAAACGCCGCGGCGGCCACGTGCAGGATGTGCGCCGTATGGAGCTTGTCGGCTTTCGCACGCATCCGGGCTTCGGCAACCTCGTGGGCCTTGGTCAGGACGGTCACGCGTTCGGCCGCCACCAGGAAGCGGGTGTTCGCCTGGGACGCCTCGGCGGCTGCCTGATTGTGTTCGGCGCGTGCTGCGGTCAGCGCGCCCGTTGCCTCGGCCAGCTCGTTGGCCGTGACGTCGGGGTGTGTGGTTTCCCGCGCGGCCAGGTCGGCGCGCGCAGCCTCCAGCTCAGATTCGGCGTTGGTCAGCTGAGTACGCAGACCGTGTGTGTGCCGAGCCTGGACGAGTTCTGTGCTGAGCTGCTCGATGGCGGCCCGACCGGCTTGGAGGGCCCGCTCAGGGTTCGCCGGCCCGTCGAAGTCGGGGAGGTGAACCACCACAGCGCTCACGGCCTCGTCGGCCGCACGTCGTGCCGTCTCGGCCTGCTGCCGGGCGGCTGCCGCCTCAGCATGCACCGCGTCCAGACGAGTGGACAGTTGCGTGAGTTCCTGGCGCCGGGAGAGCAGCGCATCGTGAAGCTGGACCGCCGCCTCCGCCTTCGCCTTCGCGTTCTTGCCGTCCCTGATGCAGCGCTCCCACTGGACACGCAGGTCAGCGACCAAGGCCCCCACGTTCCGCAGCGGCTGGACGCAGGTGGGGCAGCAGGCAGACTCGGCCGTGGTCAGCGCCTGTAGTGCCCGGCTGAGGCGGGTGTACTCGCCCTTGAGTGCCCCGCGCCGCTGCTCGTACTCGGTGTGCTGCTGCTTCGCCGATTCGATGCGCCGGTCCAGTTCCGGGTCGGCGAGCCGGTCGACCTCGGCTCGTGTCTGCCGTACTCGGCCGTCGATCGCGGCGGCGTGCTGTTCGGCGGCATCGATCTGTTCGACAGCTCGCTCGGCCGAGTGGACAGCATCCCGCAAGGCGTCCAACTGCTGAGTGAGGACCTCCGGCGTGGGGCTGACAGGGCCGGCCCGGCGTAGCTCTCCGGTCAGAGAGGACACCCGCTGCTGGCACTGCTGAACGCGCTCATCAGCACGTGCCCGGTTGATCCGCTCCTGTTCCGCCAGCCGGTGCCGCTGCTGTACCTCCTGGGCCTGCTCCTCGGCGATGCGCATCCGGTCGGCGGCCTGGCGCGCTGTCTCGGCAAGCTCCTCATGCGTCTCGTGAGCCTCAGCCGCCTGCTGCTGGGCCTCGTCGAGCGCGCGGCGGGCCTCATCGGTCTCCTCACGTGAACCGGGCATGGCGGCCGCAAGTTCCTCGGCCCGCCGGGCCTCGGCGTTCGCGATATCGACCTTCTTCGTAAGGTCGCCGAGCCCGGTCTGCTCTTCAAACAGCTGCTGGACCTGGGCGGGAGTGCCTTCGGCCAGCCCGGTCAGTTCGCCCTGTGCGATGAAGAAGGCCCCGCAGTAGGCCCGGCCGGTCAGTCCGGTCAGCTCGTAGATCTTCATGGTGAGCTTGCTCGGGCTGATCTGCGGTTCGTCCTGGCCGGGGCCGGTGGCTCCGTTGGTCCACCAGCGGGCGTACGCCTCCTCTCGTACGCCGCCCCGGTGGTTGCGCTGCCGCAGGCCCCGAAGAGCCGTGTAGCGCTGCCCGTTGAAGATGAAGTCCACTTCGGCTTCGCACGGTTCACCGTCCGCGCCGGAGCGGCGCATGTCGGCCTGCTTCAGTCCTCCGGGGACCTCGCCGTACAGCGCCCACACCATGGCGGACAGGAAGGTCGACTTCCCCGAACCGACCGGCCCGTGCAGGGCGGTGATGCCGGTGTCGGGGATGGTGATCTCGCCGTGCCGGACCGAGCGGATGTTGTGGACGCGTATCCGGATGGGGGTGATCATGCGACTGCTCCGTCCGTGGGGCGGATGTTGACGCGCAGAACGGTGCTGGAGTCCCGCCCGGGAGGCGTCTGGATCCGGGGTGCGGCGAAGTGGAGGGTGCGCAGCGCCGACACCAGCTTCAGCTGCGGGGCGTCGCACTGGTGGTGCTCGGAACCGTCCACGTACTCGCCGTCCGCGAGCGCGAGGCTCCCGGCGTGAGCCCAGGCCGCGTCATCGGCGGCGACCCGGGTGGTCTCCGCGTCGGGGCCGTTGGCGTACACGATCAGGGCGGGGGCGTTGCACCGGCAGGACCAGTCGTACGTGCACACCAGAAGGATCGGCGTCGGGTCGTCCCCGCTGGCGTGGCCCAGCAAAGTGGTGGTCTGCGTGTGCGGCTTCCACACACCGCTCTGGTACTCGTCCTCGTCCACCGCCTGCATGTGCCGCTTCGAGCCCGGGGCAGCGTTGCTCATCCAGCCGACGGCGCGCAGCTGCCCCCGGTCGGGGTGCCGGGTGACAAGCTCAACCTCGAAGATCCGAGCCAGCCCGAGCGCCTGGTGGGCGGCGGCATCGGTGTAGGTGCGGAACGGCTCGAAGAAGTTGCTGGTGATCGTCAGGCTGGGAGACATGCCGGGTCCTTCGGGGCAGGGTCGCGAGGTGATGCCCGAAGATCACCACCTGACGAGGCACGGCGCGAGAATCCGCGAATCTGGCTCTGCGGTCTCCGGCCCTCATCGTCGAACCGTCCTTCTCACCTCTGCGGACGGGGAAGTGGGTGGTCAGCGCCACGATGACGGCGAGACCGACCATGGCCCCGATGCCGAAGCCGCCCCTGGCCGCCCGGGGCGTTGGGACCGCGCAGGGCAACCGGACACCGTCATCGGACGGAGGTTCCTCCGCTTGATCGGACGAGGTCGGCGGTGACGACGACACGCTTGGACGAGCCGTTGGCCGGCCAGCACGTGACGAGCGTCAGCACTGGCTTGGTGGGAGTGGCAGTGGGCTTGCCCGGTACCTGGGCGATGACGTTCACGTTGCTCGGGTCTACGGTCTGAACGGAGGCCACCTTGTACGTGTAGGTGACGCGGTTCGCCGTCGTGACGGAGATGGAAGCACCGGGCTTGATGCGGTCGATGTTCTTGAAGGCGGGGCTTGCTACGCCGGAGCGGTGGCCGGCGATGGCGTAGTTGCCGATCTGTCCGGGACGTTCTGTCCCGGGGAAGTGCCCGACGCCCGCTCGCAGCTGCTGGCTGGTCACACCCTCGTAGACGGGCTGTGCCCAGTCGTTGCCGAGCGCCGGGATGCGCAGGACTTCGGTGACTGCGCCGCCGCCCCCTGTGGTGGGGTTGCCGCCGACGCTGTGGGGGCCGCTGCCTTTCGGGTTGGAGGAGGACCAGGTGTCCAGTGCGGCGGATGCGTCGGACTGGGCCTTGACGGTCTGGTCCGGCACTTTCGGGTCGCCACCGAGGGGCTCGTCGGCGGCGGGTTCGTCGGGGGTGGCGGAAGCGGCAGAGGAAGTGAGCGGATCCGGGACGGCCGATGTCGGCTCTGGGGCGATTTTCTGGGTGGCGGCGGACTGGTGCGCGCGGGTGGGCGGCTCATCGTCCCCGCGGGTCACCAGGAATGCGGTGGTTGCGAGGCCTGCGGCGGTGACGGCGGCGATGCCCGCGGCCAGCGCTCGTCGGGTTCGGCGCGGTCGGGGGGTCGGCTGCGCTGTGGGAAGGCTGTCGGGGCTGTGCGGTGCGTCGGACACGTGCGCTCCAAGGGATGGGTCGGTGGGGCCGCGGGCCGGGACGTGCAAGTCCCGGCCCGCGGCGTCAGCGTGTGAGAGCCGTCAGGTTGTGGTCACGCGCCGGTCTTCGGCAGTTCGGGGATGTCCACGGGCCGCGG
>NZ_DATMVN010000563.1:0-9195 GCF_035563135.1 Streptomyces sp.
GGCGCGGGGAGCACCCGTCCTGGGCCGCCAGAGTGACGGCGGTGCGGGGACCATCCCCGCAGGCGCGGGGAGCACCGCGGTGAACAGGTTCCCCACCACAATCAAGATGGACCATCCCCGCAGGCGCGGGGAGCACCGACGACGTCGCCCGCGCACTCGTCCGCATCGCCTGCTCCCCGCGCACGCGGGGATGGTCCCGGGACGAGCGCTTCGATGGCCACGGGTACTCCCTGCTCCCCGCGCACGCGGGGATGGTCCCAGCGCCAGCAGCCCGACCCATGGGCCACCGGACTGCTCCCCGCGCACGCGGGGATGGTCCCGCCAGGATCGACAGCCCCTCGACGTCCAGGAGCTGCTCCCCGCGCACGCGGGGATGGTCCCGGACGCCTCACCTTCGAAGTGTCAGCCAACTACTGCTCCCCGCGCACGCGGGGATGGTCCCTCGATGCGCTCGATCGCGTAGATCAGGGCGTCCTGCTCCCCGCGCACGCGGGGATGGTCCCGGCTCGCAGAACCGGCAGGTACGACAGGCGCGCTGCTCCCCGCGCACGCGGGGATGGTCCCGCCTTCGGGTCGGAAAGCCACATGACGACGTCCTGCTCCCCGCGCACGCGGGGATGGTCCCGGGGCCGACGACATCCAACGCGCCAAACTCGCCTGCTCCCCGCGCACGCGGGGATGGTCCCGTCGCCCTTGCGGAGGATCACGACGTAGCCGGCTGCTCCCCGCGCACGCGGGGATGGTCCCCGCAGCGGGTACGCCTGGACCGGGAGAAGGCGCTGCTCCCCGCGCACGCGGGGATGGTCCCGTTCCAGGGCTCGCCGGAAACCATCGGCGAGCCTGCTCCCCGCGCACGCGGGGATGGTCCCCGGTACGCCCAGACCTTGTCGATGCACTCCTGCTGCTCCCCGCGCACGCGGGGATGGTCCCGCCAAGACATCGTGGGCCGCGACGTTCACGCGCTGTTCCCCGCGCACGCGGGGATGGTCCCAACAGCTTCCCCGTCCACTGCGTGGCAGGACACTGCTCCCCGCGCACGCGGGGACGGTCCCGCCCTCTTCCGTGGCCTGTCTCCTCACGACAACACGGAGTCCGGGCTGACCTTGCGCCACGCCGACACCGAGGACAACACCGTGCTGGACAGCGACTTCTGCTCCAACAGCCCGGGGTCTGCGGGCGGGGTCGGCCTGGCGGTCAAATTCGGTTCCGGCGGGGGGAACACGGTCCGTGGCTGCCGCGCCTTCGGCAACGGGACCGACGGGATCGCCCTCGGCGGCTTCACCAGTCCGGTGACGGTGAGCGTCAGCTGGTCCTACCGCAACGGCAACGGGTTCACCCTCGGCGGCGGCCACACCTCGGCCTCCGTGGCGCACGTGCTCATGGACGACGCGGCCTGGGACAACACCGGGCTCGGCTTCAACGCCAAGGGGAACCGGGGCGCGATCCGCCTCACCCGCAACACCGCTTTCCGCAACGGCACGAACTTCCACCTGCCCACCGCAGCCGCCCGACTGAGCTCCAACGCGGCGGTGGACAGCGGCGACGGCCGGGACGCCGTGCTCGCGGCGTCCTCCCGGTCCGAGGGCAACACCTGGGACGACGGGAGCGGCGGTCCCCCGGTGTTCACCACCACCGACCCGTCCACGGCCGAGGCACCACGCGCGGCCGACGCGGCCCTCCCCCGGACCTCGTTCCTGGTCCCGTCCGGGGCCGCGCCGGGCGCCCGTATGGTGCCTGTGGGCACGATGTCCTGAGGGGGGCGTCGGTACAGGGCCCGGGCGACCGGCCCCGGGCCCCGCGTGACGGCAGTGTCAGATCAGCCCCTGGGCCAGCATCGCCTCCGCGACGATCTCGAAGCCCGCGATGTTCGCGCCCACGACGTAGTTGCCCGGGCTGCCGTACTTCTCCGCCGTCGTGTGGCAGGAGTCGTGGATGTGGCGCATGATCTGCGCGAGGCGCTCCTCCGTGTGGGCGAAGGTCCAGGAGTCGCGGGACGCGTTCTGCTGCATCTCCAGGGCGCTGGTGGCCACCCCGCCCGCGTTGGCCGCCTTGCCGGGGCCGAAGGCGACTCCTGCCTGCTGGAAGACGTGGACGGCCTCGGGGGTGGTGGGCATGTTGGCCCCCTCGGCGACTGCCTTCACCCCGTTGCGTACGAGGGCGAGCGCGTCGGCCTCGTGGAGTTCGTTCTGGGTGGCGCAGGGCAGGGCCACGTCCACGGGGACGTTCCAGACACCCGTTCCTTCGACGTACCGCACGTGTGCGCCGCGCCGCTCGGCGTACTCGGAGATCCTGCCGCGGCCCGTCTCCTTGATCTCCTTGAGCAGTTCGAGGTCGATGCCCTTCTCGTCCACGACGTAGCCGCCCGAGTCGGAGCAGGTCACCACCGTCGCACCGAGCTGCTGGGCCTTCTCGACGGCGTAGATGGCCACGTTGCCGGAGCCGGACACGGCGATGCGCTGGCCGTCGAGGGACTCGCCGCGCACGCGCAGCATTTCGGCGGTGAACAGGACGCAGCCGTAACCGGTGGCCTCGGTGCGCGCCTGGGCGCCTCCCCAGCCGAGGCCCTTCCCGGTGAGCACGCCGGACTCGTAGCGGTTGGTGATCCGCTTGTACTGGCCGAAGAGGTAGCCGATCTCGCGGCCGCCGACGCCGATGTCACCGGCGGGGACGTCGGTGTACTCACCGAGGTGGCGGTGGAGTTCGGTCATGAACGACTGGCAGAACCGCATGACCTCGGCGTCGGACCGCCCCTTGGGGTCGAAGTCCGCGCCGCCCTTGCCGCCGCCGATCGGCATGCCGGTGAGGGCGTTCTTGAAGATCTGCTCGAAGCCGAGGAACTTCACGATGCCGAGGTTGACGGAGGGGTGGAAGCGCAGACCCCCCTTGTACGGGCCGAGCGCACTGGAGAATTCGACGCGGAAGCCGCGGTTGACGTGGATGGCACCGGAGTCGTCCGACCACGGCACCCGGAAGATGAGCTGGCGCTCGGGCTCGCAGATCCGCTCGATGATGCGGGCGTCGACGAACTCCGGGCGCTGCGCCAGCACGGGGCCCAGGGTGTCGAGGACCTCGCGCACCGCCTGGTGGAACTCGCCCTCGCCCTGGTTGCGCCGCAGGATCTCCGCGTAGAGCGGTTCGACGACACGGTTCTCGGCGGCGTGCGGGGTGAGGGAGTCGGAACTGGCCGGCATCTGATCAAGACCTTCCGTGGGTGGGATCGTGCGCGTCGGCGCTCCCTGTCCCCGGAGGCGCCATCGGCCCGTGGGGGCCGTTGCACCCGGCAAGTCTCGCAGCGCGGCCCGGTCCTGCCGGGGCGACATCCACATAGTGGCCACGATCGGCCGGGCCGGTACGGGTGGTTCCGTGCCCGAACTTCCGCTCCCGCTGCGGCGGACGGGCCGCCCGGCACCGGGTCGCGGGGAGGCGCGGGTGGCGAACCTCACAGCCCGAGGAGAGCGGCCGTGAGGTTCGCGCCGGGGCGGATCAGACCGCCGCGTTCTCCGTCACGGTGACCCTGCCCTTACGGATGGTCGCCACCCGGGGCGCCTTGCGGGCGAGCGAGCTGTCATGGGTGACCATCACGAAGGTCAGTCCGTGCTCCTTCCACAGCCCGTCGAGCAGCTCCATGATCTCGTCGCGCATGGATTCGTCGAGGTTGCCGGTCGGTTCGTCGGCGAGCAGCACCTTCGGCCGCTTCACCAGCGCACGGGCGATCGCGACGCGTTGCTGCTGGCCGCCGGACATCTCACCCGGCAGATGGGTGGGCCGGTCGCCGAGACCCACCGACTCCAGTGCTTGCGCGGCGCGTTCACGCCGGGCCTTCGCACCGAGGCCGAGGGGGACGAGCGCGGTCTCGACGTTCTCCTGGGCGGTGAGGGTCGGGATCAGGTTGAAGCTCTGGAAGACGAATCCGATGGACTCGGCCCGGACCTTGGTGAGCCGGGACTCGGGGAGCGTGGCCAGGTCGACGCCGTCGAGCTCGATGGTGCCGGAGGTGGGCCGGTCCAGCCCGCCGAGCATCTGCAGGAGGGTGGACTTGCCCCCGCCGGTCGGGCCCTGGATGACGAGCCTTCCGCCGTCCTCGATGGTCAGGTCGACTCCGGCGAGCGCGTCGACGGGGTTCTTGCCGCGCATGTAGCGCTTGGTGACGCCCTTGAGCTGGTACACGTGTGGACTCCTGCTGTACGTACGAAGAGGGGTGCGGTGCGGTGCGGTGCTAGGCGACGCGGCGCAGCGCGTCGGCCGGCCGCAGCCGGGAGGCCCGCCAGCCGCCGAAGGCTCCCGCGACGAGTCCGCCCGCCACCGCCAGGCCGACGGCGACGAGGACCGTGGTGAGGGAGACCGGGGCGGTCAGTGCGATGTCGAGGGTCTTGGCGGCGGTCTGACGGCCGGGGCCGCCACCGCCCATCGGGCCACCGCCGCCCATGCCCCCGCCGCCGCCCGTGGCGCCGAGCTGGGCGGTGAGGGTGGGGCTGACGGCGGTCACGGCGTAGGCGCCGGCGACGCCGACGGCGATGCCGAGGACACCGCCCATCAGGCCGTTGACGAGGGCCTCACCGATGACCTGGCGGGTGACGCGTCCGCTCTTCCAGCCGAGGGCCTTGAGCGTGCCGAACTCCCGTACGCGGCGGCTGACCGCGGAGGAGGTGAGCAGTCCCGCGACGAGGAACGCGGCGATCAGGACCGTGACGGAGAGCCACTTGCCGACGCCGGCGGCCAGGTCGGAGGCGGTGGAGAGGGAGCCGGAGACGGTGTCGGCGAGGTCGGCGGAGGTGGTGACCGTCGTGCCCGGGATGTTCTTCTGGATGGCGGCCTTGACGGTGTCGATCTGCTGCGAGCCAGCGGCCTGGACGTAGACCGTGGTGACCTTGTCCTTGGAGTCGGCGACGGTCTGCGCCTGCTCCAGCGGGATGTAGACGTTGGCGGCCGCGTCACCGCTGTCCGCCGTGGAGATGCCCACGATCGTGTAGGCGGTGCCGGAGATGGTGACGGTGCTGCCGACCGCGAGCGACTTCTCCTTTGCGTAGGCGGAGTCGACGATCGCGACCTCGGCGTCGGTCTCCGCGGCCTTGAAGGTACGCCCCTTGGTGATCTTGGAGGAGGTCAGCGGGCCGAGGTCCTGCTGGGTGACGTCGGTGCCGTACACGGTGAAGGAGTTGACGTCGAAGGACGCTCCGCCGCCCTCGACCCGGCCCTGCGGCTGGCCGCCGTCCTGGCCGCCGCCGGGACCGCCCTGTCCCGCGCTCCCGTCCTGCTTGAACTCGCCGCGCTTGAACTGGCCGTCGACCTTCATGACCGTCAGGCTCAGTCCGCCGACGGCGTCCGCGACGCCGTCCTGCTTCCCGACCTTGCCGACGGTGCTGGAGGCCAGCGTCTGGAAGCCCTGGACCATGACCCGGTCGGTGCTCTGGGTCGCGTCCTCGTCGTCCTTCGCGTCGAACTCGAACCGGGGCCGCTCGGTGCCGCCGGAGCCCGGGGCGGCCGCGGCCTTGGTCACCGTCATGTCCGTGCTCAGGCCGTACAGCGACTGGAGGACCTTGTCCTGGGCCTTGCTCATGCCCGAGGAGACCGAGCTGACGACGATGACCAGCGCGATGCCGAGGGCGAGCCCCGAGGCGACGACGAGCGCCGCCTTTCTGCGGCGGCGCAGCTCGCGCCGGAGGTAGGTGAAGAACATGGCGCGACGGTATGGAGCGGGCGTGATGAAGAGTTAAGTCTGCGATGAGAGCGGGATGAGAACACTTCCGGCGCACACACCGGGGGCGGAGAGGCCCGGCCCGCGCACACACCGGGAACGGAGAGGCCCGGCCCGCACACACACCGAGGACGACGAGACCCGGCCCGCGCGCACGCCGGGGACGGCGACACCCGGCCCGCGCGCACGCCGAAGGCGGCGGTACCCGGAAGGATCCGGGTGCCGCCGCCTTCGGAGGGGAGGGGTGCGATGGGGTCAGGCTTCGGAGCCCGCCGTCCACTCCGACCAGCTCATGTTCCAGCCGTTGAGCCCGTTGTCGGGGGTGATGGTCTTGTCCGGGGAGTTCTTGACGATGACCACGTCGCCGATCAGCGAGTTGTCGTAGAACCAGGCGCCGGGGGTGTTCGAGTCGTCGGCGCCCTTGGCGTCGGAGAGGCCGATACATCCGTGGCTGGTGTTGGCGCTGCCGAAGATCGACTTGGCGCCCCAGTAGTTGCCGTGGATGAAGGTGCCCGACGTGGACAGCCGCATGGCGTGCGGCACGTCCTTGATGTCGTACTCACCCTTGCCGTCGTCGTCGGTGAAGCCGACCGTCGAACCGTCCATGCGGGTCTCCTTGAACTTCTCGGAGATCACCATCTGGCCGTTGTAGGTCGGGTTCTCCGAGGAACCGGCGGAGATCGGGATGGTCTTGATCGTCTTCCCGTCCCGGGTGACGGTCATGGTGTGCGCCTTGGCGTCCACGGTGGAGACCTGGTTGCGGCCGACCTTGAAGGTGACCGTCTTCTGCTGGACACCCACGACGCCGTCGGCACCCTCGACGCCGTCCAGGGCCAGCTTCAGCGTGACCGTGGAGCCGCCCTGCCAGTAGTCCTCGGGACGGAAGTCCAGACGCTGGTTGTTGAACCAGTGGCCGACGACCTCCTGGCCGCTGCTCGACGTCACCTCGATGCCGCCCTGGACGGCCTTCTTGTCAGTGATCGCCTTGTTGAAGTTGATCGAGACCGGCATGCCCACGCCGACGGTGGAACCGTCCTCGGGGGTGAAGTTCCCGATGAAGCTGTTCTCGGGCGAGACCGTGGTGAACGAACTGTTGGCGTGCGCCTTACGGCCGTCCGAGTCGGCCGCCGTGGCGCTGATCCTGTACGTCGTCGAGCGTTCGAGCTGACCGCTGGGCTTCCAGCTGGAGCCGTCCGCCGCGAGGGTGCCCTCGACGGCGTCACCTGCCGCCGTGGTCATCGTGACCTCGGTCAGCTTGCCCTTGGCGACGGTGACCATCGCGGCGTTGTTGATGCTCGCGTTGGTCGCTCCGTTCTTCGGCGCGATCGTTATCTGCGCCTCGGAGGTGTCCTTGGCCGCGGCCTCGTCCACCTGGGCCTGCGACGTCTTCGAGCTGCCGGAACTCGCGCTGCTGCCCGATCCGCCGTCGTCACTACAGGCGGAAAGCACCAGTACGCCGCCGAGCAGTGCGGACGCGGCCACGAGACCCCTGCGCCGCTTGCTGTCCGTCATCACACGCTTCTCCATCGTTGCCGATTCCCCATGATCCCCGGACAGGGTCGCCCGACGGCGATTCCCCGTCAATGTCCCAAGAACACCGCGACCGGGTCTTCCGTTCCACATCCACCGAGGATGTGGGGAACACCACTCATCGACGCACCCGGGCCCGCGGTGGTTCCCGTCACCTGTGAGGAGTGCCCGGCGGGCGTCAGCGTTCCGTTTTCCCGCCGCCTTCTTCGTCGTCCGTCTCATTGTCCTCGATCCCGTAGTACGCCTCGTCCCCGTCCTCCCCGGCGGCCCAGTCCTCGGCCTCGGGGTCGTAGTCGATCGTCTCGCTGCTCCAGGAGGCCTGGGCGAGCTCGACGCCAGGCACCTGGCTGACCAGATCGAACGGGTCGATCAGCGAGGCGAGGGCTTCCGCTGCGTCTTCCCTGACCGTCTCCTCCGCATGCGTCCGCTCCTCGGCGGACTCGTCGGCGGACGCGCCGGAGGCGGTGAAATCGGCCGCGATGCTTTCCAGCGCGGTACCGGTCAGGGCGTCCGCGTCGCTGATCTCCAGCACCATCTCCACGCGAAGCCGAACAAATGAGGGTGTCTCCGAAGTGCTCATACGCCGGAGCGTAAGGCTCCCGGGAGCTGTGGCTTTCCTCCGACCCGCTGCTTTGCTTAGCATCGGCCCACGGGGCTAACTGATGGTTGTCGCAAGGGGATCGATTCTGTGTCCATCGCTCGTCGCACGCTGCTGACCACCACAGCGGCAGGCACCCTGCTCTGTGCTCTCTGGTTCGTCCCCTCCGCCAACGCGACCGGCGGAACAGGCACGCGGAGCAGTTCCACCGGCTCGTCCGCCGCTTCCCCCACCGAGGTCCGACATGCCTCCGCCACCGAGGACTTCACCTCCGACGACAGACTCGCCGACACCGGGTCGGGCATCGACACGGCCCCCTACCTGATCGGCGGCACGGCCTCGCTGTGCGTCGGCGCGGGGTTCGTCGTGTACTCGGTGCGCCGGGGCGGCTCGTGGAGCACCGGCCTCTGAGGTACGTGAGGGCTGCCGCGTCCCTCCGGATGCGGCAGCCCTCACGCGTACGGGATCAGGCCGGCGGCCCGGTCACCGTCCCCACGGCCGCGGCCGGCTTCCCCTCCCGCACGGAGGCGCCGGCGGCCGGGCCCGCGGTGAGGAACGGCGGAAGCCCGTGCGAGCGGTTCTTGTCCGGCCGCCGGTCCGTGCCCGGCCGGCCCCTCACCGGTCGCCGCCGGGCGGGTTGCCGCGCAGCCTGCGGCGGTCGTGGGGGGACCTGGGCGGGGAGTCGGCGAGCCTGATCACGTCACCGTCGCGCCCCGCGACCACCGGCCTGCGCGAGTGCGCGGCCTTCGCCTGGTACTGGGCGGCGTCCGCCAGCCGGAAGAGCCGGCGCGCGGACGGCACCGGGCCGATGTCGTCGCCCGTGGACGCGACTCCGCAGGCCACCCCGTCGCCGGGCTCCAGGAGGACGGCCCGCGCACAGAGCTCCTCGGAGACCCGGACCACGTCCTTCGCCGGGGGTCCCACGGCCAGCAGGCAGAACTCGTCCCCGCCCAGGCGCGCGGACAGCGCACCGGGGAGCATCGCGCCGCAGAGCGAGAGCACGGAGCCGAAACGTTCCAGCAGGCGGTCGCCCACAGCATGGCCGTGGGTGTCGTTGACCTCCTTGAGCCCGTTCAGATCGCAGACGACGAGGCTGACCACGGCTCCCTCGGTGCGGTGCAGGTCCACCGCCTCGTCGAGGCGCAGATCGACGGCCCTGCGGTTCGCGAGGCCGGTGAGCGGATCCGTGAAGGCCAGCTTGCGGACCTCCTCCAGCCGCTCGGTCTGCGCGATCCCCGCCGCGACGACGGCGGCCAGCACGGTCGCGAAGTCCGCGTCGTCCCGGCCGAAGACCGGGGCCCCCGCCGGACGGGCCACGTACAGCTCCCCCCACGCCCGCCCGTGCAGCACGATCGGCGCCACCACGCAGCAG
>NZ_DATMVN010000564.1:0-15684 GCF_035563135.1 Streptomyces sp.
CCAAGCCCGACCCGAAGCCGGACCCGAAGCCGGACCCGAAGCCGGACCCCAAGCCCGACCCCAAGCCCGACCCCAAGCCCGACCCGAGCGTCGACCCCACTCCCGACCCGGGCTCGAACCCCGGGGGTGGCGACGAGTCGACCCCGGGATCCGGGGCGGGCGGCCAGACGGGTGAGGCAGAAGGCAACGGCAAGCCCGAAGCCAGCTCACCCGGGCCGAGCAAGGTGTCCGACACCACGCAGAACGTGGCGGACAGCAAGCCGAGTGGGTCGCTCGCCCATACCGGAGCAGACGGCAACACCCAGCTCGGCCTGGCGGCAGGCGGGCTGCTCGCAGCGGGCGCGGCCGCCCTTGGAGTCGCCGGCATCAACAAGCGCCGCGCCGCCCGCGGCGTCGGCAAGCCCGACGCCGCGTAACACCACATCGCAACCGATCAGGCGGGGGTGAGAGACCCCTTACCCCCGCCTGCTCAGGCAAGTCGTATTTGTGGTTTTTGCCCAGAAAGTAACCAGCGATCGAAGGAGCAGCACGCATGAAGTCCATCCGCCGTTTCACCACCGTCGCCCTGTCCGCGGCCCTCATGGCCGGCGGGGCGGCCGCCCTGGCACCGGCAGCGTCGGCGGCCACCGCCTCCAGCTGCACCTACAACCTGGCGGACCACAACGCCCAGGTCGACGGGAACGGCATCAACTACCGGTCGGGCCCGGGGACGTCGTACTCCTCCAAGGGGTTCCTCTACGACGGCGACGACCTGCGCATCTACTGCGGCAAGGGCGACTGGTACTACGGCAAGTTGATCCACCGGTCCAAGAGCGGCATGGCCGCGAACACCTACGGCTGGATACGCAAGGACATGCTCCTCAGCCTCGCCGGCTAGCCGAACTCGCCAGGCGGTGCGGAGCTGCCACCGCAGGCCCTTCCCGCATACGCGCTATCCGCCGCGGCTCCCTGCACATGTACACGCGGTGTCCCGGTCCTGAGGCCGGGACACCGCCCACCCCTTCGGACCGCTGATGCCCTCTGCGGCCCACTTGGCCATGCCACAAGGAGGCGACGCAGTGTCACCCGCTCAGCCATCCCACCGGCCCCAACAGGTCCCGGGCGCACGCACCACCCTTCCCGGGCGAACCCGTCGGCAGCCACTGTCCCCCCGACCGGCTTGGCAAGACGTCTTCCTCGAACCGCGGTACGACCCGGCGATCCAGCAGGAGATCGACGCCGACCTCGAGCTGGAACAAGAGATCGCTCCTCCACGAAGACGAAGCGGTCGGGGCTGAACATCCCGGCGCTCGAACTTGTCCGTCGGGCCCCAGAGACGGCCGACAGGTCCGGGCTCAATCCGGGCCACCCACCCGTCTCCCACCAGCACAACCGGGCGTTTGCCCCTCAAGTATCCGGAGCAGATGCATGACCACCGCCCCCACCGTCATCACCCCGCCCGTCAGCCCAGCGGTGCGAGCGGCACGTTCCGCCGTCTGGACCTTGCTCGCCTCCTCCCTACTCATCAAGGCCGCTGGCTTCGCATGGGACTTCCTGGGCTACTACGTCGCTGACGGGCTCGGATACGGCACCACGGCCGCAGGCGCGGCACTGACCGCGTTCGGGCTCGGCTGGTGCGCCGGCCTCGCTTCAGCCGGGGCCCTCACAGACAGGCTGGGACAACGGGCCGGCCTCTCGCTCGTCATGGCGCTGTCCTCCCTCGCCTGTTTCGCTCTCGCGATCGCCGAGTCGTTTCCCGCCCTACTCCTGGTCTCGTTCTTCCTCGGCATGACGATGGAGATCCACCGGCCGGCGGTCAGCGCGCAGATCAATGCCACCATCGACAGCGAAGCCGGAAGAACCCGTGCGCAGTCCTGGCTGTACTGGGCCTCCAACGTCGGCATAGCCATCTGCGCGGCAGCCGGCGGATACCTGGCCCACCACTACAGCTACAAAGCCCTCTTCGTCGTCAACGGACTCGCGTGCCTTGCATTCGCCGCCGTGGCCTACCGAGTCCTGACACCGCGGCCCGCGACTGGCAGCGCCGAGGCCCCCGCCGTCACCTACCGCCAGGTCTTCGCCGACCCCTCACTGCGCTGGATCGCCGTCGCGGCCGTCTGCGGCATGACCTGCGCCTGGGGACTGGTCTCCGTCCTGCCGCTACTCATGACCGACGACGGGCTCCCGCCCACCAGCTACGGCCTGGCGATGCTCGCCAACACGATCACGGTCCTGGCCCTCACCCCACCCCTCACCCGGCTGCTCGTCGGATCCGGGGACACCCCCAAATACCCTCTCGTCCCGATCCTCGCCTGCGGCTGCGCCATCCTCGGGCTCGGCATCAGCCTCGCCGCTCTGCAGCACACCACCCTCGGGTACGCCGCCGCGGCCGCGCTCCTGGTCCCCGGCGAGATCGCCTTCTCCGTCGCACTCGGCGCCTACATCTCCACCCACGCCCCCCGCAACGCCACCGGCCGCTACCAGGCAGTCCTCAGCGGAGCAACCGCCGTCGCCTCTCTTCCGCCGCTCGGCATCGCCCTGGCGCTGAACACCGGCGGCCGCCCCCTGGTCGCCGCCCTACTGGTCGGCAGCGCACTCATCGCCGTCGCCGCGTGCCGCCCCCTGGCCAAGGCCCTCCGAGACGCGCCGCAGACACAAACACATCCGCTTCCCACCCCCGCCCCGTAGCCCGGGCCTCCCGCCCCCGGCCGATCACTCTCCCAAGGACCTTCCGTGCACGACATCACCCCCGCTGCGGCCCGTCTCGCCGCCAGGCTGGCCCAGCCCATACCCGTATTCGGTGCCTACCTGCCAGCCGGATTCCCGGCCCCCGGCCTGGACATCGAGACCCTTCAGATGCTCGCCGCGGCCGGAGCCGATGTCCTCGAAATCGGCCTGCCCCACCCGCATGCCCCCCTCGACGGACCGGCCATCACCGCGGCGAACCAGCGCTCCCTCGAACACGGGACACAGACCCAGCACGTCTTCACCACCGTCCGGCGCACAGCCGAAACCACCCAAGCCTCCGTTCTGGTGATGACCTACTGGGAGCCCGTCCGCGCACACGACCCGCATCGATTCGCGCGCGAACTCGCCGACGCCGGCGCCGCCGGAGCGTTGATCCCAGACCTCCCCCCAGCCGAAGCCGCCGAGTGGGCCGCAGCCGCCCGCGCGGCCGGACTCCACAACCTGCAGTTCACCCCCCGCCAGGCCACCGACACCGAACTCAGCCAGGTCACCGCGACTGCGAGCGGCTGGCTCTACGCACCAGCCGTTACGGGCCGCACCGGCTACCAGGGACCCCTCGACATAGGCGCCCTGAAGGCATTCACCCACCGGCTGAAGCGACTGTCCGACGTCCCCATCGTCACCGGGGTCGGCATCTCCACCCCCGAACTCGCTGAGCAAGTCGCCCCCCACGTCGCCGGCGTCGTAGTCGGGTCCCCCATCGTCCGCTGTCTCCTGCGGCGCCCCGACAGCACCGGCGCAGCAGCTGCCGCCGACACCGCCGCCCTGTTCGCGGACTCCATCCGCACCCCCGCGCTGACCTGACCGAGCAGGCCTCGGCGCGACCACCCCCGCACAAGTCACCTGACCCCTGGAGCAGCCGTGCCTTCTGCCGTCGTCTCGCCGCAGGTCACCACCACAACACCAGTCGAGAACCGCCGATGGCCCCCGATCATCTGGGCGGCTCTGATCGGGACCTTCGCCATCCGTGCCCTCGGCTTCGCCTACCCCTTCCTGCCGTACCACGCCGACAGCCTCGGCTTCTCCGCGCAGACGACCGGCTGGATCGTCGCAAGCTTCGGCGCTGGCTGGCTCATAGGACAGGTAGGCGGCGGCTGGCTGTCCGACCGCATCGGACCGCGCGCAACACTCGCCTACGCCATGGCCACAGCCGCAGTCATCCTGCCGATCCTGGCAGAAGTGCGCTCCTCAACGGGGCTCATCACCGCCGCCCTCCTCACCGGTGTGGTCTACGACGCCGCCCGGCCGGTGATCACCACACTCATCGACGACGCCTTCCCCACCAAGGCCCAGCAGGTACTGGTGAACGGCTGGCGACACTTCGCCGTCAACATCGGAGCCGCCCTCACCGGATCACTGGGCGGCTATCTCGCCGCCACAGCAGGACTTCCGACACTGTTCTGGGTCAACGCGCTCGCCTGCGCGACGTTCGGAGGGGCCGCCGTACTCCTACTCCCTCCGTACACCCGCCGCACCGACCCCGAGGGAACCAAGACGGGCTACACCCACGCGGTACGCGACGCCCGTCTGTGGCTGCTCTCCCTGGCCAGCCTCTGCGCACTCATCTGCGCCGGCAGCGTCTTCACAGCCCTTCCGATGCTGATGAGCCACGACAACCTGGACGCCACCGCGTACGGCTGGACGCAGGTAGCGAACGCGGCCGCCGTACTGATCCTGTCCCCGTTCATGACCCCATGGCTCAGCAGGCGCGCTGCGCACGGAGGGCCCATGACCGGTCTGCTGGCAAGCAGCGCCCTCCTCCTGGGCGCCGGTATGGGCCTGGCCGGTCTGGCGGATTCCACCGCCGGATACTGCCTTGCCGCAGCCGCCGCCGTCCCAGGCGAGATCATCCTGTTCATCGCAGCCGGCGACCTCGTCTCCCGCCTTGCCCCGCCTGGAGCACACGGACGGTACGCCGGCCTGTGGGGGAGCAACCTCGCCCTGGCGGTCATCGCCGCGCCTCTCCTTGCCGCCTGGTCCCTCAGCCACGGCGGAGGGGTGACTGCGACGTGGATCATCTGCGGCGCTGGAGCACTCGGGGCTGTCCTGTGCTGGCCCCTGCACTCCAGCATCCGCACGGCCGACGCACTCACTACCCCGGGACCCCGCTCGACGAACGATGAAGCGGAGCACTCCGCGGAAGCAGCGTAATTGTCGGTACCGCCAGGTACGTTGCCCACCACCACCTTTCCCGACTAGCACCTCAGGACAACCATTGAGTGACCACACCGTCTTCGCCTGGTGCTTCTCCCACGGTCGGCTGCACCACTTCGTCGGTGAGCCGTGGTGCACCGCCACCTGGGCTCTCCTTCCAGGCGCAACAGAAGAAGAGGCACTGGCCGCTAAGGCACAGCAGTACGGCGCGGCGACGTTTCTCGACCAACTGCCCGATGAACAGCAACTCGCTCTCATTCGAGGAAGCAGCAACCGCACTGCCTGACAGCACACCCGCGGGCTGGACAGGACGGAGCCTCGTCACGTTGGGCTCAGAACGTCACCAGCAGCCCGAGCACCATGACCGCCACGATGACGCCGACGATGATAATGCGCGTACCCGAATCGGCCGACCGCCACCAGCGGTCCGCGGTCGGCCATCCCGAGGCGTTCACTGCCTTGGAACCGATCCGCCTGGTGAGAGGCTTCCGCGCAGCATCATCGGGTTCCAGGTAGTCAAGATCACCGGCGTCGCTCTCTTGGATCTGTGCGGCAAGCGCACCAAGGAGCTCGTCCAGTCGTTCCGGGCCCAGCTCGAGATGCAACTCGGCCCTGTCGTTCCCCAGAACCAGCATGGGGAAGGGATGGCTCTCGTCCGCACTGGTCACCACACTCCAGTCGGCGTAGTCAGCGTGCACCTGATCTTCGATCTCTGCAGGCATGGCCTCCGCGGTCTCGGCCGGCGAAGGGATGTAGTCGGCGGGCAATGTCGTGACCTCCTTGCGGGCCACCGCGGTGGTGGCCCCGCCGCATGCTCACCGGTCAACCGGACACGGCCGGTTGGCGGCGGTGATCGCAGTCAGGAGCTCCGGGTGGTTGTCCGCCTCACCCCGTAAGTTGCGTGCTCGGTCCCCGAAGAGACCAACGTCGACACCTGCTCACGGATGGCAAGAGATTCGCGACGGGACCACGCTTCAACGGCCTCAGCTAGACACTCCTGCCATTCACTACCGAGGAGATCAGTTTCGATGAGCACTGATGTGCAGGAGCCGGTCAGCACCGCCTTTGCGATGAGGCTCCATATGCCGCAGCCGCACCCCTGCTTCGTCATCACAGCTTTTCTGCACTACGCGCTGGAAGACCCGTACGCCGTACGGATCGTCTTCCGCATGAGCACGGGAGACGAGCCTGTCGTCTGGCACGTGAACCGCGACCTGATCCGAGACGGCCTGGTCCGGCAGGCGGGAGAAGGGGATGTACAGATCGGTCCTGATCCGCGCAACGCAGACGACGTCGTCCTCCGTCTTCGTGTGGACGACGCCAGCGCGCTCCTGACGGCCCCTCGGCCGCCGATCGAAGACTTCCTCCACCGTACGACCGAAGTGGTTCCGTACGGCCGGGAGAGCTCAGTGCCCAGCGTGCGAGCGGCGCTGGACGCCGAGCTGGGTCGCATCCTCACCACCTCGTAGCCCTTCAACGATCCTGCTGCCTCGCGCCGACACCGTCACGTTGCTTGTTGCTTGGGACGCCATGCCCCTGACCCGACGTCAGGGGCATGGCCATTCCCGTATCGACTGGCCGTGCCGACCCGCCCTCAAAGTGAGAGCTGCCTCACAGCCGTAGCGTCCGATCGTGGACGACGGGCCTACCTGCCACTGGCCATGATCAGGCTTCCACCCGCGACCAGGAAGAGATACCACCATGCCGGTCCTGCGCCAGATCACCACCTGCACCGAGCCGTCGACTGTCGTGATCGAGCGGCGCGCCCGCGCACGCGACCGGTCTGTGGACTACCGACTGGAGGTCTGCCGACGCCACCGATGGCTCGCGAAAGACTGGACCGGCCAGCGCAGCACTGAAGGAGCCGGCGGGCGATGTGGGACCCTCACCGACTACCGCCCCTACATCCAGATCGCGCAGTCCCATGCCGACCTGTGGCTGCGCCCATTGGCCGCGAACGGCCCTGAGGACCATAACGGCGACCTCGCGGCCGCGCTCCGCGCGGGTTACGAGTTGCTGACCGTGAACCGGGAACCGACCGGCGTGGCGGTCGCGCTGGAGCATGCGGCACGGATCGCCGAGGCGGTCACGGTCGGAACCCTGCCGCTGGCCGAGGGGCGCGCTCAGCTCCTGGCAGTGCTCGGTGCGGCAGAGACCCTCGACGCAGGAGCACGAGGCCCTGAACTGCTGCCACACGACCGCGACCGCTGAGCGGCCCCTCTCCACTCGAACGCGTTGTAGAAGTGCGGTGCTGTTCCTTTACTGGTCCCTACGAGGAGCGGCCGAAGCGATGCCCTCATATGCCCTCTGGTGCCTTGGGCGTTGGGCCGACTGCAGCTGCAGCAGAAGGATCCGCAGATGCAGAGGCGCTTGTTGCGGCTTGGGTTGTAAAGGGGGAAAGTAGATACAGCGTCCCTCCCCACCAACCTTGGGGAGGGACGCTGTCAGCGCACATACTCGCGGCGTATCCGCTCGGACGTCAGATTTCCGTCCGGGTGATCACCCGAGGCGGCCGCTCTTTACATCGTCGACGAAGGCCGCCCACTGGTCAGCGCCGAACACGAAGGCGCCCAGGTGAGGGGCCTTGCTGTCGCGTGCAGCCACGAGACCCTCCTCCGTCGTCTGTACCTCCAAGCAGTCCCCCTGCTGCGCTCCGCTGTAGGACGACTTCTTCCACTTGCCTTCCGGCAGGTCGTGCCGCATCATTTCACTTTCTTCGCGTCTCAAAGCTCTCGGAGAATTTCCGAGATCAGGTCATTCGACTTTGATGTCGACAGCATCGACGATCGCAGCAGGTCCAGCGAGTCTCTGTACTTTCGAATAGTTGTCTCCTCTTCCAGGTATAGGGTCCCGTCCAGGTATTCCACCTGCACGACGTCGAGATCGAGTTGGTCTGGGTAACTGTAGAGCGTGAAGGCCCCGCTGCTGGTTCCGGTATATCCCTGCTCGCTGAACGGGACGACGCGAATCTCCACGTTGGATTTTGCGCCGATCTCCAGCAGATGGCTCAGTTGGCCCTTCATCACCTCAGCGCCGCCTACTCGCTGGCGCAGAACGCCCTCCGTCACGATGCAGAGGTAGTCGAGGAAGGTGTCCCTCTCGAAGACGTCCTGACGGCGGAGCCGGATGTTCGCGTAGAAGTCGACCTGCTCATGATCCAGCGTCGGGTCGTTGGAGCTGATGACGGAGGAGGCGTACTCCTTCGTCTGGACGAGGCCAGGCAGGACCTGCGGCTGGAACGCGACGATGCGCTCCGCGTCCTCTTCGAGCGAAAGCAGCTCCTTGAAGTCCTGCTCGAGCCTGTCGCCGTGGGTGCGCCACCAGCTGCGCCGCTGCCCCTCAGCCGAGAGCGCGACCAGCCACGAGCGCACTTTCGGATCGCTGATCTTGTAGAGATCCATCAGCGTTTCCAGCTCGAGACGGCTGACGCGATGGCGTCCCGTCTCGATGCGGCTGATCTTCGACTTGTCGCCATGGATGGCCTTGGCGGCCTGCTCCGGACTGATCCCTGCCTTCTCGCGCGCCTCACGCAGAGCGGTGCCCAACCGGCGCCGGCGAGCCGTACGTCGCGCTGGCTGTCCCACCTTCGTCCTCCTCTGTCCTTGTCTTCCGTCAGTGTGACGGACGCGGCCGCCGCAAGGCTACGAGGGGGGCGCTTGCACTTCTTCCGTACGCAGTCCTGCATTTTGTAGCTCAGGAGGTTGCGGGATGTGCCAAGTTAGGTCCATCGTAAGTAGGCGACCACGATGCGCAACCACTTCGTGGCGGTCAACTGCCGTGCCGTGCCGTCTCAGAGGCAGTGCGCGGGTCTGTGAGCGGTGACGCCGAGGCTTGAGAGGCAAGTCCATGACGCCAAGCGGAGACGAGGACAGGGGGATCCCCAGCGCCTCTCGGCGGGACGACATCCCACCGGACGCTCGGGCTCTCCAGGCGCCGTCAACTGTTCAGTTAGCGCGCGACGTGACTCGCGGACGCGACGTCCGAGTGGCGGCCGGCCCCGGCGTCTACGCAGTAGACCGAGCGTGGGTGCATCCCCTCGACGGTGTCGGCTCAGGATGGTTGGCCCCGGTGGCCCGTCTGACCCCGATCGGCAGTCCGATCACCAGGCAGCACCCTGTCGAGCTCGCGATGCCGACAGCGCGGCGGATGGCCCGGGTCAAGGGACGCGTCGGGCTCACGATGCTGAACTGGCATGGCAGCGTGCCGGCCGCGCTGCAGGTCCTGTCCGTACTCGTGGACAACGCCCTTCAGCACGGCCGCGCGGCCGCGAACGCGGAAGCAGTTCTGCGCGCATGCCTGAGCATCACGGTGGAGCAGCAACTGCTTGTTGACGTACAGGACTTCAACCCGGGGTTCGCCGACTTCCGAGAAGTTCGATCCGGGATTGGCAAGGGTTCTTTGATCGAGCTCATCAAGCGGCGGGCGATCACAGACCTCACGTGGTTCGCCGATCCCAACATGCAGGGCAAGACCGTTCGGGCCGTGGTGACTGCCGGGGTGGTGGATCTGTGATCGCGCGCTCAGCTTCTCGCCAGGCCCAGGAACGCGCGCATCTGCGGATGGCGCGCTCCCGACATGGGCTAGCGCTTCACGGGCGGGGCATCCCAGTAGCTCCCGAGCATCTCGTCGACCCACTTCGGGACGTGGATCTCTCCACGGGGGCCCATGACCGGGAAGTACGGCGACACGTCGAACACGGGGGTTCCGACCACTGCGTCGAAGTCGGTGACGTGAAGGTCTCGTCCCTCGACCCTCACCAGTCTCGGATGGCTGACGGCGAGCTGATTCGGCCGTCGATGGTTCCGGTGGACGAAGGTGCCTGTGGCCGGCCAGGCCGGGTTGTTGCGCGGGCTACGCGCGTGCAGTGCCACGTCCGTGGGGCTGGCCCGGTGGAAGTGCCACAGGACCTCCAGGTGCGAGAACTCGTGGAGCCCCTGAAGAGTCTCCAGGGGGGAGTCCTCGTTCATGCGGATGATCGACTCCACACCGCCTTGGAAGTCGTCGACGGGATCGGTATGACCCGCGACGACCTGCGCGACTGCTGTGATCTCGATCCGCGTTGGGCTGGTCATCAGCGTCCCCTTCGTCACCTGCGCGTTGGGCCGTCCCGGCCCCGGCGGAGGTTCATCGGCACTTCAACCCGGTCAGCCTATGGGGCGCGGTGTGCGACTTCGCCGGCCGGTCCGGGCCGGAGCACCGACGACCGCGACGTCCGCCAGGTCGGGAAGGGCAGGCTCGCGCGGGTCCAGGCGGGAACGCCCCACAGGTTACGCCTGGCTCAGCATGGAGCGGGCGCGCGCGTCCAGTTCCGCGGCTTGGCTTCCGGCCCGGTTCCGGAAGGGCGAGAGTGCGCGGCGCATCTGGACAACGGTCTCCTTCGCCCGGCCCGACTGGACGCCTGTCATGGCGTCGAGGGCCTGGCTCCAGGTTTCGCAGGCGCTGTCGAGGTGTCCTTGCTGGGCCTGCACAGCGCCGAGGTAGCCCAGGGTGACGGAGTGCGTCCTCGCGAACTGGGCTCGCCGTGTCCGGACGCTGCGGTGGAACTGCGTCTCGGCGCCCTTGAGGTCGCCCAGGTCCCTCAGGGCGGCGGCGGTTTCGTGGGCGAGGCTGGCCTCAGTGTAGAAGAACACCCGGTTCGGCTCGTCTTCTCCGTCGCTGGCCCGTCCGAGGTCTTGTTCCGCACGCAGAAGTGCGGCGACGGCGGCCTTCTTCTCGCCGGCAGCGGCCAGACCGCGAGCGTGCACGACGCCGAGCAGCGAGCGTTCGCGCCAGCAGGCATGTGTGTAACGGCGGCTCGACAGGGAGGCTTCGGCCAGTCGCACGGCCTCCTGTGGTTGGCCAAGGTCGACGGCCTGGTGGGCCATCGCCCGCAGGATGTGTCCGGCCAGAGGCGCGTCTCCGGCCTCTTCGGCGAGCCCCGTGGCGATCGTCAGCCAGCGCTGCGCGAGGGGGTGCTCACGCCCGTCGAAGGCGGTCCATCCTGCGAGGTAGGCGAGTTCGGCTGCTGCGGAGGTCATCGAGCGCCGGACGTCTTCGGACAGGAACCGGCCGCTCAGAAGCTCGGCAACATCTGTGCGGAGGTATGCGACAAGGGCGGCGCGGCCGGCGCGGCCCCCGCGCTTCTGGTCGCGGCGGGAAAAGATCGCGGTCATCTCCCGGACGTCGTCGACATCCTGAGCAGTCACCACGTAGCTCGACAGGGGTTTGCGCGCCCGGGCTCGGTCTGCGGCCCGCTCGAAGTACTGGTCGTCGGGGAGGGCCAGGGCAGCCACCGAGTAAGCCGAGGTGGCCAACAGGTGTCGGCGGTCGATGTCCACCATGTCTTTGCTCCCGAGCGTCACCAGCGTTGTCAGTGGGTCGTCGCTCCACGCCGGCAGCTCGAGCTCGTCGGTGTCCGCCGTCAGTCCGATGTCGGCGAGCGTCACGAGGCGACCGAGGCATCGGGAGAGCGTCTCGGCCAAGATACGGGCAGCCTGAGGCTCGGGAACGACGCCGCCCACCCACTTCGCGATGTGGGACTGGCCGACGCCGGTCAGCTCGTTGACGCCGTGTTCCGCGGCAACCGACCTGACACGAGCGGCCAGGCGGGCCTGAGACAGGCCTGCCTGGGCAATCGCAGCGGCCAGCTTGACGTTGCGCGTACGCCCCATGGTGCGTCCTCGTCCCCGAAACGATCTTTCATCACGTTCATTGGTCCCGCGGCCTCGCCGGGATACCCAGCGCCGCGAAGACGCGGTTGTCTCGTGAAGACGATATTCCTCAACCCCTCCCGCAGTGCGGGGGATTCGAGGACCTCATCCACACGAACCCGCCGGGCGAGTGGCCCTGAAAGCCCGATGGCAGGAGAGGAGAAGCGGCCGATGAACCACCTGACGCTCAGGAAGCCCGGCTGCCCGACGGCTCTACCCGCCGTTATGCCGCATGGGGGCACGGCCCTCCCGGCCCAAGGAGTGTGTGCGGTGCCCCACCTCCCCCTTGACGGTGCCAGCACACGCGGCGCGGACGAGCCCCAGTTCGAGGTGTCACTGCCCGCCGAGCGGGAGGCCGTCTCTCGGGTGCGGCGTCAACTGCGCACGCGGCTGGAGCAGGACGGCCTTGCTGGCGTGGCGGATGACGTCCTCCTGATCTGTACGGAGCTCGTGACCAATGCGGTCCTGCATGGCTGCCTTGGCTTCCCGCCCGGGATCACCATCAAGGTCACCGTCGTCTGGTCTGATGTCCAGCTGCGCCTGGACGTGCGTGATCCGTCCGGCGTACGGCCCAAGGAGCAGGCGTTCTCTGCGAGTCGGGCAAGCGGGCGCGGTCTGCGGCTTGTCGATGAGCTCTCCGACCGCTGGGGGGTCGACACCGACCCGTCCGGCAGCGGCAAGACCGTCTGGACGGAGCTCGACGCCCCCCGGAGGCGAGCATCATGAGCGTCTACGCCATCACCCGCTCTTCGGCCCGCCATTCCGGTGCAGGACCTGCGCCCTCCGAGAGCGCGCTCGCCTCCCCGTCACCCTTGAACGCTGCGGCGGCCCGGGTCCGTACTGCACCGACCGGCGCAAGGGAGCAGGCGTACGGGCACCTGCTGAACCGACTGGATGAATCGGCCCACTTCACAGCAGCAGCAGAAGCTGAGGAGACCGAGACGCTGCTGGAAGACGTCCTGGGTCAGGCCGCCGCACCGGACCAAGCCCAGATCGCCGCTTGGACGCCGAGGCTTGAAGCCGTCCTCCGGACCCTTTGCGAGAACTCGGGACGGATCGTCCGGCGGCACGGTCCCGACGCCAGCACGGCCGTCCAGCACGGCCTCGCCCTCCTCCAGGACGTACCGGCCGCGGCACCCGACTTGGGACGACTGCGGCGTCTTGCCCACGCCGTCTCGTCGATCCTCGACGTCGCCGGAGACGCCCCGTGAACTCGAAACGTCCGCTGCTCCGGACACACCGGCAGCCCCTCCGCCCACAGCGGCATCGGGCGCCCGCCGTCGCCCGCCCCCCGATCGGAGACCACGTGTTGTCCGCATTACGCCCGTCCCTCGGTTGGCATAGGCGCTCCCCGTCACCCGGCGCCGTGCATGCCGTAGAAGACCTGGTGGAACGGGTGCTGGGCGCTTCGCCGCTGCCCCGCGACGACAACGACGTCACGCTGCTCCTCCTGGGCCTGCGCCGGCAGCTCCCCCACCTGGAACAGCTCCTGGGCGACACGGCCCCGGACTTGGTCAGCCAGGCACGCCGTATCCGTGACGAGCCGGTGCCCGAGGGACGCATGCCCATGGTGATCCTCACCATCCGGCTCGCGGAGATCGCACATGCCCTGATCGGCGCTCTCCCGGAGAACGCCCTGCCGCGTCGCACGGACACACAAGACTCCCTCTCCCCCAGCAGCCGGCCAGTGGACGGCCGCCAGAACGTGGCCGAGCCGGATCTCACCAAGACCGGACCGATGCACCTCCCTGCGCTCACCCGATCGCCGGCGCCCGGCCCCACCCGGTCCTCTTCCCAGCACCGGTCGAGTCGGGCGGCCGAGTTGGTCAATGCGGCTGCGGGTTCGTTGGGCGATTGCGGGCCGCCCGCATAGACCCGAGCCCGGCGACATGCCATGCCCCGCCCGTCGCCGGTGCTCGCCGTGGGCTTTCGGCTTCCGACTCTGGGGGACCGTTCGGCACACCGCCGACCCGGTCCCGGAAGCCGAAGGCGAGTGGCAGATCCCCCGTGCTGCCGTCCCGGCTGCCGCGGTTCCCAGAACGCACCCGCGGCAGCCGGTCCACGCCCCCACGCCTTTCCACCTCTCCCACCGTCCGAGGACTCATGACCCCCATAGACCGTTCTGGCCACAGGGCGCCGCGGCGCATCATGACGGTGCGCACCCGACTCATCGTCGTGGCCACCATCGCGATCACCGCACTGCTCGCCCTGGTCGTCGTCAACGCCGTGCCGGCCTGGGACAAGCAGAGGAACCTGCGCAACGACAGCACCACGGGCCGCCTCGGCGGCGAAGCTTCGCTGCCCCTGTTCATCGCGGCACAGGCCGAGCGCAAGCTCACGGCCGCCTACCTGGCTCACCCGTCTTCCGCCGCGAAGGCGGCCCTGAAGGCGCAGCGGGGCAAGACCGACGCCGGTCTCGCGTCCTTCAGGCGCTTGTCCGGCACCGAGCTGCGCACCGACCAGCGGCACCGATGGGAGTACGTCGAAGCGGTCTACCGGCAGCTCGATGACCTGCCGAGGGTGCGTAAGAACGTGGATGCCCGGGAGGGCGAGCCGGATGAGGCCACCGGCTACTACACCTCCCTGATCAACAGGATGATCAGCTTTTACCAGGCGTTGAGCGCGATGGACGACGGCCCGCTCACCCTGGAGACCAGGCCGTTGGTCGGGCTCTTCTACGCCTCGGACGCCCTGGCCCAGCAGGACATGCTCATCACCCAGGCCCGGGAGTCCGGGCAGATGACGGACGCCCATCGGGTGGCCTTCGCGGAGGCGTACGGCACCCAGCAGGTGATGTACGAGCGGTGGATCGCTCCTTATCTGCCCGAGCAGGAGAAGGCGCTCTACGACAAGATCACCGCGAGCCCTGAGTGGAAGGAGCTCCAGGCGGCGCAGCGGTCGGTCATCACGCCGCCGGCCGATGACCTCGGGAAGGAGCAGATCGGCGACCGGTCCTCCCTCCTCCTGTGGGACGACGCGTACGCGAAGGTCAGCGGGCAGCTCGCCGGCCTGAACCTGCAGCGGACGCAGGGGCTGCTCGCCCACGGCTTCCAGCGGGCGGACGAGATCCGCACTCAGGTGTTCCTCCAGGCCGTCGGCAGCGTGGTGGCGATCCTTCTGATCGCCGGGCTCATCGTCTGGTTGATCCGCTCCATCTCCTCGCGGCTGCGTCAGCTGCGTCAGCAGACACAGGAGGGCGCCGAGCGGCTGCCGCAGGTCGTGGACCGGCTGATGCGCGGCGAAGCGGTCGACGCAGAAGCTGAATTCCTCGAGCCGGACCGCGGTGACGAGTTCAGCCACGTCCAGGCCGCCCTGATCGAGGCCCAGCGCACTGCGGTGCGCCAGGCCGCTGCTCAGGCCGGCGACCGCCGAGGGATCGGCGCATTCGTCGCGGCGGCGACCGAGCGGACCCTCGGACACATCAACCGGGCCCTGGGCCACCTGGAGAAGGTGATGGCCCGGCCGGACGTCGACCCTGCCCTGCTGGACGACCTGATCACCATCGACGGGGCCGTCTCCGCCAGCCGCCGCCACCAGGAGCATGTCGGGACGCTGGCTGGCAGCATGCGACAGGACCTCTATGACCGGCCGAGGTCGATCCTCGACCTCGTCAACGACGCTGCGGTGGAGACCGGTTCTCCCAAGCGGGTAGCCAACCAGGTCACCCACACCGCCTTCGTCCCCCCACAGCACGCGGCCGCCGCGGTGAAGGTCGTTGCCGCGCTGATCGAGAACGGGATCGGCAACTCCACCGGCGATGTGACCGTGCGCAGCGTCAAGGCCGTGCACGGAATCGCCCTGGAGATCGAGGACACCGGCTTCGGGATGCCCCAGGAGGCCATCGACGCCGCCAACGCCGAACTCGCCCAGCACAACCAGGCGACGTTCGAGGCCATGGCGCAACGGCGAGGCAAGCTTGGCCTGTTCGTCGTCGCGCGCCTGGCCGGCCACCACCATCTGAACGTGTCGCTCAGGCGATCCGCTTACAGCGGGATCACCGCCGTCGTCATGATCGACAACAAGGCGCTCACCACGGTGAAGCAAGACGTCCTCGCGCCTCCCGCGCCGGCCCGCCCAGCGCGGCCGACGGCTCCCACCGCGACGGCCACGGGCG
>NZ_DATMVN010000565.1:0-13382 GCF_035563135.1 Streptomyces sp.
TGCCACCGGCCGGGCAACGAATCGCACAGTCAGGAAAGACATGAGCACCACAGGGCGCCGCATCACCGCCGTAGCCACCGCCGCCACCGCGATATCGGCAGGTCTGCTGGCCCTGCCGTCCACCGCCAGCGCGGCGGCCCCGGTCGGCTCCTGCGGAAGCAGCTACGGCAAGGTCGGCTCGTACCCGGTCACCCGCTCCTGGGAAGGCACCGCGGGATACATCGACGTCTACTACTCGCGGTCCACTGGCAAGAACTGTGCCATCACCCGGCCCGTCTCCGCCCTGGCGGGCAAGGCCGGAAACATCTGGGTCTGTATCGAACGTTCGCCCTATGGCGGCAGGGCCTGCGACGGGTCGAGCGCGAACTACCGCTACTACGCGGGGCCCGTCTACGTCTCGGCCCGTGGTACCTGCATCAACGTCTCCGGCGGCCTCACCCGCACGCCCGGCGACAACCAGCCCTTCAACGGCGGCGCCCAGAAGGTTCACTGCGGCTGATCCGCCGCTCGTGTGCCCGCCGGGCGGGAGTGCCCGGCGGGAATCCCGGGCGCCCTGCGGGAACCGCCGGCCCGTGTGCCAGCCCGCCGGGCACACGAGTCGGCGCCCCCACCTCTCATCCCAGGCTGTACCCCGCCCTGGCCGCTGACGCCAGTGGGCGCCAGGTACCAGGGCGCCGGTCGGCGCAGCGCCATCCCAACCGCGATGAAGGGAACCTCATGAAGTTTCGCGCTCCCGCCCGCTTGGCCGCCTCGGCCATGCTCGCCCTGTCGGTGACCGCCGGCGTGGCGGTGACCACCGCCCCGGCCGCGCACGCCGTCGGCGAGAACAAGCAGTGCACCGTCAACTGGAGCAACGGGGCCGGCAAGGTGAAGAACAACGGCTGGAACCTGCGCACCGGTCCGAGTACGGGCTACACCTCCCGTGGCTACCTCTACAACGGTGACCGCCTCAGCATCCTGTGCAGCCGGGGGAGCTGGGACTACACCGAGTTCAGCGCCCGCTCCAAGTCCGGACTGCCGAAGGGGATCCGAGGCTGGGTCCGCAGCGACGGCCTGTACGGACTGGCCGGCTGACCCAAGGACGACAAGGCCCCGTCCCACCGCGGCACCCGACGGGCACCCGGCGAGCCGGGAGCCCGCCGTCAACTTGGGTGCCCCATGCAGGCCAGCCGGGCCGGGTCCGTCACGAGCGTCCAGCGATGGCCTGGCGGGCCGAAACGATCCCCTTCGGCCCGCCTGCCGACCCTCTCAGCGCACTGTCTGCCCGCCGGGCGGGAGGCAGAGGAGCCACTCGCCAGACCGCCTTGGCACCGGCCCCTCGTGCTGCTGGGATCGGTCCCGCACCACCCCGCTACACCGACAACCCACGAGGAGTCCTCATGAACCGCCCCCGTAAGTCCGTCCGTCCGGCCCTCTCCGCGCGTCCCGCATTCCTGGCCGAGCGCCCGCGTCTCGCGGAGCGCCCGTTCCGTCCGGAGTCGGAGCTCGCCGCCCGGCCGTAGCGGCCCCCTGGCCCCCCGGCCGACCCGATGCGCCCGCCCGGTGCCACGAGCCCGGGCGGGCGCACTCGCGTCCGCCCGCGGCGGACCACGCACGACGAGCCGGCCAGACGGGATCCCCGCACATCCGCAGCCCGCGTGCCGGGCCGTCGGCGACATAGAGCCCGCCACCTCTTGCTGCTCACTCCCTGACCCAGCCAGGCTCCACGGCACCGTCTGCCAAAGGAGCCGTGGCGTGCGACCTTCCCCCGACCTCGCAGCCAAGATCGAACGCGCCGAGGCGGCCGTCAACGCGTTCTCGCAGGCCCGGTCCCGCATGGAGGAGTTCGAGGCCGTGGCCCGAGCGGTACGCCGCTACCCCGGCCTCGACGAGGAGAGCCGCACCCGCCGTGGCGGAGTACGCCGCGACTATGCGGCCATCGTCCTGCGCGACCTGCTGACCGACCTGGCGCTGTGGGAGGACGTCCACGGGCACGGCGGCCAGGAGATGCTCCGCGAAGTGCGCGCCCGGTGGAACCGGCACCCCTACGGAGAACTCGACGGCCCGGCCCGGCACCTCGCCGCCGCGCTCGTGTCCTTTGCCGGCGAACACAACGCCTCTCTGCGTGATGCGGCTGACAGAGCTCTGGAGACCCACAACGAGGAATGGCTGGACGCGGAGTTCCACTGGCAACAGCACGCCGCCCCGCACCCAACCGGCCTGCGGTACTCCCTTCACCTCGCAGCCGGCCAGACAGCCGAGGACCTCTACCTCCCTACCGCGATGGCCGCGCTCGGCGCCCTCCTCGCCCACGACCGCCCCGGCCACCCCGCTCAGATCATCCAGCTGCTGAGCGATGGCAGCCACCGGCCGGTCGACCAGGCGGCGTTGTGGCAGGCCGTCCTGGAAGAGACCGGGACACCGGGGGAGTGGCGCCCTACCCGCGCCGCGCGGCTCGAGCAGGCCTACCTGACGTGGAAGGAGGCAGCACATCGCGCCGATCCGGCCTATCTCGAGCCGGTGCGCGAAGAGATGCGGCAAGAGAGCGCCCACTCACCAGTGATGCTCTTCAACCTCGTGGCGGCGCTCAAGACGAGAGACGAGTTCGAGTTTCAGCAGGAGGAGTACGACCGCTCGCCCACCCACGCCCTGGACGAGGCGCTACAGCGCTTCCTGGACCGGACGGGTCTGCCGTACGCACCCGATGCCGCGGAGACCGCCGCCGCACTCCTGGCCCGCCTTGCCCTGATCCTCGACACCCAGGGACTGCCCGGCCGTCTGCTCCTCCAGTTCCAGGACACCACCGCGCCCGCCTGGCCCGAGCAGACCGGGACGGCCGGACGGATGGCGGCGCTGCTGGAAGAGCGGATCCGCGGCACCGAGGTGCCCTTCGCATCCGTCCTCCAGCAGGCCCAGGTCACCTACGACACCCACTGGAGCACCGAACACGGCTACCGAGCCGAGCAGAGCCGCAGCGGTATCCGGGAGCCACGAAGCCCCGTGCGCTACCGGCTGTCCGGAGTCGCACTCACCTCGATCCCGGCCTATGGACAGTCCTGCCCCAACGCCGCCGTGGCGTGGATGGAATTTCTGCAGCACGACAGCCCGCAGCGCCCCGTGGAGATCACCGCCGACCTCGCCCACGGCCGCCAGGTTCCGGTCGAGCCGACCGCCCTTGCCCGGGACGCGCACGTTGAGCTCCACCATGATGACGCGTGGAACGAGTACGACTGGCCGATGTCCACCGACCGGGCAGCACGCGAGGACCAGGCCCGGGCTCTGTGGCTGCGGCGGCAACTCGCCACCACCTCCGCCCGGCCTGACCGGGCCGCCCTGCGGCGCGAGCGGATCGAGGCGGTCTTCGGTTCCGCCGACCAGGCGCTGGCCTTCCTCCGGGACCAGAGCGGGCATGCCACTCCCGCGGCATCGCTGCGCGAGGCGGCGGCGCTGCAGCGGGCGGAGGCGGCTCTGACTCGTCTGTTCGCCCGGGTGCCCGACGTGGGCAGAGCCGACCGGCTGCGCGACGCTGCCCTGGCGTTCATCGCCGAGTCGGCGGCACGGCGAGAGGACCTCATCGCCGGGCCGCCGCCTCCCAGCGCGACTCCCGCTGCCACGGAACAGATCAGCCGGACTCACCAGCACCAGCAGCCGGAAGGGCAGGGAACCGGGAGCGCCGCGCCGCGCCGGTAGCGGCACAGCCGCTCACAGTCCGGGAAACCACTGGAGGTCCAGAACGAGCCCGGATGCCGAGGCGGGCCCGCCTCGCCCGACTGCGACCCGGGCCACCCAACCGGCCACGAGCTCCCGGCGGGTGGACATCGGCATCTGGTGACGCCACTGATACAGGGCATGCTGCAGGGACACCGGGGCAGGCATGGCGGGCTCGCTGCCGCAGGCCACCAGAACCTCCTGCAGCCGTGCCAGCCCGGCCAGCGCCCCGTCCGTGTACACGTGAGGCAGGAGACGTTGCGCGACTTCCTCCTCCAAGACCGACGCGACCACCGGCGTAAAGCAGTCCCTGGGGCACCGGTAGACCGGACCCCACTCATAGACCATGGCCGACCAGCAGACCGCACAGTGGGCGATGCCCGTCAGGACGGCCTCCGACCACTGTGCGGAGTCCAGGTCCTGGCCGGGCAGCAGTAGGGGCTCGATATGGAGGGCGATCTGCCGCAGGTCCGGGCGCCGGGTCGGTACGGACACGAACAGGGAGACCATCTGATACGGCCCGCTGTCCATACGCCACACCAGGTCAAGGCCGTCTACGTCAGGGACCTCGGCCGCGCCGCGCGCCCGCAGGTCTGACCCGATCTCCTCATACAGGGACCGCAGATCCGGATCGGAGGGAGTCAGAGCGAGTGCCTCGCGCAGTACGGCCGCAAATGTCCCAGCGACATCGGCTGCGTTGACCAACCGACGGCGGGCCTCGGACGAGCACAGGATCCAGCGCAGCAGGCTCCAGCCCGGCTGCCCCAGCTCGGGCAGCAGTTTGGTCGCTTCCTGATTGGCCCCCACGATGCGCCAGGCATGGTCCACCACGATGGCTGGCACCGTGAACCCCTTCAGCGTGGCGGCGATGGCGGTGCCAAGAGGCCGTCCGCAGAAGTTCAGACCGGAGCGGCTGCGCGCCTCGGCGGGAATCTGCAGGGCGTCGACGGCCGCGGCGAATGCCTGGTTGCCGGGCCAGCCAGTCCCCGACTCGAGAGCCTCGTACTGTCGGGCGCTGATCCCTGCCGCCTGCGCGATGTCTCCGGCGGACCTGCCGGACCGGGTGCGATAGGTACGCAGGGTCTGTCCGACCGTCGCACTGAACATGACCTGTAGTCCTTCTCCCGGCGCTGCCCCCTGCCCGAGGCCTGATGGCGCACCACCATAAGCGCCCATGCCACGCTCAGTCACCAGGGGAGGGAGAATAGGGGTGTGCGCCAGGGCATGACCTCGTTTGGTCTGGACCGCTCCGCCCAGGCGAAGTGCTAATTCAACCTTAAAGTAACGTTTCGTCACCATCTGGTGGGGCTCCCGCCTCTCGGCCGAACAGGCGCCTCTGAGGCCCGACCGGAGCGGCTGGCAGGTCTCGGAGCCGCGCCCGGCTAGCGTGAGGTGGGATGCAACCCCGAGAGCCTCCCGCCGAGGCCCGCTAGCCCTTCGCGTAGGGGCGGGCCCGCATTGGCGGGACGCGTCACTCGGCGTCGGGGACGTCGGGGACGTCGAGCAGCCCGGCCTGAGCCAGCTTCCAACCCAACTGCAGCCGGCTGTTGCTGCCGCCGACCGCATCGCTCAGCTTGACGATGTGGTTGCGCACCG
Source organism: Streptomyces sp. (assembly GCF_035563135.1). Classification (GTDB taxonomy): domain Bacteria; phylum Actinomycetota; class Actinomycetes; order Streptomycetales; family Streptomycetaceae; genus Streptomyces. Next base: position 5,284 of record NZ_DATMVN010000565.1, read on the forward strand.
TTCGTTCGTTGAGGCCGAAGCGCTTGGCGATGATCGCGTCGGTATGGCCGTCGACCAGCAACTGAGCGATGGCCCGCTGGCGATCGGTGACCCCGTCGACGCTCGGCTCGGGCGGCGCGTACAACGGAGTCGCGGTGGACCACAACCGTTCGAAGACCCCGGCCAGGTAGTCGATGAGCGCCGGCTGGCGGACCTCGAGGGCGACTCGGCGGTCCTCCTGCGCCGGAATGATGGCCACGCTCCGGTCGAACAGCAGCAGCCGTTCGGGTAGCTCGTCCAGGATCCGCGCCTCGGCCATGCCCTCGAGAGCGGTGAAGTACTCCAACAAGCCACGGCCGTAGCGTGCGGAGGGCTGGTAGAGAGTGCGCATCTGCACCTTGCGCTCCGCCAGTTTGAGCGCGCGGGGGAGAGCGTCGGTCAGTGCGGACTCGGAGCGGATCCCGCCGGGTTGAATGGCCAACATCCGTTCCTGCACGTCGTCGGCAGCTTCGTCGACAGCGGCTCTGATTCGAGGTGCGCCCTCCAGGATCGTGAACGGGCCGCCCTGAACGGGCTCCGCCACATCCAGGCGCATCATCGGGTTCAGGAGGTCCGCCAGGCGGGCGCCGCGCTCGCGCTCGACCGCCACCCGGCGCTCCATCGTGTCCAGCAGCCGGGGCAGCACCACGGCGGCCTCCACGGCCAGGAAGATGTCCTGCCGGTCGGGAGCGGGGTGGAGCAGACCCAGATCGATCAGACACGGCGCCCGCTCGGCCTCGACTCGGGCGACGGATCCCCCTGACCGCAAAGCACGCTCGTAGATTTCGGCACCTTCTGCGCAGACATCCTCGTGCTCGGGGTGCTGATGCGGCGCTACGCCCCCTGTCACTTCTGCCCCTCTCACCTGGGTTGATCAGGCTGAATGCGGAATCCTACGGTCCGACAGGGCGTGGAATCGAACTGGTTTTCGGCCCCAGGGTGCAGTGAGCTTATTTGCGCACTGCACATCCGGACAGCTTGCGAAGAATCGCGATCCCGTGGGAGTCCTCAGGCCCAGCGGCGCCTGCGCGCACGAAAGTCTGGGCGGCTGTCCTCGGTCGGTCTTCAGTTGTTCTGGCGGAGGCCCCTTCGCCTCTAACTCCGCCTGGGGCGAGGAAATGCCCGCCCGGAGGTCCGTGCAGGAGGCGTCGAAGTCGAAGAGGAATCCCGCATAATCCTGCGGGTATACCGTATCGGTATAGGTCTCGACGAGGGGGAGAGGGTCGTGTCCGTCCAAGATCCGATGACAGCCGTTCCGGCCGCGTGGCTGCTGCAGCGGGCCCGCACAGAACCTTCAACGCAGACAGTGCTGGCCCGGTTCCTCGGTGTGACCCAGCCTTCGGTGCACCGCTACTTCACGGGAGAACGCGAACCCACCTTCGCCGATCTGCAGCGGTTGATCGCAGGCATGGGATGCAGGCTGGAGCTGCTGGTAAGGACAGAACCCCAGCCCGTCTTCCCCTTCCAGGAAGACCGCATCACCGCCCGCCAGCCCTACCGGGTCAAGGAACCCGTGCTGGCTCGTCTGTTGCCTCCCTCCCTGCAGCGTGAGCACGGTGGCTTCCCTGCCGACGTCCCCGACGGTCCCACTCCCGGCGAGGCGCTGGGATGGCTCTGCGAACTGCGCGCCCTGACCCGGCAGGCTGCTGGCCCCCGACGTCGGCTGGAGGCCCTGGGTGATCACCGCCTACACCCGCACGACGAGCGGCTCCTGCGTCGCCTCAAGCCGGTCGGATCCGGTGTCCGCCAGGCCGTCACGGCGCTCGCCTGCGCCATCGACCACGCGGCGCAGCGAGCGGGCCGTGAAGAACGTCGGCCGCGCCGCAGCCGCCGCGAGATCCCCGACCACCTGGGGCGACAGACCTGGGCACACGCCGTGGCCTGCGTCCTCGCCGAAGCGACCATCTGCGCTGGCCTCGCCCGCACCCTGCCCGCCGAGAACCGCTACCTCGCCGCAGAACTCGACGAACTCGCCCAGCACAGCACCGTCTTGTATCGACAGGCCGCGGCCACCGCCCCGTTCACAGCCTGGCGCGCCGAACTGGATGACCCGCACTACCTCGACTGGCTCGACGGAGGACTCCAGAGCTGACCCCCGGGAAGCTCATCCGGGAGAGCTCATCCCTGGGCGGGAAACAGCCTGATCAGTCTCTCGCGCTGGCGCGGTCCCAGCCCCCGGACCTTGCGTCGGGCTGGGATGTTCAGCTCGCTCATCAGCTGCTGCGCGCGCACCGTGCCGATCCCCGGCAGCGCGCGCAGCAGTTGCTGTACCGGTGTCTTGCAGACCACGTCGTCCGTGCGCTGTAGTACGGCGGCGAGCGTCACCTCACCGGACTTCAACGCGCCCAGCACGTCCGCCCGTTCGCGCCGTGCCCGCAGCGCCTTCTGCAGCGCCTCGGCACGTGCCTCGGGACTCAGTACAGGAAGCGGCATCGGCCTCACCCATCCCCTTCGTTGATCAATTCCGGCCATCATGCCTTGACGGGCAAGCCTGTGAACAGGGGATTTACGGCGCGGACAGCAGTTGGGCCGGGGAGATCAGGCCGAGTTGCCCTACGGCCCACTGCAGGGCCGGCCGCTCGGGGTCGGCGGCGATCCTGTCTGCCAGCGCTCCCGAGACGCTCTGCAGGCCGCTCAGGCAGAGATTAGCGATGTCTGAGGTGACCGCCTGCTCCCGGACGCGGTCCGCCGGACCGGACCAGACGTTGGGCTGCCCGGGGTGGCTGCGCGCCCAGCGTGCTGCGGACAGATGGAGATACCTGTCGCTGTCCCACCCGCTCAGCGCGGCCAAGTACAGATGGATCCTGCCCGCCGTGTCCGGGTCTGCTCGCTGGGAGAGACTGCGTGTGAAGCGGACCCTGGCTGCGCCAGGGCGGCCCGCGAGCAGCTGGGCGAGCGCGAATCCGTGGCTGACCTGAGGGTCGTAGGGGTTCTTGTCCTGGGCGGCCTCGTACAGGGCCAGAGCTTGCACCGGGCGGCCGGTGCGGGCCAGGAGCCAGGCCCAGTTGTGCAGGTGCACGGCGCTGCGGTCCAGATGTGCGGCCTCGGTCGCCGCCGCGATCGCCCCGATGTGGTCCCCTGTCTCCCACAGCGCGAGAGCGTGCAGATTGTGGGCGCGCCCGGAGGCAGGCCAGCGCTGCACGGTTTCCGCCGCGACCTGCAGTACTTCGGCGCCGCGCCCCAGATCATGCAGTGCGGCGGCGAGCGCTTCGTACCCGCTGAGCTGCTTAGGACCCAGGTCGAGGCAGCGCCGGGCGGCAGCCAGTCCGGCCCCCGCCGGGGCATCGGGGCCCGCGACGCGCCACAGCTCGGCCAGGTCTTCCTGGATCACCGCATTGTTCGGGTCCAGTCGGGCCGCTGCCTCCAGGGCCTCGCACGCGCCTGCGACATCGGCACGTCCCAACAAGATCCGCCCCAGTACGCCGGACATCCAGCCCTGGTCGGGCCCCAGGGCTACCGCTCGGCGTGCAGTTGCGATGGCATCGTCGAAGCAACGTAGCGACTCCAGGGCCTCGGCCAGTGCGGTGTGGGCGGCGGCGTTCATCGGGTCCAGAGTGGTGGCCCTGCGCAGTACGACGGCCGCTGCCGCCGGCCGGGCCAAGCACAGCAGTACTTCGCCCAGCAGTCGGTGGCGGTGGCTGAGGTGAGGGTCCTGCAGGCGACTGTGGGTGATCGCAGCGCGCAGTTGCTGCTCCGCGTCCGCATGGCGGCCCTCAGCCATGGCAGCGCTTGCCAGTTCGGTCCGTACCGTCGGATCGTCCGGATGCACGGTGAGCCCCCGGCGCAGCACATGCTCGGCCTGGGCGGCGTGGCCGCGGAGCACCAGGGAACGACCGAGGTCGACGTAGGGCTGCGAGGGCACACATCCATCGTGGCCGCCGGGCTCCCTCCACAGAGGCTGGTCCCACCACTCGGCAACTCCGAAGTAGTCGCCTGTCCACTGCATCTGGTAGCTCAGCTTCCGGTACAGGTGCTCGGCGCACTCCTGGTCCAGGGGAGCGAGCTCCAGCCAGGCGCGCAACACCGCCTCGTGCTCGGCCGCCCGCAGCGGATCCATCAGCCACCAGAGGAAGTGGCGGTGCTCATCTCGATCGACCTGCTCAGCGGCCGGCGCCGCCTCGGCCAGCTCGTCCTGACCCCGCAAGGCCTCACACAGGCAGCTGTGTTCCGGCTCTAGACGTTCTACCGCGCGGAGGGCTTCCAGACGCTCCTGCCCTTGTGCGAACAGCCCCAGCCGTACCTGGTAACGGGCCCTGTCCGGAGCCAGCTCGACGGCGGCACGCAACTGCTCCAGTCCAGCCTCACGGTCGCCCTGGTCGCACAGGAACGTGCCCCACAGGGCGAGCAGGTCGGCATCCTCAGAGGCCCAGAGCAGCGCATGTTCCAGTTCCTGGCGGGCCTGTTCGATGTATCCCTGCCGCCACAGGGCCAGCGCCAGTTCCTCCGGCGCGATTCCGGCATGGCGCAGGGCGCGGGTCTGCTCTCTGCACAGCGCCGCACGCTCCTCCTCGTCGAGGCCCTCGGAATCCGAAACGCCGCCAAGTCCGGGCATCTCGTGGTTGAGCAGGTCCCAATGGAGAAGGTCGTTGAGGGCCCATGCCAGTTGCTGCCACGCCAGCCACGGCTCCGGGGACTGGCGGACGCGCGTACGCAGACGGGCCACACGCTGCAGCCCTTCTTCGGTGGAGCGGACGGGCCCCATGCGGACGTGGTCGCTCATCGCACCTGTCCACGCCTCCAGGTCCCGCTCGTCGAACCGCTCGCGTCGCATGCTGGGCCCTCCTGCTGATCCGGGTAGAACCCTCACGTTCGCGGACCGCGCCCCCGAGCGACGAGCCGATCCCGGGGGATAGACGGGCAAGTGCACGCTCTCCCGCCTGACGGGCATCCCATGTCCCAGGCCGCTCCTGGAGAGGGAAGGCGACCGAGAATTGCGCCGGCGACATGCCCCCGCCGACCCGCAGCCACGTGGCCCGCGAGACGGGCCGGGGAAGGCGATTGCCTCCCGCCCGACGGGAGGCAACTCGCCGCGGTGTCCGCTGGATAGGAAGCAGGGATCTCGCCGACGGCGGCCGCACTAGCTTCGCGCCTGACCACCGCCAGGCCGCCCGCCGCACTGATCCAGGCGGCTGCCGATTCAAGGAGCTTCCTGCACATGCGCCTTCGCCCCGCCCGCGTCCTCTCGCGTCCGGCGTCCATCGCGGTCGCGGCCACTGTCTGCGGCACCCTCGTCTGGGCTCCGGCGGCGTCGGCCGCACCGCAGGCTGATCGTTTCGGCCCCGGCTATGCCATTTCCGACAGTGACGGCAACGCCGCGACCAGCCACATCGGCGCGTACGGGCCGCCGGGGATGCGAGTCCAAGGCGACTGGGAAACCTACTGCGCTGACCCGGAGAAGAAGGGGCCGGACGCGGCCGGTGGCTACGGCTCGCCCGCGGTCACCAGCCACTGGACGTCCTCAGTGACCGGCAAGCAGGTACCCGACGCCCAGGTCGCGTACGCCAGCTACGTGATCGGCCGGTACGGGCAGACCCAGAACGCGGCTCAGGCCGCGGCCGTGGACGCTGTCGTGTACGACATGCTGGCGGGTGGCACGTACGGCATCGACGGAGCACGCGGCAAGCAGCGCCTGGCCTATCCGAACGTCTCCAGCAGCTCACGCACGCTGGCCCTCGACTACATCGCCGAGGCTAAGAAGTACGCCGGTCCCTACACCCTGACTCTCGCCCCGAAGACGAAGCAGACTTCGGCCGGGCAGAAGGTCGAGGTCGGCGTTGCGGTCACCGCCACCCTCTCCGGCGCGAAGGTGCCCGGGGTCAAGGTCAAGTTCACCGAGGCAGGGGAGAAGGGCGAGAGCGGCCAGGTCGTCACCGGGGCGGACGGCACGGCCCGCTGGAGCTTCACCGCCGAGACCGAGGGCACGGCCGGTGTCGAGGCGAGTGCCGACCAGCTGCCCGGCTCCCTGAAGGTCCTCACCCCCCGCGACCCCAAGGCCCAGCGGATGCTGCTGGCCGGCGACACCACCACCAAGGCCGCCGCCACGGTGGAAGTCACGGCCCCGCCCGGCGGTGTCCAGATCCGCAAGAAGGATCCCGAGGGCACCAAGATGGCTGGCGTCGCCTTCGAACTCCTCGACGCCGACGGCAAGACGGCCGCCCGCGGCACCACCGACCACGAGGGCATCCTCGCCTTCGACAACCTGCCCGCGGGCACCTACCTGCTGCGCGAGACCAACAGCAACAGCCCGCTGCACGCCCTGGTGCCCGACCAGAAGATCATCATCACCGAAGGCAAGACGGCGGCCGCCAACCCGATCGTCGTCATCGACCCGTTCAAGCCCGCCGACCTCACCCTCAAGAAGATCGACAAGAACAGCGGCAAAACCCTCCCCGGCGCGGTCATCAACATCACCGCCGACACCGTGGGCACGGACGGCCGACACGCCCCCGGCAAGAAGATCACGACCCTGACCACCGGAGCGGACGGCACCGCCACGGCGAAGCTGGACGTCCTGCTCAAGGCGGGCACCGCCTACTGGGCCACCGAGGTGAAGGCCCCCGCCGGCTACGAACTCAACGCCAAGCCGCAGCAGTTCACTGCCAAGCCCGCCGCCCGGGTCGAGATCACCGTCGCAGACACCAAGACCCCCACCACGCCACCGTCCACGTCGCCGTCCACGCCGCCCGCCACCCCGGAGCGGCCCCAGCCCCCCGCCGCGCAGCCGCCCGCCCCCTCGGGACAGCTGGCCCACACCGGCGGCGGCAACATCACCTGGGCCCTGGGCGCCGGAGCTGTCCTCCTGGCCGGCGGCGGCGCGACGATCTGGGCCGCCCGGCGCCGCAAGCGCCCCGACACCCCGCCTCCTGAGCCCGCCCACCCGACCCCGGTACCCGGCCGCCGCCACTGACGAACAGGAGCAGCATGCAGCAGCACCGCTTGGACCCCGCCCCGCCAGCACCGATCCGTCGACAGCGGGAGGCAGAGGTCTTCGGCAACCGGTTCGGCCGCCTGTTCAACGACGAGGTCGTCTTCCCCAACGGATCGCAGGGCCGCTACCTGCGATGGCAGTGGAAGCAGCAAGGTGTGGTCGTTGTCCCCGTCGGCCCGGGCGGACTGGCCCTGGTCCCTACGTACCGTTACCCCATCGGGGCCCCTCCCTGGAGTTTCCACGCGGCGGCTGCGAGCCCGGGGAAGACCCCCGTGAGGCCGCGGCGCGGGAACTGGAGGAGGAAACAGCGCGCTGAGGAGCACGACCGCAGCATGCTCCTAGGAGTCCAAGAAGCCCTCGAAGCCCATCTCCAGCAGCGGGCGACCGGCCAAGACGGAGAGTAGTCCTGCCGTGCCGTACGTGCCTGAAGACCCATCGGATACTTGTCAGGCACGTACGAAAACGGCTACATGCCTGACTTGCCTGCTGCTTCCCAGGCACCCGAGATAACCTGCGCCGCCGGGGATTGAGCGCTCTGCGGCAGGGCATGTCCAGCGACCTCGCCCCCTTCTTCTCGAAGATCCAAAGCGCCGAGCGGGCGGCCGAGCGCGTGCTGAGCCCGCGCATCATCATGCCCACCCGGCGCGGACCGGGACTGCCCACCGGGTGGGGCAAGACGAGCGTGGCCGACCTCGCGGCAGCGCGGCTCACGACGCTCGGCAACCGCGCCGGCGGGAAGCCGGGCAGGCGCGGCAGGAGCCTGCTGAGCTGGCGCCGCAGGCAACCACACCCCGGCCCGGCCTGACCGCGATCGAGGGACACATTCTGCTTGTGTCCCTCGGCTGCCCCTCCAGACGAGGATATTATGCCCTGTTTTGTAGCTATTTAAGGCTAAGGAGAGGGACACACAGGGACGGATTTCTCGGTACTGCGTACGAAACCCGCCCTGCGCGCGATCAGCGGACGGTTGGTGCCTGCGACGAGGCGGGGGGAAGGGCCGCCCGCTGGGCGGCATCGAGCCCTTGGTCCGCCCGCGCGGGCGGCAGCGGCGACGGGCCGGACTGCGCCAGGGCGGAGCCGGCTCGCAGATCGTGCGCCCGAGACGTCGCCTGGCCCCGGGTGGCCTCGGCCGCGGCCTGGAGAAGGAAGGCCG
>NZ_DATMVN010000566.1:0-6084 GCF_035563135.1 Streptomyces sp.
CCTCCACGCCCCGTCCCGGACGGCTCCCGGCGGCCGGGACGGAGGCGGAGGCACGGCCACGGGGACGCGTGCGGCGGTGACGACCCGGCCACCGCCGCGGCGCTGCTCGATCATCGCGGTCGCGGCGGCCGGCAGCCAGGCCGACGCCGTGCCGCTGTCGTCGCTCCCGGAGGCGAACAGGTGCGGGGCCAGCTGGGACTGCAGATCCGCCGGGCTGGGCCGCCGGGACGCGTCCATCTGCATGCAGGACTCGATGAGCGGACGCAGGTCGTCGGGCAGCCCCTCGGTGTCGGGGCCCTCCCGCAGCAGCATGAACACGGTCTCGACCGGATTCGCCCCGTGGAAGGGCGCGTGTCCCGTCGCCGCGAAGACGAGGGTCGACCCGAGCGAGAACACATCGCTGGCGCCCGTCACGCTGCGCGAGTCGCGGGCCTGCTCCGGAGACATGTACGCGGGCGTGCCCACCGCCACGTTCGTCATGGTCAGCCGGGTGTTGGAGACCCCGGACGCGATACCGAAGTCGATCACCCGCGGCCCGTCCTCGACCACGAGGACGTTGGACGGCTTCAGGTCACGGTGGACGAGGCCGGCCCCGTGGATCGACTGCAGGGCCTCGGCGATCCCGGCGGCCAGCCAGCGCACGGCCTGCGTCGGCATCGGCCCGCACTCATTCACTATCTCCTCGAGAGAGGGTGCGGGGACATAGGCGGTCGCCAGCCACGGCACGGCCGCCCGCGGGTCGGCGTCGACCACGGCGGCGGTGTAGAAACCGCTGACCGCGCGAGCGGCCTCCACCTCACGCGTGAAGCGGACCCGGAACAACTGGTCCTCGGCCAGTTCCGTACGGACCGTCTTGATCGCCACCCGCCGGCCCGACGCCGAGCGCGCCAGATAGACCAGCCCCATGCCGCCGGCCCCGAGCCGTCCCAGCACCTCGAACGGGCCGATCCGCCTCGGGTCATGCTGCGTCAGCTGCTCCACTTGCCTGCCACCTCCCCGTACGGACCTCAGGAACAGAAGCCCGCGAAATCCCGCCCTGTGCAGCGTCTCACCACTGGGCACCACTTGGCGGTGCGCCCCCTGATTCTTCCTGTCCCGGGGCCCGGTTGCGAACCCGGGGGCGGATCGGGGTGTCTTGTGGCATCCATCCCTTTCAGGACACCGCGGGGCCCCTACGGCGACAGCTCCGCCGGCTGGAGTACGGCGAAAGCCGCACCCTGGTCGTCCTGGAGGACCGCCGTCCGCCCGTACGGGATGTCCTGCGGCGGGGCCGTGATCCGGCCACCGAGCCGCGTCGCGGTCTCGGCGGCGCGGTCGCAGTCCGCCACGGCGAAGTAACTGAGGAAGTAGCTGGGCAGCATCGCCGGGAACGCGTCCGTGATGATCGCACGCCCGCCGACCGCGGTGTCCTCCCCCGGCTCGGTCCCGGCGGGGGACCAGATGCGGAACGGCTCCACGCCTCCGTCCGCGCCCGGCAGTTCGAGGTCGGTCCCCCGGAAGCCGAGGGCCTCCTCGTAGAAGGGGTCCACCCGTTCCGGCTGCCGGGTGTGGACCTCGGTCCAGCAGAAGGCGCCCGGGGTGTTCTGCTTCTCGAAGCCCGCGCGCTCCCCTGCCTGCCAGAGGCCGAAGACCGCCCCGCCGGGGTCGGCCGCCTGGGCGAGGACCCCGGCCGCTCCGGCCCGTACCGGCTCGGTGATCACCTGCCCGCCCGCCTTCCGGACCAGGGCGACGGTGGCGCGGATGTCGTCGGTGGAGAAGTACACGCCCCAGGTCGTGGGCATGCGGCCGTCCTGCTTGGCGGTGAGCGCGGCCACGAGTGCGCCGTCGCTGTACGCGTCGGCGAAGGGCATGCCGTCGCCCGCGTGGAAGGTCCAGCCGAAGAGCCCGCCGTAGAAGCGCTTGCCGGCCTCCAGGTCGGAGAGCTGTACATCCACCCAGCACGGCGCGGACTGCGCGAATACGGCCATGGCCCGGGTCCTTCCGTCGCTGTGGGGCCGCGACGGCGCCCCGGTGGTGCCGCGGCGGCGACGCTGTGGACCGCCGTGGACCCCGGCGGGGACAGCCGTGACGCCCGTCACACTCAACGTAGCGCCGGGAGACCCGCGGCGCGCCCCGAGGGGCCGAATGAAACCTTTGCCCGAATCGTGAAGCGCCTGCGGCTCACGTGGACACAGTTGTCCACCGAAGTTATCCACAGGCTGTTGATAACACCATCCCACCGGAACATGGGGGCGGAAGGAAGGGGAATTCCATAAACGCCCGCGCCCCGGGAAAAGCGGGCCGGCGCCGCCGGGAATTGCACCGTTCACCCCGCCCGCACTGAGGCGTTCCCCATTTGCAGTCGGTCAGATAGCGCTCGGATCACCCCTCGGTAAGCTGACGGCATGACAGGACAAGTACGCACCGTCGACGGCCGCGTGGCTGGTCGGCGAGGTCAGGCGACGCGGCAGAAGCTGCTCGACTGCCTCAGCGAGATGCTCAGCTCCTCGCCGTACCGGGACGTCAAAGTCATCGACGTGGCCCGGAAGGCGGGAACTTCACCCGCGACTTTCTACCAGTATTTTCCCGACGTCGAGGGCGCCGTTCTCGAACTCGCCGAGGAAATGGCCAAGGAAGGCGCCGGGCTCACCGAACTGGTCGGCGGGCGCTCCTGGGTCGGCAAGGCCGGCTGGCAGGCCTCCGAAGAACTCGTCGAGGGGTTCCTCGACTTCTGGCGGCGCCATGACGCGATCCTCCGTGTCGTCGACCTCGGTGCCGCCGAGGGCGACAAGCGGTTCTACAAGATCCGCATGAAGGTGCTGAACTCGGTCACCAACTCCCTGACGGACGCGGTCGAGGAGCTCCAGTCCAAGGGCAAGGTGGACAAGGAGGTCAGCCCCGCCGCGGTGGCGGGCTCCCTGGTCGTCATGCTCGCGGGGGTCGCCTCGCACCAGAAGGGCTTCACCACCTGGGGCGTGAAGCAGGCCGAACTCCGGCCCAACCTCGCCCTGTTGGTCCACCTGGGCATCACCGGCAAGAAGCCCGCCAGGTAGGCCCCGGCAGCCCCGCCTCCCCCGCACACGCCGGGAGCCGCACCCTTCCGCGGCTCCCCACGTCCTGTCTCGACGACGGCGGACCACTCCTGTGGTCCGCCGTCGTCGTTCCCGCGCCGGTGCGGGACGCTGTGGAATGGCCCCATGAGCGATGCACAGAACGACTTCCGCGACCTGCTCCACGCCCAGCGCGTCTGGGACGTGCCACTCCCCCGCTTCGACCCGGCCGCCGCGCCCGCCGCCCCCCTCCCGCTCTTCCACGCCTGGTTCGCCGAGGCGGTGGCGGCCGGGCAGAGCGAACCGCACACCATGACCCTGGCGACGACGGACGCCGGGGGACGGCCCGATGTGCGCACGCTGATGCTGCACGACGCGGACGGGCGGGGCTGGCACTTCGCCACGCACGCCACCAGCGCGAAGGGCCGCCAGCTCGCCGTGTGCCCGTACGCCGCGCTCGGCTTCTACTGGCCCGCCCAGGGCCGCCAGGTGCGGATCCGGGGAGAGGTGTCCCCCGCGAGCCGGGAGGAGAGCCAGGCCGACCTGCGGGCCAGGTCCACCGGTGCGCTGGCCGCCGCGCTCACCGGCTCGCAGAGCGAGGTGCTGCCGGCGTACGAGGATCTCGTACGGGCCTCCGAGGCGGCCTGGGAGCGGGCACAGGCAGAACCGGACGCCGAGGCGGAGACCTGGACGCGCTATGTGGTCGAGCCCCGGGAGGTGGAGTTCTTCCAGGGCGACGGCCGGCGCCGGCACGTGCGGCTGCGCTACCGCCGTGACGGCACGGGCTGGACCCGCGAGCTGCTCTGGCCCTGAACCCCGGCTCCCTCCGGGCCGTTCGGCCGCACCGGGCCTGCGGGCGGGACGCACCGGGCCTGCGGGCGGAGCCGGATCTCCGGATAAGGACCGGCTCTCCGGGCCCGTGATCATTTCGCAACCGATTCCCGTCCGGACCGGAACCCATCATGTTCATGTCCTATTACGCTCCGAGCCATGCCCGAAAGCACTCCCGCCCCCGGTGACGCCCCCCTCGCCCCCGCCGACCGACCGGTTTATGTGATCGGCGGCGGCCCGGCCGGTCTCGCCGTCGCGGCGGCCCTGCGGGAACAGGGCGTACGCGCGATCGTGCTGGAGAGGTCCGGCCACGTCGGGGCGTCCTGGCGCCGCCACTACGACCGGCTGCACCTCCACACGACCCGGCGGTGGTCGGCGCTGCCGGGGCTGGCGATGCCCCGCAGGTTCGGGCGCTGGGTGTCGCGCGACGACATGGTGCGCTATCTGGAGAAGTACGCCGAGCACCACGAGCTGGAAGTGGTGACGGGCGTCGAGGTGTCCCGGATCGACCGGACCGGCGACGGCGCGGGCTGGCGGCTGAGCGCGACCGGCGGCCGGGTGCTCACCGGGCGGGTGGTCGTGGTGGCCACCGGTTTCAACCACACGCCGAAGACCCCCTCGTGGCCCGGCCGCGAGGGCTTCACCGGCGCACTGGTGCACGCCGCGGAGTACCGCGGTCCGGCCCCGTACGCGGGCAAGGACGTCCTCGTCGCCGGAATCGGCAACACCGGGGCCGAGATCGCCGTGGACCTGGCCGAGGGCGGCGCGTCCCGGGTGCGGATCGCGGTGCGCACGCCCCCGCACATCGTGCGCCGCTCCACGGCCGGCTGGCCCGCCCAGGCCACCGCCGTGCTGGTCCGCCGGCTTCCGGTCCGGCTCGTCGACCGGGCGGGGCGCCTGATGTCCCGCCTCTCCGTCCCCGACCTGGCGGAACAGGGCCTTCCCCGACCGGACACGGGCCTGTACTCCCGGGTCAGGGAAGGCGCGATCCCCGTCCAGGACGTCGGGCTGATCAGCGCGGTGAAGACCGGCCGGGTGGTTCCCGTGGCGGCGGTCGAGTCGTTCGACGGGGACGCGGTGGTGCTGGCCGACGGGTCCCGGACCACCCCGGACGCCGTGATCGCGGCGACCGGATACGAACGCGCCCTGGAGGGCCTGGCCGGCCACCTCGGCGTGCTGGACGCGAGGGGCCGCCCCGTGGTGCACGGCGCCCGCACCCCGGACGGGGCGCCGGGCCTCTACTTCACCGGCTTCACCAACCCGATCAGCGGCATGCTCCGCGAAATCGCCCTGGACGCGCGGAAGATAGCCGCCCGCGTGGCCAGGACGAGGTGATCCCGCCTCTCACAGGACGGCGGCCGGTGTCTCCCCGCCCTGCTTGCGGCGGATGACCAGGGCCATCAGGGCCGCCGACGCGCACAGCGCCCCCGAGGCGTACCAGACCAGGTCGTACGAACCGGTCACGTCGCGTGCCACCCCGCCGAGGAACGCCACCAGGGCCGCTCCCACCTGGTGCGAGGCCAGGACCCAGCCGAAGACGATCGCGCTGTCCTCGCCGTACTGCTCCCGGCACAGAGCCAGGGTCGGCGGGACCGTGGCGACCCAGTCCAGGCCGTAGAAGACGATGAAGAAGACCATCGGCGGATGCACCGCCGGACCCATCAGCATCGGCAGGAACAGCAGCGAGACACCGCGCAGGGCGTAGTAGACGGCCAGCAGTCTGCGGGCGTCGAAGCGGTCCGTGAGCCAGCCGCTGAGGACCGTGCCGATGATGTCGAAGACACCGATGACGGCCAGCAGCGAGGCCGCCGCGGTGATCTCCATCCCGTGGTCATGGGCCGAGGGCACGAAGTGGGTGCGGATCAGGCCGTTCGTGGAGGCACCGCAGATCGCGAACGAGCCCGCCAGCAGCCAGAACGGGCCCGTGCGGGCCGCGTCGGACAGGACGCGGACGGTGCGGCTCGCGGCGCCCCGCGCGGGGGCCGGCTTCTCCTCGTACACACCGCCGTAGGGGGCCAGGCCCACGTCGGCCGGGTGGTCGCGCATCAGGAGCCAGACGAACGGGACGACGACGAGCGCCGCCAGCGCGACCGTCACCGTGGCCGGCCGCCAGCCGTGCCGGTCGATGATCCAGGCGCACAGCGGAAGGAAGACCAGCTGGCCGGACGCCCCGGCCGCGGTCAGGATCCCGGTGACCAGTCCCCGGCGGGCGACGAACCAGCGG
>NZ_DATMVN010000567.1:0-2970 GCF_035563135.1 Streptomyces sp.
CGGTGCCCTCCATCATGCCGCGGGTGATGAACGGCAGCCCGTGGGTCATGTGCCCCGAGCCGACCACGAGCACACCCTGCTCGCGCAGCGGGCGCAGCCGCTCACCGATGGCCAGCAGCTTGTCCGGGTCCTCCGTCGGCAGCGACAGCTGCAGCACCGGCACATCGGCCTCCGGGTACATGATCTTCAACGGCACCCAGGAGCCGTGGTCCAGCCCCCGGGAGGCGTGCTGGTGCACGTGCTCGGTGTCCGGCATCAGACCGACCACGTCCCGCGCCAGCTCACCGGCATCAGGGGTGTCGTAGCGGAACGTGTGGTACAGCGGGTCGAACCCACCGAAGTCGTAGACCAGCTCGGTGGGCCGGGTCGCGCTCACCGACAACGGCGCGGACTCCCAGTGCGCCGACACCACCAGGATCGCCCTGGGCCGGGGCAGCGACCGCGCCCACCCGTACAGCGGGTCCAGCCAGTCCGGCCGCCAGAAGGGCATCGGCCCACCACCGTGGGACAGGTACAGACTGGGCAGCGCCCCGTCCTCCGGCGTCCACGCCCGGTGCGGCTCCGACGCAGCCACCCGGCGCAGGTGCTGGGCGAAGAGGTGGTCAGCCGGGATGCGGGCATCCGCAGCGGCGGTCGAAGCAGGACCGAGCGTGGTCACGATGCACTCCCAGGTGGTTGTCGAAGCAACTGACACTCTGCCTGAACTCACTTGCCATGACAAGTATTTCCCCGGACATGTGAGCGTGCCCACCCCAGCTCGTCGCCGGGCCGGTCGGCCGCGACCCTGCGATAGTTCTCACCTCGCGTCAGCGCACGGACCGCACCGGCCCGACCGACACGGAGGACACTCGTGACCAGCGACCCGGCTGAGGGTGATCGAGCGGGGGCCGACCCGCCGCCGCGGTACCTGCCCGTCGCCGAGCACGGGGTCATCGGCGACATGCACACGGTGGCGCTGGTGGGCACGAACGGCACCATCGACTGGTACTGCTGTCCGTCGTTCGACTCGCCGAGCGTGTTCGGGGCCATCCTCGACGCCGACCGGGGCGGCTCCTTCGAGCTGACCGCCGCATCGCGCGCACGGACCCGGCAGTTCTACGTCCCCGACACGAACGTCCTGCTCACCCGCTTCTACACCGGTGACGCCGTGGGCGAGGTCCAGGACTTCATGCCCGTCGGAGAGCCCACGGGACACGCTGCCCACCGGCTGGTCCGGCGGGTGCTCTGCGTCCGCGGGTCGATGACGTTCCGGGCGCGGGTCTCCCCCCGCTTCGACTACGGCCGTCAGACGCACACCGTCGACGAGCGCGACGGTGGCGTCGTCTTCACCTCGACGGATCTGGCGTTGTCGCTGACCGCCACGGTCCCCCTCCGGTGCGACGGGCAGGACGTCGAGGCGGAGTTCACCCTCGGCGAGGGCGAGTCGGCGGTGTTCGCCCTCGACCGCATCGCCGGCGATGCCGAGCCCCGTGGTTGCTCCGGCTCCGAGGCGGCGGACCTCTACGTCGCCACGGTCACGTACTGGCGCCGCTGGCTGTCGGCGTCGCGCTACCGCGGCCGGTGGCGCGAGATGGTGCACCGATCGGCGTTGACGCTGAAGTTGCTGACCTACGCACCGACGGGCGCCATCGTGGCCGCGCCCACGACCAGCCTCCCCGAACAGCCCGGCGGTGAGCGGAACTGGGACTACCGCTTCGTCTGGATCCGCGACGCCGCCTTCTGCGTCTACGCGCTCCTGCGGCTGGGCTTCAACAGCGAGGCAGCCGCCTTCATGGGGTTCCTCGAGCAGCACATCCCGCCGCCGGGCGACGACCCCCTCGGCCCCCTCCAGATCATGTACGGGATCGACGGCCGCACCGACCTGGCCGAGGAGGAGCTCCCGCACCTGGAGGGGTACGAGGGCGCGTCGCCCGTCCGGATCGGCAACGGCGCGGCCGAGCAGCTCCAACTGGACATCTACGGGGAGCTGATCGACTCCATCTACCTCTACGACAAGTGGGCGGAGCCCATCTCCAGTGATGCGTGGGAGGGCCTCTGCGGTCTGGTCGACTGGGTCTGCGACCACTGGGACCAGCCCGACGAGGGCATCTGGGAGACCCGCGGCGGACGCAAGAACTTCCTGTACTCCCGGCTGATGTGCTGGGTGGCCGTCGAGCGGGCCATCCGCATGGCCAACCGTCGCGGGCTGCCCGCGGACCGGGCCAGGTGGGAGCGCACCCGCGACGACATCTACCGTCGGATCATGCTGCGGGGCTGGTCGGCACGGCGGCAGGCGTTCGTCCAGCACGAGGACGACGACGTCCTCGACGCCGCCGTCCTGATGATGCCGCTGGCGAAGTTCATCGCGCCCACCGATCCCAAGTGGCTCGCCACCCTGGACGCCCTCGGCGAGGAGCTGGTGTCGGACTCGCTGGTCTACCGGTACGACCCCGAGGCCAGCCCCGACGGTCTGAGCGGCGACGAGGGCACCTTCTCGATCTGCTCCTTCTGGTACGTCGAGGCACTGACCCGCGCGGGACGACTCGACGACGCCCGCATGGCGTTCGAGAAGATGCTGACGTACGCCAACCACCTCGGGCTCTACGCCGAGCAGGTGGGCCGCGCCGGCGAGCAGCAGGGCAACTTCCCCCAGGCGTTCACCCACCTGGCGCTCATCAGCGCCGCCGTGAACCTCGACCGGGCCCTGGGCTGACGGCACCCTCGCCGGCCCTGCCGCCCGCCCCAGGTGGGCGGAGCGGCAGGGCCCAGCGTCAGCGGGGCTGCGGCTTGCTCTCGTTGAGGCCGTAGACGCGGCCGTCGATGCCGCGGAAGTGGCGGTAGGCGTAGTCCAGGTCGGGGACCCGGTTGATCTCGCCCAGCAGCTCCCCGCCCGCGCGGCGATCTCGACGCTGGCGGCCGCGACGTCGTCGACCCGGAAACCGAAGGCGAGAGCGTTGACGGTCATCGCGGTGTCCTGTTCTCGCTGGGTGG
>NZ_DATMVN010000568.1:0-2965 GCF_035563135.1 Streptomyces sp.
CCGCCGCGCACGATCGCGTCACGCTCGGGAGGCAGTTCGCCCAGGAGCTCGGAGACGGTCGT
Organism: Streptomyces sp.; assembly: GCF_035563135.1. Lineage (GTDB taxonomy): Bacteria > Actinomycetota > Actinomycetes > Streptomycetales > Streptomycetaceae > Streptomyces. Next base: position 63 of record NZ_DATMVN010000568.1, read on the forward strand.
ACCGTAGACACGGGCGAGGCCGAGGAGCATCGGCAGCGAGGGCTGCCTCCGGCCCGTTTCGAGCCGGGAGAGGTGGGCCGGGGAGAGGCCCGCCCGTCCGGCTGCGGTCTCGAGGGTGAGGCCGCGGCTGCGGCGCAGGTCGCGCAGGCGTGGCGCGATCCCCGGAAGCTCGTCGGCCACCCCTCCGTCAGGAGGATTCATGTCTCCATTGGGCCAGGACCTTTCCTCCGAGGCAAGTAATTTGCCTCAGAGGCAAACTCCTCAGCGATGGGCGACGGCCTGCTTCACCAGTGTCCTGCCGAAGTCCCACATCAGTCCGCCTCCGCTGTGCGCGTCGTCCATGACGGCGGTGAAGGCGGTCACGAAGCGATCGACCTCCGGTTCTCCGATGACCAGCGGCGGGATCAGCTTGATCACCTCCAGGTGGTCACCGGAGACCTGGGTGAGGATCCGGTGCTTCTGCAGCAGCGGCACCACCACCATCTGCGCGAACAGGCCCTTGCGCGCCGCCTGCAGCATCGCCCAGCGACTGCGGAGCTTGAGGGAGGACGGCCGGCCGAATTCGATGCCGGTCATCAGTCCGCGGCCGCGCACCTCGTGCAGCAGTTCGTAGCGGCCCACGAGCGCGGTGAGCCGTTCCCGCAGCAGATCACCGGTGCGCCGGGCGTTCGCGACCGTCTCCTCCTGCTCCATCACGTCGAGGACGGCGAGCCCGGCCGCCATGGCCTGGGCATTGGACCCGAAGCTGGCGGAGTGGACGAGGACCCGGTCCATGGACGAGTAGACGCGCTTGAAGATCCAGTCCCTGCCGAGCGTCGCACCGACCGGTACGTACCCGCCGGAGAGCGCCTTGGCGACACAGAGCAGATCGGGTTCGACTCCCTCCTCGTGCTGGTAGGCGTAGAAGTCGCCGGTCCTTCCGAGCCCGGTCTGCACCTCGTCGGCGATGAGCACGGCCTTGTGCCGGTGCAGGAGCTCCTGTGCCTCCCGCAGGAATCCGGGAGGCGGGGCGTGGACGCCCTTGCCCTGGATCGGCTCCACGACCAGCCCGGCCACATCACCGCGCTTCAGCTCACGCCGCAGCGCGTCGAGGTCGCCGAGCGCGATGGCCGTGTCGGGCAGCAGGGGCGCGAACCCGTCCCGGAAGCCCTTCTCGCCGTTGACGGACAGCGAGCCGGCCGTCAGCCCGTGGAAGGCGTGGTCGCAGTAGAGGATCCGTGGCCTGCCGGTGGCGTACCGGGCGAATTTGAGCGCCGTTTCGATCGCCTCCGTGCCGCTGTTGCCGAAGAACACCCGGTCCAGGTGCGGGCTGTGCGCCAGCAGCTTCTCGGCCAGCAGCCCGGGAAGCGGCTGGCAGTCGAAGCGGGTGAGGTCGGCGAGCGAGGCGTCCAGGACGTCGTGGAGCGCCCGGCGTACGACGGGGTGGTGCCTGCCGAGCCCCATCACGCCGAAGCCGGCGAGCATGTCGAGGTAGTCGTTGCCCTCGGCGTCCCAGAAGTACGCCCCCTCGGCCCGCTCGTAGACCTTGTCGAAACCGAGGGTGTGCAGCATCCGCGGCAGCTGGTGGTTGAGGTGCCGGGTGTGCAGCTCGTAGCGTTCGGCGCCCCGCTCCGCGAGGAGCCGCGTCAGATCGAAGTCCGGCCGTTCGTCCTTCATGCCCCGTTCCCCTTCTTCGGCGTGTTCCGCCCTCCCGCCGGCGCCGTCGGTCGCCGCCGGCCCGGACGCCGCCGGTGGATGCCGCCGGCCCTGGGACGATGCGGAGGGCGGCGCTCCGCGAACGGCCGGGCCGGCGGCACGCGGGGACCCGGCGCGACCGGCTCCCCCGTGGTCATGACGTCACCGGCTCCCGCCGCCGATGGTCTCCCGCGCCGCTCGCAGGGATTCCTTGAGCGACCCCATGGTGGCGAGCACCGCGGTGGGCTCGTACCCGCAGTGCGCCATGCAGTTGGCGCACCGCGGGTCCTTGCCCCGGCCGTACTTGTCCCAGTCGGTGTCCTCGATGAGCTCCCTGTACGTGGGGACGTATCCGTCGCTCATCAGGTAGCAGGGCCGCTGCCAGCCGAAGAGCGAGTAGTTGGGGATCGCCCAGGCCGTGCACGGGAAGTCGGCCCTGCCCTCCAGGAAGTCGAGGAAGAGCGGGGAGTGGTTGAGCCTCCAGCGGCCGCGGTTGCCGCCCGCGAAGGACTTCTTGAAGAGCTCGCGGGTCTGCTCGACCCCCAGGAAGTGTTCCTGGTCGGGTGCCTTCTCGTAGGCGTAGGCGGGCGAGATCATCATCTCGTCGACCTTCAGTTCGTCGTTGAGGTAGTTGAGGACCTCGATGACCGTCTGAGGGGTGTCGGTGTTGAAGAAGGTCGAGTTGGTCGTCACCCGGAAACCGCGGCGCTTGGCCTCCTTCATCGCCTCCACCGCTTCGTCGAAGACACCTTCCTTGGCGACCGACTCGTCGTGCCGCTCGCGCAGTCCGTCGATGTGCACGGCGAAGGCGAAGTAGGGCGACGGGGTGAACCTGTCGAGCTTCTTGCGCATCAGCATGGCGTTGGTGCAGAGGAAGACGTACTTCTTCCTCGCCACCAGCTGGCGCACGATCTCGTCGATCTGCGGATGCATGAGCGGCTCGCCACCGGCGACGGAAACCATCGGGGCGCCTGATTCCAGGACCGCCCCGACCGCCTGCGCGACGGGCATGCGCTGCTTGAGCACTCCGGCCGGGTGCTGGATCTTCCCGCAGCCCTCGCACGCCAGGTTGCAGGCGAACAAGGGCTCCAGCTCGACGATCAGCGGGAACTTCTCCCGCTTGCGGAGCTTCTGTTCGAACAGATACGTCGCAACCTTGATGGACTGACGGAGCGGCATGGCCATCTGGGCTCACCTCCTGGGGAGCAGCAAAGATCGGTGCCATTCGT
>NZ_DATMVN010000569.1:0-25155 GCF_035563135.1 Streptomyces sp.
GTGAGCCGTTCGCGCAGACGGCTGATGAGGAGCTCGTCGTTGGTGTCGATCGTGCGCATGGATGTGGTCTTCTCTCGGTCGTTGGGGACGGCGCCTGGCTCGGCGCTCGTTGGCCGTTCTGTGGTGACGCCGGGGAACGTATGCCGGAGGCTGGGTGCCTACGGAGCGCGCGCGAATCCGAGCAGTCGGCTGTTGCTCAACTTGTCGCCGCTGCCCTTTCCTCACGCAGAAGTTGGATGCGGGCGGCTTCTGCCCGGGGGCCGTGGACGATTCGGGCGAGCTGAGCGATACAGAGCCGGACCGGGCTCGCTCCAGGGTCGCCAGGGGGGCCACGACGGTGACCGTCCGACCATCCACGTCGACCCGGAAGGTCTTCTCGCCGATGCGCCGCACCGTATAGCGGTGACCGGACAGGTCGCTCACAGTCCACCGGCCGTCGCCGTCTCCCTCAAGCTGTACGACACTGCGGACCAGGTCCAGCGGGGTGAGTGCAGGATGTACGAGGTCGACGTGCTCTCCGAAGGCATCCGAGGCCATCCGCCGGGTGGCGTAGTCACCAAGACGGCCACAGCCCTGCTCGGGGCATGTGAGCTGGTAGGGCTGGGATGCGGGCCCGGTCTTGCGGATCTGCGGTTGCAGCGGAAGTTGTGGCGCCGCCTGCTGTGTTTTCTCGTCCACCGGTTCTGCGCCGTCCTCTTCGTTCGCGGCGCCGACGGCGTCCGTGTCAGCCGAGGAGGGGTGCGTCGGGCAGGCGCTGGTGTCGCGCACGAACTCGAGCTGGACGCGGGCATCCAGCTGCTTGTCGAAGTGGCATCCCGCGTTCTTGCACTGGGCCCGGTACTCGCGTCCGGGGCAGTCCTCGCCCTTCCGGTGGGGACAGGGCTCTCCGTTGGCGTGCACAGGCTTGATGCCGGCGCGGTGACGGACCTTCACGAGATGCCGGGCGTCGGCTGCGAGGGCGGGAGCGTGAACACTTCGCGGCTCCGTGCACCTGCCGTTGTCGTTGGAGCGGGCGGGCATGTCAGTTCTTCCTTGTGGTCCGGTCGTTGCGGGAGGCGGCGTCAGAGGCGCCTTCGCATATGGGGGCGTCGCAGCAGGTGGTCCTGCCGTTGCTGTTGAGGGTGATGTCGGTTTCCCCGCAGTCGCCGCAATGCGGGGTGAAGCCGCAGGGAGGCACTCAGGCCCCCTTCTTTGCGGGCAGGGGGACCGGCGTAAACGCGTTGACGTAGTCGACCCGGCCGCCGGTCGCCGAGCCTTCGGTGAGCTGCCCTCCCACGGAGCACAGGGTCTGCAGTACGTCGGCCGACAGCGGCTTCGGGACGCCGTCCAGGACGACCCATCCCTGGAGGGTGCTGTGTCCGTCCGCGTGGACGGTGCAGGCGGTGATGCCTGCCGAGTGGCTCGGGCCGTGGGCTGCGAGGAGGAGGAACGCCGCGCGGGCCAGGTCCGGGCCAAGATGACGGTCGTGACCGGGTGTCGGTGCGGTGATGACGAGGGTGTCGCCCGGGAGGTCGGTGAAGACCTTGAGGGTGTGCTCGCCGTTTCCGAGCTGGTGGACTATGCCGCGCAGCAGCCCTTCCTGCATGCGTCCGAACAAGGCGACGTACAGGTCTGCCGGGAGGTTCTGGCGGGCTGCCTCGAGTCCGATGGCGTCTCCGCACCGGCGCAGCGCCTGCCGGGTTTCCGCGTGGTGGTCATCTGCTGCCGGGTCGGTGTCCATGGCGGTCGCCTTCTCTGTCGGGTCGCGGGGTGGCGATCGGAAGCTACGCAGAGCGCCGACGAGGTCGACAGGTCCGGCGAATTTGATCTCCTGACAGACCAAGGGGCGGTCGTAGCCAGCCCGTTGGCCCGCCGCGGGGGTGCGCGCTCACGGGCGGAATGCCGGACAGGGCGGCTGAGGGGCGGTAGGTAACAAAAAGGGGCCCCGGCAGGTGTCTGCCGGGGCCGGGGGCGGAGGATGTGCCTGATCAGCCGAGCGGTAGGGCTTCCTGCTGCGTGGCGGCTCGTCCGGGGCACGTACGAGACGAGGCAGCAGCGGGGAGTTTCCGGGCCAGGTAGTCGGGCCAGGCCCTGACCGGCCCGTCATGGGCGATCTCGTACGTGCCTTCGGCGGTGGTGCTGACCGGCAGAGGAACGAACGAGTCCGCCGATCGGATCGCGACGTGCCAGCCCAGCGGGCTGTCTGCCCCCAGGCTGGCTTGGGGGCATCGGCCGTGGGGATGGGTGAAGTACAGGTGGAGGCCGCGTCCGGGCGTGAGTACCGAGAACGTCTCGACGGGGAACCTCGCTCCCTCTTTGTCGGTCAGGTCGGCCAAAATGTCCGCGCCGTCCTGGATGCCTGGGGAGCGGTGACGCAGCGGCGGCAGTTCCCGGTTGGTCGGCACCAGGTCGAGGACGAGGAGGCCGGACGGGCAGGGAGCGAGGCCGACGTTGTACGGCCCGTGGTCCCAGGCGGCGTTGATCTTGTCGGTGTCGGAGGTCGCCTTCTGCTGCCAGTTCTGGACAGCGGGCGTGGTGGTGCCGGGCCGGAGAGGGAATACCCGCCAGCCTCGGGCGGCGGCCGCGAGCGCGGCGGACTTGAGTGTCTGTCGGGGTGGGTGGTCGGGGCTCACGGTGGAGGGCTTTCTGGCGTCGGCAGCCGCGCGGCCGTCGTGCTGACGGCCGCGCGGCCTCTTCATCGGGCGGTGGGGCTCTGCGTCTGCTGGGGAAACACGGTGCGCACGGCATCGGCCAGGGCGCGTCCCAGCCACTGGGTGGCCCGCCGGAAGGTGCCGGGGAAGAAGTAGAGGAGCACGCTCACGGAGCCGACGAAGCACACGAGCGACAGGTGTGCGGTCACCCACGCGACCGTGATCATCACAGCACTGACGATCATGCACAGAGTCTCGAAGAGCAGCATCGTCGCGTTGGGGAAGGCGATGGCCAGGAGGCCGAGTGCGAGGAGAAGTCCGAGCTTCGAGCGCATGAAAGTCACCTTTCGGGGGTTCCGGCAGTCAGGCGGTCGGCGCCGCCGATGCAAAGTCCGGGTCTGCGGAGAACGCTTCGAGGGCCTGCTGAGCCTTGATGTGGGCGGCTACCGCCCAGCTCTTGATCCTTTGAACCTCGTAGGACTGTTCGTGGTCGCTGACCTGTGCTCGGAGCTTCGCAGTGCCCGCCTCCACCCCCCGAAGGTCGGCGAAAAGGTCGGGCGTCCGTGCCCGCTCCAGCCGGCCGACCAACTCCACCAGGCTCCGAATCTCGGGCGTAGGGCCGAGCCGACGCTGGACAGTCGCGATGTCGTCTGCGATGTCGGCCATCCGGATCCGGAGCTTGTGGCGGTAAGGCCGCGGCGTCGGCCGGGTGCGGCCGACGGGCCAGAGGAATCCGACGTCCTTCATGTCCTGGCTGCTGACGAACAGCGGATCAGCGTACGAGCCTCCCGGGCGGGCCAGGGACACGACCACGCACCCGTTGCCCAGCCGGGTAACGGCCTGCACCTCTGCGGCCGGACGCCACGCTCGCGGGTACAGCGATCCGTCCTCGGCCCGGCCGTACACCGGGGTACGGATGATGTCGTCCTCGCCAAGATCGTCCCAGTCGCCCCATGCCCATCCTTCGGGCACTGCACCGCGCGCAGCGTCCTGCTCCTGCTGACGTGCAGCGGATTCAGCGGCAAGGTCTCCGAGCCACACGAGATCTCCGGCGGCTTCGCGTCGCGTGTCGTACTCCGGGCCGGAAGAACCCGTGCCCGCCCGCTGGTACCGCCACTTCCTGCCCCCGCCACGCCGGCTGACGATGCCGAGCTCACCGAGGCCGTCCGCTGACACCACGTACGTGTAGGAGCCGCTGGTGCTGCGGATGAGAGGTCCGAACTTCGCACGGGCCTGGTTGTCAGCCTTGCGCTGGATCTCCTGGTTCTGGAACGCGGCCCGGGCGGCGTCGTCCGCGCGCTGCTTCTGAATTCGCTCGAGCTCCCTGAGGCGGCCGACGAGAGCGCAGACGGCGATGCGGCTCGGTTCACCGCGGGGTATGTGGGGCCCTTCACCAGTGGCCAGGAGATGCCGTCGGTCCCACTGGAGGAGAGCAGCGATCTCGCCCGTGATGGATGTGTCGTCGAGCTCGGCAGCCGGCGTGACTGATGCGGGCATGGGCGGGACGTCTGCTGGTACGGCAGTACTCATCGAAGGCTTCTTCCGACGCGGGGAGGGCTGTCCTGTGGCCAGAGCTGACCAGAGGGCACCCCCTCGGTGGCCGCCGCGGCGAATCCGGGGCCGCACGGGCAGACCGCTCGGTGTAGGCCCGGGCTCTGCCGCTGGCTCCTTCAGCTTGGGGAAGACCGGACAGGTCCCGGTCGGCGAAGCGGGCAGAGTACCTGCGAGCCCGGGAGGCCCGGCTTCTGCCGGGCCTCCCGGGCGGGCGCGCTTCAGATCCGGCGCGCGCGGACCTCCAAGATGCCTGGTGCCCGGTGCGCCCAGACGGCGCCGTCGGGGACCAGCACGCTGTGTGTGTTCAGCAGCAGCGTCGCTGCCGTGTCGGTCGGTGGCTCGGGCGAAGCCTCGTCCCTGCTGCAGACGGTGGAACGGGAGCGCTGATCATCGTAGATCTCCACGCTCCACTGCCGTGAGGCGCGGATGAGGCGGACAGTGACGAGATCGGCAGAGGATGCTGCGGAGGTGATGGTGTTCAACCGAGAAGGCCTCCCTCTGAGCAAACGGACGTCGGCGAGGTTAGGAGCAGCCACTTTCAGGGAGCGCCCCCACGCGGAATCAGGGACGCTCCGGTCGGCTGGGTCCTGCTTGGTGCCTCAGCGACATGCTGCGAAGTGAACCGGTCACCAGCGGCGGACCGTGCTGGTGGTCTGCTCCGCGCAGGCCACCAGCGCGGTCATCACGGGGCGGGGTACGCGTGTCGTCCGTGCCGTTCCCGCAGGGCTGTGATCGTTGCCGGCGCATGGGGCGTGGCCGAAGGGTCGTCCAGCACGTCTTGGAGGACCCTCCAGTACGTGGCCGTCGGCAGACCAAGGCGGTCTTGGATGTACGTGTCCTGCGCGGAGGTGTCTCCCAGCTCGGTGACATGGGGGGCGGCGGCGAGGACGAGGAGGGCGTCGCCGGTCAGTGCGTTCATGAGTTCCCTTCCCGTAGTGGGCTCCCGCGTCAGCTGGCGGCAGGCGTGGCGGGGTTGTTCTGGCAAAGGTCCATGGCGTCGCCGGGCTCCTCGGTGCCGCCGGCCCAGCCGACACGAGTGCCGCCGGGGGTGGTGCTGTAGCCGTAGCAGTGCCACCCGGCGTGGGTGGCACCGGGGAGATTCCAGTCGTGGGCGGCGTGCTCGGTGGTGCCGTCGTTCGTGCACTGAGCGGGGAACCGGCCGCAGGGGAGGGCGGGGGCGTAGATCGTGAGGGTCATGCGGGTGGCGTGCTCCCGGGGGTCGATGGGGCTGGTCGGGGTTGACGCCACCGAAGCTAGACGTCCGAGGGCGCCTCCCCGGAAAGCTGGCGAATTCGGGCTGCTGGTGGCGTTCGCTGGAAGGCGTGGGCCAGCGGGCCATATCCTCGAAGACGCGCCTGCTGGCGGGGAGCGAACCGATCCACCGCCCGGACAAGGAGGGTCTCCATGACTGCGCAGCCTGTAGAGCCGGCACCGCGGCACCCCCGCAAGACGCTGCGCGGAATCCGGGAGGCTCTGCCTGCCGATCAGGTGGCGGCGTTCGAGACCGAACGCGATGGCCTCGACCTGGAGGACCTCACGCGCGTCGCCGCCTTCAGGGACAAGTGGTGGGCTCGGGCGGTGACCGCTCGCGATGCGCAGCTGGATTCGGACAGCGACGCCGGCATGGCCGGCGACCTGGACCTCGCGGAGCCGTGGTCGCTGGCGAGTGGCCAGTGAGCAAGAACGACGGCCGTTCTTCACAGCCGCCGGGAACGTGGCCGTGGGCCCCGTCCAAGCAGGCCCGCGCCCAGTACGAGGAGCTGACCAATCACCCGGCCGCCCCGACACCGCAGGATGCCGTCGACGCGATGATCCGTCGGATCATCGCGGATCCGTACCGGGCAGGGTCGACTCGTTCACCGAGCCGGCCTGAGTGGGACCGGGTGGCGGCGGAGGGCTCCTTGGTGATTCCCTACCAGGTCCATGATCCGGAGCGGAATACGCAGGCCAAGCAGCGTTTCGTGATCATTCTCCGCATTGTGTGGGCGGACTGACGCCTAGCTGTGCCACGCGGCCTTCCCACGTCTAGACGTCGCTGGGCCTGGGCCTGTGCCGCTCAGCCAGGCCTCGCAGCCACTGCGGAGTCTCGTCGGGCTCATAGGTTCCCAGCATCTGCCAGCCGGACGCCCGCTCGTCACCGATGCGGCCTTCCGGGCCGAGGCGATAGCCGGTCACGGTGGCCTTGAACGGCGTGTAGGCCGCCTCGTCCGGCCGTTTGCGGTACTCGATGACGACCGCCTCCGGGTCGAGGATGTACGCCACGTCGGCGCCGTCCATCACCACATACGCGGGAGCGCCGGAAACGATCATGTAACGCGTGACGTCAGTCATCGTGACCGTAGCGGTGACCTTCAACATCTCTCCTTCGGCCGGGCCGTTCGATCGGGAAGCGACGGTGGCCCGGGCCCGGCAGGAGCGGGATGTCGTCCCTGCCGGGCCCGGGGCTGTCAGGCCTTGTCCGTCTTCTGCGGCATGACTGCTGCGACGGAGTCGGCAATGGCGCGGGCCAGCCAGCGGATCGCCCTGGGGATGGCGGTGGGGTTCGTGCGGGCCAGCACAGCGACCGCGCCGATGCAGCAGAGGAAGGTCAGGTGAGCCTTGACCAGCGCTGCAACGACCAGCACGGCGCTGATCAGGGAGCAGACGATGCTGAAGAGGACCATGCCCAGGCTCGGGAGCGCCGCCCACAGGAGACCGAGTGCCAGGATCAGGGCGAGCTTCGAGCGCATGGTGTGTCCTCCGAGGTCGGGTCGCTTTGACGAGGTGGAGATTCGCACCGCACGGCCCGGTCTCCTCAGCGCGCGCGAAACCGGGGAAGCCGCTTGAGGACGTGTGAGCGGGGTGAAGTGTTTCCGAGCCGAAGCCCTTGCTGGGCCGTAGGCGTCCCGGCCGGGTGCCAGGCGGCGGGAGCAGGTGCCCATGATTCAGGGACGAGCGGACAGTGGAGCTGTGGAGCGCGGCCCACGTGAGTCGCGCTCCGACGGTGACTCAGGCGTCGTAGGGCGGACGGCCGGGGCAGCCGTACGCGGAAGGCGCCAGGTCGACGAGTGCGTTCCACTCGCCGATGGCGTCGCACACGGTGCACCGGCCCATGGGGCCCTGGTCGTCGATGTGCTGCTGGCCGATGGGGAGCACGTGGTGCGGGCGGGTGAGGTCCGGGGTCCGCACGGTGGAGATGACGACCTCGTCAGTGGGCTGCAGCATCGCCGTGCTCATGTGGCGCTCCTTCGGTCCGGGCTGCTTTTGATCAGCCGCTGTCTTCTGGAGCTGAAGGTAGGTGGCCTCGGCGGAAGACCCGTCGGCGCCGCGAAAGCCCCCCTTCTGCTGTCCGGCAGCACACGTCCGCAGCTGCGCGGCGGTGTCGTGTGCTGCCGGACAGCGCGCTCGCCTGGAGCACGCGGCCTCCCGCCCGGGCCGGCGGTACCCGTCCGGGGACGATGACCTGCATCTGGCTTGCCGCAGGAGTCAGCAGCCTGGCCGTACAGCCGGTGTCGATCGTCGCTGATCGCCGGGGGTGCCGCGGGCCTGTCGAGTCGCGGCCGCGGGCATTCAACATCCGGGGAGAGCTCCGCCTTCGTCTGCCCACGTTTGCTCGGCGAGCTCCGCCGCGCGCGCCTCCTGCTCGACGATGGTCACTGGCCGGGCGCACCGGCGCAGCGTCCACTGATCGATCTGGGGCAGCTTCCTGGCGATCGTCTTCGTGTCCTCTTTGTTCCGGCGCAATCGCCGGGCGACCACGTAACGCGCCTCGTACGCAGACTTGTCGTCGGGATGGATGCCTTCGGAATGCAGCCGAACCAGGAAGAGCGCGGTGTCGCCCATCGGCGTCACACGGATCCTCCGGTCCTGCCCCCGTCCGACCGACAGGTACCCTGCCCGCGCCAGCATGAGTGTCCGCTCCCGGCTCACACGGCGCCGGCCGTTCCACGCAGATCCGTCCCGGCGGTACAGCTGCCCGGTCGCCGCCTGCTCCATCACGGACACCATGCCCTTGGACCAGCCGAGTTTCGGCACATGGTTCACCGCGATGTAGCGGGCCATGGTCAGCCGGTGCCGGTTGTCGGCATCCATACCCGTGCGCTTGCGCTCCTCCGCTTCATACCGCGCTTCCTCTTTCCGGCGCTCCCGTTCCCGACGAGCTTCCTCATCCGCCATGGCCTGAGTCCACGGCTCGGCGATGAGCTCAGCCAGCTCGGAGGCGGTGGAAGGCATCCTGGCGGCTTTCTGCGCACGCTCGGCCGCCGCGATGGCGCTGATCACGTAGTTCCGGAGCGTCGACGCTGTCACCGTCCCAGCGTCTTGAGCCACCCACTGGGCATACCTCTGCGCGTCCAGGAACTCGGCGTGTGCAGCCCACATGGCCGCGTCCAGGTGCGCGGTGTCCCTTCCGCGGCTGCGGGCCACAGCGTGTTCTGCGGCGTCAGCCGCCACGCTGGCCAGCCTTACAGCTTCCTGCGCCACGTCCGACGAACCGCTCGACAGGCTCTGCCCGCTTCGGCGCCACCGGCACGGGTCGCGGGGCAGGCACGCCGAGCACGGCGCCGCCCTCCCCCTCCCAGCCGAGGAGACTCGACGGGTCCGACTGGATATCCGGCAGTGTGCGGGGAGGCGCGAGGAGCTCGCGGTACTGCCCGGCCCGCTTGCGGTGCTCGGCCGCCTTCCGGGTGAGCTTCCGCTGCTGTTCGCGCAGCTCCTTCAGCTTCTGCCGCGTGGCAGTGAGAAGCGCCGGGGCCCGGTCCTTGGCAGCGGCCAGGTGCAGGGCCTCCGCGTCCGGCCGCGCGAGGTACCGCAATGCGAGTGCCCGCAGCACACCGGACGCCCGCCGTTCGGTGGCCACCGGCGCGGAGCAGCCGGTGGTGGGAGAGAGCCGTATGCGGGCCGGCAGCCGGTCGGGGGTGGTCAGGGTGATACGTCCCGTGTCGCCGCTGCTCCAACCGCCGCTCAGGCGAACGGTGTTGATGGCCGGTTCATCGCGTGCTTCATGGCCGTAGCGGCTGGTCGGGATACCGTACGTGACGCTGATCCCTTCCGGCCACGGGGTGCTGCTGTACCGGTAGCGCTCCACGGTGAACGATCCGGCGACCCTGGCACCCTGGACGTTGTAGACCACGCTGCCAGGCCGTGTGCCGGTCGGGGCGGGGGTCTCCCGTACGGTCAGGATGCCCATCTGGTGACCGTGACGGTCGTAGAACGGCACCTTCACGGGGGTCGGGTCGGCCGGAAGGACAGCGCCTGCCCGCCGGCGCAGGATGCCGGTGAGCTGGTTGACCGTTCGGCGGGCCGAGACTCGCTGGGCGGTCACTTTCTGGACCTCGGCCTCGAGCTGGTCGGCCTGCTGCTCCTCGTATTTGGCGTGCTCGTCTGCTCGGGCGACCGCGGCCGCCAGCTTCAGCTCGGCGACATCGTCGCGGTCGCGCCACAGCTCCAGGAGGCAACGGACTACGGCTTCGGTGCGTTGGCGGGTACCGTCCGGCAGTCGTTCGGTGAGGAACGTCCGGCCGGAGGCTACGGCGTACGGGCCCAGGAAGTAGCGCGTCGGGATGGCATCCGGGTCGAGCCCGGCGGTGTGGCCGTGGACGCTGACCCGGTAGACGACGGGCTCGTCGGGCCGCGGTGTGTAGTAAGTCTGCGGCTCGAGTCCGTCGCCGTACTGCACCTGGACCGTCGTGGGCAGCACGGTGCCACCTCGCTTGGCCTCCGGGGCCACGATGAAGGTGCCCTTGATGTGCGGGCCGGTGACCTTGAACTGGACCCGCCCGTGGGGCAGAACGGTGTCGTGGATGGTCAGCGTGCCGATGCCAGGCACGCCGACCGTGCGGGGCGTATGTGTCGGCGCAGACATGGTCAAGGCTCCAAGGCGGATCGAGTGGGTTCAGAGCCCTCGTGCGCCACCGCGATCTGCACGGCGGCTTCGGGGCGGGAGCGAAGGTACGAGGGGGACCTTCGGTGCGCACGGCACGGCGAATCGGCGCCTGCGATCACAGAAGGTGGGCCGTCCACGGCCCGCGGACGGGGCGCCCTTCCCGGGCGGCTCTCACCTTCCGATGGGTGCGACCGGTCGGCCCTGTGCCTGGGGCGCCTGCACCCCGCGGCGCCGGCGGGGTGCAGGGACGGCACGAGGAGGTGGGGACGGACAGGCCGGCCGCCCCGGATCAGGTCCTCGACAGCCGCCAGCCCCGGGAGGAACCCCGGGGCTGGCGGCGTAAGCCGGTCACGCCGCGTACGTCAACGCCTTCGACGGCTTCCCGGTGTGGCTGCGCAGACCGCGCCTGCGGAGTGGGTCGTGCCGCTGCGGGTCCACCGGGACGACCGTGGTGATCGGGTCTACGTCTTCCGGGAGCAGGTGGAAGTTGACCCAGTGCGGTTCGACGAACATCGTGACCTCCTGAGTCCGCTTCGGGCCGGTCCAGTAGCGGTGGAAGTGCCCGGCCCGCTGGTGCGGCGCTCGCTGCACTCCGGAGGGCACACCATCGCCTTCCGTAACCCTTCCAGCAGCGCGTCTGGCCGCGTGGAGGCGAGGACCCACGCGCCAGCCGACCTCCACGAAGAAAGGATCCCGGTCGCGCGGCGCAGGCCTCTTGCGCTTCTTGCGGGTGGGCTTGACGACGGGAGGTTCGACGACGTCCCGGTTGTCGCAGCACAGGTACACCAAGATGCTGAGAGCGGGCTTCAGCAGGGCCTCGAACAGGGCAAGGACCGGCTTCTCTTCAGGGGTGCGTGCCCATCGGGCTTCCGCTCGCGCTGCGGCGAAGCCGACCGCCTGCTTCAAGGTGAACTGCCGTAGCCCGGTGGGGACGTGGAGGCGTATGTACGTCTGCTGGCGCACCTCTCCGGTGTCGTCGTCGAGCAGGTCGATGACGAAGAGCAGACCGAGGCCCTCGATGTCTTCGTCGGTGTACGTCTGCCGCTCGGGCAGCTGGTTGTACCCGTGGACGAAGAAGCCTCTCACCAGCCCGTCCGACTTCTGGTAGCGGATCGGCCACGGGTCCGGGAGAACGACCAGCGGATTGATGTAGGGCAGGTGGTCGAAGATCCTGCCGGGCAGCTCCTTGTACGTCGATCGATACAGCTCGGCGGCCAGGTGCTCGTTCACATCGAACGTCACCCGACCACGCCGGGCCCACATCCGGTAGATGCCGACGTGAGAGGCCTCGTCGATCAGGTCGGCCTGGTCCGCAAGGGTGAAGCGAGCCGGAACGTAACGCGGCGGGGTGACCACGCGGCCGCCGGAGAGCTGGTCGAGAACGGGAGCGATCCACACGTGGTTCGAGCGGAGCTGGTCCTCGCGGGCCTTCAGCTCCTGGACGAAGACCTCGTTGATGTCGTGGGTGCGCAGCGCTCGTGCGTGAGAGTTCGGCATGGCTCTACCTGGTCGTTGGCGGCGGGGGTCCACGGAGCCGCCCGGAGGCGGGGCCGTGGCCGAAAGCTACGAATGCGGAGGTAGAAGCTCATCTGGTCGCGAATGCCGGACGGCGGAGGGTGAGCCGGAGCTGGTCGTCGGCCTGTGTCAGGACAGGCCGGGCGCTGCTCAGGGCGTCCCACCGCCGCCGTCAGCCGGTGTGCTCGTCGCGGTTCTGGACCGCTGCTCCGACGATCACGAAGGTCACGGGCACCACGGCGGGCAGCCAGATCCACCCGTCGGCTCCGCGTACCCAGTCCGTGAGCGTCAGGGCACCTACGCCGAACACGATGAAGCTGAGGTAGCCGGCGTTCATCAGGTGCCGGCCCTGACCCCGCAGAAGTCTGCGACAGCGCCGGGCATGAGCGCGGGGAACGTCTGGGTCCTTGGGTGGGGTCACGGTGGCTACTCCTTTTCGTGGCGTCCGTCCGCCGACTGTCGCGGCCGCAGCGGACAGCGCGGCCCGCGCCGGCTGACTGGTTGGAGGAATACGGAAAGAAGGGAGGGGGCCGCAGGAGCGGCCCCCTGGGGGTGGTCGGTCAGGCGTTGGTCAGCGCGCGGGCGAGCGCACGGCCCACGATGGGCCCGAAGTTCGTGGGGTCGCTCAGGTACTCGACGTGAGCGCCGTTGGGAGCCCAGCCACCGTCCTTGACGCTCAGCCAGAGCAGCAGCACGCCCGCGCGGGTGAGGTGGTCGGCCGCCCGCTGCACATTCGGCGTGTTGGGCAGGTCCCCATCGGTGATGACCACCGCGACACGCGCGCCGGACTTGCCGGTGAGGTTCAGCGCACCGTCCAGTGCGTAGAGGGACTGGCCGCAGCCGTCAGAGCCGCCGCCCATGACCGGCACGGGGACGGTGAGGGGCCGCTTACCCGGCTTGATCAGGGCTGTGGCTACGGCGGAAGGGTTCCACCCGTTCCAGGCGACCGAGGCGACGGTGCCCGCCAGACGCGGGGACGCCACGGCATGGGCGAGGGCCCATCCCGTGGACGCAACCGGCGCGATCCAGGGGCCCATCGAGCCCGACACGTCGAGGCTGATGCCGACCGTGAGAGGCGGGTTCTCCTCCTGACGGCGAGAGGTGCGCTGCCACGGCAGGGCCGACACCTCCGTGCGAGCCCGGATCTGCGCCTCGCGGCGCACGACCTCTCGCATGACCATGCGTCCGGGCGGGGCACTGACGGCGCGTGTCGTGCGGTTCACATCCCGGTACTGGGCCTTCGACAGAGCGTTGAGCAGCGCGCGGGCCTGGCGCTGCTGGCTCTCGTCGGGCTTGGCCTGCTGAACCGCGATCTGCTGGAACCCGACGCCGCCGCCGGTGAACACGTCCTGCGCGGCCTTCTGCGCAGCCTGGCGGCCGCTGTAGTCGGGCCGCTTCGGGAGGATGACGGCGATCTTCGCGTGCGCCGATGCCACAGCGGCGCGAGTGATCTGGTCGACAACACGCTCCGCCACAGACGGGGTGTTCTGCTGGTCACCGTCACCGTCGCCGCTGCCGCCGTCGCCGTTCTCGGCCCGGGAGGGGTCACCCCAGGTGAACGCGCCGCACGGCATCATGACGGTGATCGAATCGCCATCGTTCTGCCCGTCCTCGGCGTCGCCCGAGCCTCCCTGACCGGTGCCTCCCGACGGGGAGCCGGTGCCCTGCCCGCCCTGGCCCTGGCCCTGGCCCTGGCCCTGGCCCTGGCCCTGGCCCTGGCCCTGGCCGTTGCCGCCCGCTTCGCCGTTCTGCTGGTCGTCGTCCGCGTCGTCCTGCGCGAGGCGGGCAACGCGTGCTCCCAGGGCGAGAAGCCCGTCCTGGTCGTCGTCGTCCAGCTCGAACAGCTCACGGAAGATGCCGTTCAGCTCCGCCATCACAGCGTCACCGAGAATCCCCGTCACCTGATCGGTGACCGGCTGCACTTCATCGTCCTCCAGCACCCCACCGGCCGCGCGGCCCAGGATGAGCACTGCCTGGTGCACTGCGCCCGGCACCGACTTGTCCTCGTGCCCGCCGCTGACACCGGTCAGAAGAACGTGGCGGGTAGACGCTCGCAGCCACGCCCGGTCGCCCGGCCGGTCCTGAATCAGCCGGTGCTCGATGCGGGGCTCTTCCAGGATCGTGGCCCAGCGCACGGCAGACGCGCTGTGATGCCGGGTGGGAGCGAACTTGGTGTGCTTGGCGTGCGCGGCCTCGTGGGCGATGGCACCGGCGAACGCCGGGTGTGCACAGCGGTCGGCCCACGCGTTCGGGTCGATCAGCGCCGGGTTCGGCTGGCCCTCAAGGAGCTGGTCCGGGGCAAAGCGGCCCTCGGCCAGCGCCGGGTAGAACTCCGCGTACTTGCTCTCCGGAGCGCCGGGGTGAACGACCGCGATCACGTCGTCACGTTCCGAGACGGTCGAGAGCCAGTCTCCGGTACGAGCCGACAGGGCGAGCCATGCCGGGTGCGTCACGTCGTCCCAGGGGGAAGTCACGGGCGCTTTGGTGCGGGCGGTCATCGCGGGGGCCTTTCGGTCGGCGGTTCGTTGCGCCCTGATTGGGCCACCGCCCACGGCCTTGGAACGACTCGCCGCGAATCCAGGAATCTGAAGGTGTAGAAGGCCTTGTGGCGCCTGGAAACCGCCGCGGACAGCGTCGCCGTGCGCTCGGGGGAAGAACCCCTGCCGGCTGCCGTCGGTGGTGTCTGCCTCCGGCACGGGCCGTGGAGCATGCCTGCGGAGCGATGCGTGGCTCACCGCCCGCTGAGCTGCACAAAGCCGCTGAAACTCGGAGGACGGTAGGCCGTTGACGGGCTCACAATCCGCGCCCAGAAGGCCCCAACTTGCGCCGGACAGCCCGAAGTTGGGCGTTTGCCGGGGTTCTCATAAGTTCAGGGCATCGCAAGATCCCTTCCCGAACGAGACACCCGGAGTTCCTCATGTTCCTTATCGGCTTCAAGGTCCAGGACCCGTCCAGCACTCAGCAGAAGACGTACGTTGCCGTTGCCACCTCGACCGGCTACTGCCACACGGCGAGCCAGGGCACCGGTCGGCCGACCTACCGGCGGGCCAACGCCATCGGGGACTCCGGCACCACGAACGCGACTGAGCTGGCGAAGGCCCCCTGGCGTGCCCTCCAGTCGAAGTGGAACGAGAAGACCAACCACAAGAGCTACAGCAACATCCTGATCCAGCCCATCGTGATCGATGACTCCGGCCTGTCGGAGGAGGACTCGAAGGACGCACGCAAGACGATCGAGTACTTCGAGGTGGAGTCGAAGAACCCGACCGGTGGCCACGTCCGTGCCGACGAGCCGCGCAAGCTGGGGCAGATGTTCGTTAAGGGTCAGCTCTCCCAGGCGGCACAGTCCCCCGTGGTGGCCCCCCGCGCTCAGGCGGTCGACCAGCGCGACCCCATGATCAAGGGTGAGCCGGAGTACTACCGGCCCAACGGGCAGATCTACCGGCCGCGTGACCTCGGCGGCCACCACGACGTGGCGCTGCTCAAGCACCTGCGCACTGCCGGTATCCCGGTGCGGCTGTACGGCCTGCCCGGCACCGGCAAGTCCGCTCTGGCGGAGGCCGCTTTCGGCCGGGACCTGATCACGATCAACGGTCACGGTGACATGACCGTCTCCCACTTCGTGGGCTCCTACCTGCCCCAGAACGATGGCACGTTCAAGTGGGCCGACGGTCCCCTGACCCGTGCGATGAAGGAGGGGCGTCCGCTGTTCGTCGACGAGATCACCCGTATCCCGTCTGAGGTCCTGGCCGTGCTGTACTCGGTTCTCGACGGGCGCGGGACGCTCAGCCTCGATGACAAGCCGGACGCGCCTGTCGTGCAGGCCAAGCCGGGTTTCTACGCGCTGTGCGGCTACAACCCCGAGGGCATCGGAGTGCGACAGCTCGATGACGCCCTGGTGTCCCGCTTCGCGGTCCCCGTGGAGGTCACCACCGACCTCGACGCGGCCAAGGCTCTGGGCGTCCCGGCGAAGTTCATCCGGCTCGCGGAGAACCTGCGCACGAAGGACGCCGAGGACCGTAAGGCCGGTGGCGCTGGGGTGTGGGTTCCCCAGATGCGTGAGCTGCTGCTCGCCTCGACGGTGGCCAAGACGGCGGGCGTGATGTTCGCGGCGTCGGTCATCGCGGGGCAGTGCCCCCGACCGGAGGACGTGCCGACCGTGACCGAGGTGGCCTCGAAGGTCTTCGGGGCGTCCGTGAAGGCCCTGGCTCTGGGAGGTCAGGTCTGATCGTGGAACCAACCCGCTGTTGCGGGCCCCGTTCGAACGGGGCCCGCAACAGCGGGTTGGTTCCACGCCGGCCGCCGGACAGCACCTGCACTTGGACGCATAGGAGTGCGCCGCTCCTGAACACGGTGCCCCTCGCTCTCGGTGAGTCCCCTTCGGTGAAGAGGGCGCGCCCTTTCTCCCTGGGCAGCCACGACCGAGGACGAGCGGACCATAACCAGCCGGAGCCCAGACATGGCTGACGCCGGTACCCAGAGCGCTCTCGATACCGGCGTCAATCCTTTACGACGCTCGATCAGGCCATGACGGAGCGCTTCCTGCTGGCCTCACCGTAACGACCCAACCAGCGGGATGGCCAGCGCACCCTTGCGGCTCCGATGATCTACGCCGCCCGAGCCTCAGCAGCGGCAAGCCCCGGCCGGACCTAACCGCCCCCATGGGTGCACCGCTGCGCCCCGGTCGGCCTGTTCTCTGCTGGCTTTCGCCACGCGGTGGCCTGATGGGCGGGCGTGGAAGGCAGCTCGGCCGGAACGCAGTAACGGCTGTCTCGCTGCCTGGCCGTGATCAAAATGGCCCGGCGGGAGGTGACCAGGTTGGCATAGCGCGCGGGCGGCAACGCCAGGACGCATCAGCACCGAGTACGGATAGGCAGCGTGAACGGTGTGCACTGCCTGTACGTAACCACCGTGCTTACAGGGGTTTCCGGGTGGAGGGAATCCAGTGAGTTTCGCTCAAGCGCCTCCAGGCCGGCCGCCCCTGTAGAAGCGGCCGGCGCCGAGGGATGCCAAGGCAGGACAGGTGGCGAGGACGGAGTGGGTCCCTGTACGGATCGCTCGGCAGTTGCACAGCGGTGCCGGGCGCCGACAGGAGCTTGCTGGCCGCCGCCCGGCACCATGCCGTCACGACAGGGCGGCCACCACGGCATCCAGATCGACGACTTGCAGCCCGGTTGTTGGGTCTCGCACCCAGAGCGTCGGCAGCAGTTCCTCGACGTCCTGTCCGAGGTGAGTGCACCAGCCTTCGAGGTCCAATCGGGCGTCGTCGTCCAGACACGCCCGCCAGCGGCCTGCCTGCTCGGATTCCTGAAGCCAGACCCGCCCGGCCTCTGTCCGGCCCGTGTAGGTCTTCATGCTGACCGTGAAGCCCATCTGGAGGTATCGAGCTGCCGGATGGTCAGCGCGGATGCGGGCGGTGATGAGGCCGAGGCTGGCCAGAGCAAGACGTGTCCGAGCCTGCCGGACCTGCTCGGCGTCATGCTCTACCGCGGCAAGGAGGGCGTCTGTGTCGAGTGGAGCGGGCTGCGAAGGCATGGTGTGGGGCTCCTCGTAGGAGATCTGGGCTGCCCGAAGGGCGCTCGGGAGAGCGAGACGGCAGACCGGGGGCCGTCGGGCGACGGCCCCCGGTCTGCCGTCAGCTCCAGGTGATCGGCTGGCCGGTGCCCTGCGTGCGGCTTGCCAGCGTGTGCAGACGCCGCATCCCAGAGAGCCGCACCGCGCCCTTGGCGCTTCGGTCTGCGGACGCGACGGTCATGGCCGACAGCAGACGGCTGACGAACTGGTCGGCCGGGAGACTGCGCACCGTGTCGTCGAGGTTCATGCGGCGCAGGATGTTGTCGGCCGCCGCGGTCGTCAGCGTGGTGGACGTGCCGGGCGCGGAGAACGTGGTGTGCATGGCCGATTGGTCCGTTCCGTGAGGGCTGGTGTGATGGCTGCACTGCACCACGAGCTCCCGCAGCGATCGACCGGGCGCGAGTCCGGGCGTCGGAGACGCCGGCCTGCGCTTTATGCCACGGCCGTCGATGTCTGGACAGGTCGACCTGCCGAAGGTGAGCCACCGACCCTTCCCCGTACGGCACTGGGACCAGTACGGACTCCGGGCGTAGCGAGGTACGCCCGGAGCCTCCGCCAGTCACTTCCGCAGGCGACGCGTCACGTCCGAGAGGTAGGTTTCCCAGCGCGAGCTGCCGAGAGGCCCGGATATCTCACGCTTCTGGAGGTCGTACGGGTAGACGCGGACCTCCGCGCTGAACAGGCGGGCCAGCGTGACGACGTCCTCCAGGAGCGCGACCTCGTTCTCCTCTTCCGACGCCCACGCGGGGCGGCAGACCAGGTAGGCCCATTCCCGGCCCTCGCCGAACGGCCACCCTCCGTACCAGCGCAGCTCACCGGAGGGCAGGAAACCCCAGACCTCCTTGAAGTTCTCCCAGTACGCCTCAACGGTCGCCAGAGGGTGCGTTGCGTACCGCTCGCGGTGGATGACCGCGCGAGGCCGGTCGAGCATCCAGGTGATGCCTTGGGGGTTGTTGCCCAGCCCACAGCCATCGAAGTCGTCGACCGGGGCGGTGACCGTCCATACCTCCTCTTCCGTCCAGGGGCCGCCGTCCATGCCCGGGCGCTGGGCGGGCCCGATGCCGCCGACGACGACGGTCTCCGTGCCGTCACCGTTGTCGCGGACGAACGCGGTGTTGGTCGCTCCTTCGTCGTTCAGCGCACGGAAGCCGGGGCCAGGCGTCCAGGTCGGCGCGTCGACGAACGCGTCGGGCGGGAAGATGAGCGCCACTCCGACCGTGCCACGATCATTTCGGTCGGTGGTCTTCCACGACTGGTTGATCGTCCGTTCGATGCGACGGCGAAGGCTGCGCTTCATTGGTCCGCTCCTGGAAGGGGTTGGTGACTCGGTGGCCGGTGCGAGCTGGCAGTGAGGAAGTTACGAGCTCGCCAGGCACGTGCCGAGCTGCCGCGAAACCCACTGTGGGAGCAGGGTTAGAGCTGCGGCCGCGGACCTGATTGGCAGGGGGCAGGCCGAGGTGAGGGCGCTGGCGCATGGCGGACAGCGTCCGTGTCCGCTGCGTGGGGCGCCCAGTGAGCATGTGGCCGGCGGACGCGCGTCCCCCATGCAGATGACGAGAGGCGCACACGCCCGGGCCGGGGCGTCCCGGCCCCCGGCAGTGACCAGCGCTCGGCCAGCTACCGGGGTGGAGCCGTTCAGCAGTAGAAGCGCCGGGCCCGCAGTGAGCGGGCGACGTACGGCACGGCCGCGTCCTGGTGCCGCTCGGCGACGTGGCGCACCGCCTGGGCCCGGGCTTCTTCTGGGGTGCGCGTGATGCCGCTTCGTGTGCAGTCGTAGGACATGCGCGCATCGGCGCGGTTCCCGTTGCGGACCGGCACGCTGAACACGTGGACGCCGCATGCCCACCCGTACGGGTGGGAGTGGTTGAAACGGTGCCGGTAGGCGACAGCCAGCGGCCCGGGAGCGCCAGGCTGGGTGAGCCACGCGCTGATGACGTCACCCCGGTCGGGGTGGAGCACGTGCGCGGTGACCAGCCGCCACGACAGGGCGAGGGCGGGCCACCGCTCAGGCGGCAGCGGATGGTCGGTGACCAGCGGAGGAACGGCAGGGAACTCGGGCCAGTCGGCGGGGGCCCCGGGGGGACGTGTCAGGGTGTCGGGCATAGGTGCAGGGCCTTCGGGTCGCGGGTCTCAGCGCTGCGTCGCTGCGGTTCAGAGGTACGCCGCCAACGCGGTGATGATGTCGGCCTGTTCGGTGAGCAGGTCGGCGACGTCTTCCTCGATGGCGGAGAGGGTGACGGGGTCCTTGGTCTTCTCGTAGTGACCCTGGATGGCGGCCAGGTCGTTCAGCACGCACTCGTAGTCGTAGAAGGAGATGGGCCTGCCGTCGCTTCCGCTGCTGGTGGCCCCAGCAGCGATAAGGGCACCCGTCAGCGCTGCCGAAAGCCCGGTCCACGGGGCGCTGTAGCAGAGGGTCAGGCAGGCCATGTCGGCTCCTTCGTCTTTGGTGGGACGGTAGGAGCCAGAGAGCGGTTGATCACGGGCCCGCGAAATGCGCGGACGCCGGATCCGGGAGTCGCCTGGGCCGCTGCCCTCGGGGGGAGTGTCCGGAACGGACAGGGCTGGGTTGCTGACCAGGACGCACCGCCGCCGGCCTCACACGCGCGCCGCCCTGGGCGATGCGCTCCATCGCATTGCCCAGGGCGGCACGGAGCCTAGTCGCGGAGGAGAGCGTCCGGCTCTGCCCTCTCGAATCCGCCTGCCCTCGGCCAGACCACGGTGATGTCGTTCCGGCCGCACAGGTCGGCAAGGTCGGGGCGCGGGTGGGACGGAAGGAGCATGACTCGTCGCGGGGTCGGGCTGAAGAACCGGCGCATGTCGAGGAGTTCACCGTAGGCCGCGCGTACGTACGTCCGGGCGACGCTTCCCGCGCACGCGACGATCTCGTTCGTGCTGTGGTCGATCAGGTCGACGGGCAGGGGGATGAGTTCACGAGCCGGTGTGACGGTGTGACGGCGGACGTCATGGCCCAGGGATCGCAGGTGGGAGCTGTAGCTCCTGAGTAGCTGCTCTGCGACGTCCTCCATGAACGTACGCTCGCGTCCCTGTTCGTCGCCGGGCCGGGGGCGGAAGGGAACGTCGAGGTCACGCTCCCGGACGATCGTGTGATGGCTGAGGGGGTCCACGGTGAAGACGCCGCTGGGCGGAGGGGTTCCGTCTTCGGGCGCGAGCCGGAAGACGTAGCCGGTGCGGTGGGGCTGGTCCGGGACGCCGATGACCGGCAGCGGTGTCTGTACGTAGGGGACGTCGTTGTCGAGCCGGTAGGCGCCGAGGTAGCGGACTGAGGGGCCGGGCACCGTGGAGAACAGCCGCAGTGTGCGGCCTTCGTTCTCAGCGTGGTCGGCGAGAGCACGATTGCCGTTCCTGATCACCTGTTCCCGGTCTCCCTGGCCTTCCCCCTGGAAGTGGTAGTGCCGCCCGGTCCAGCCATCGTGCTGACTGTCATGGGCCCCTGGCGACGTGAAAAGGCAGATGTTCGGTGTCGTCTTGCTCGGGCTGATGCGGCCGTGAGGTCGACCGCCGACGAGCTGGTGAAGGTCGGACCGGCTGATGGTGGCGCCGGGACGGAGAGGGAAGGGCATGGCAGGTCCTTGCCTGGGAACGGGTGGACGCCCGGACCGTAGGCAAGGAGGCGTCGGTGTGACGACTGCTGGCGAATTCCTCCTTGCCCGCGGATTGAGACCCAGCCGGGTTCGGACAACGAGCGCCGACCCTGGTTGAAGCGTTGGCGGCCGCCGTCCACCTATCCCTGCATGGCGGTGGCCGCGTCGTCGGTGTGCCGAGAGCAGAGGAACCCCAGAATCCTGCTCACGTGGTCGACGCTGCTCAGACCGTTCAGATCCGTCAGGACGACTGTTCCGGCCGGCTCCGACTCAGGTGTCAGGGTCCAGCGCCTGGTGCCCGCGCTGTTGTCCGTGGTGACGGCCACCCGCTGGCCGCACGGGCAGGTCACCTCGATGTCGTCGAGGAACGACCACACTTCCCAGCCCTGCGGAGCCAGGTCGTTGTGCAGGGTGGTGGCCAGGGCGTCCAACGGGTGCGGGGGCTGCGGAGCTGGGCGCTGCTCGGGGCTGAGGAACCAAGTGCTCATGACGCGCTCCAGTGACTGCCGATAGCCGCGAGGAGACGCACAGCCTGACCTGCGGCGACATGGTCATCAGGGGTGTTCGCTGCTGTGTCGATCACATCCTGCGGGCGGAGGGGCATGAACGCGGCCTCCTGCTCGGTGGGGAAGTCTGCAAGGTCCACGAAGCGGCTGGGGTCGTAGTCGCGGTAGTCGAAGTCCTGCACACAGATGGTGATGACGCGGCCGTCGTTGCTGAGGTAGCGGCGGTAGTGGACCTCGCGTTTCCATCTCGCGGGGCCAGTCATGTCCAGCGGCATCATGGTGCTCCTGATCGGTGGTCTCGGTGGTGGTCAGAAGCTACGAGCGACACCCATGAAGACGGGTGATGCGGCGAGATGAGGTGTCCGAGCCTGCTTGCTACCTGCGCAGATGCTCGCCGGCGGGGACAGCTGCCGGACGGACCCAGCGGGCGGCACGGCCGCCCGCCCGGTCACTGTTCGAGGGAGGCCATGCACCTCTTGGCTTCCTCGTACTCCTCCTTGGTGATCACATTCGCGGCGTGCAGACCGAGGAGGTACGTGCGCAGCCGGCCCTTCGAGGCCAGCCAGCCGCTCAGCGACCCGATGCCGTCGCTGCCACCGAAGTCGGCCCAGTACACGAGCTGGTCCCCGGCGATCTCGTTCAGCCGCTCGACCAGCGCACGACGAGCCTCGCGCCGCGCCACGATCCCGTCCCATATGACCTTCGCAGCGGCCCGCTCCTCGTTCTCCTCCGCTTCGGCCACCTCGTAAGCCCGTTCCCACTCCCCGAAGAGGTGGTGGCCGGTGATCTGCTCCCGCAGTGCATCCATCGATCCGAGACGGCCGATCTGGCGCTTCGCAGCGGGGATGTAGAACTGCCTGGAGGGTGCGTCCTTCACCCACGGTTCACCGAGCCGGGCCAGATCGGGCGTCCCGTTCCAGGTCCCGTCAGGCACTGCGACCGGGCGGACTCGTACCGTCTTGGCGCCAGTGGAGACCACTCGCCACACTCGGGTGCCGGCTTCGCGCACGGCGTCGCGCGCGCTGAGGCCCGTCAGCGTGGCCGCATCCGGTCCAGCGCCGAGGGTCACGATGAGGTCGTCGTCCTGGAGCTGCTGCGCTGACGTGACACGGCTGAGGCCCGGCGCAGATGCCGTCGGCCAGAGGTCCAGCCAGACCTGGTGGGTGAGAGCCGCGGCAGTGTCCGACGCCTTGGAGTGGATCACGGGGGTTCCTAGCGGGTGAGGGGGTGGAGGTGTTGGCGCAGCGGACGTTAGCGGGCGGCATGGCGCGCCCCGCGCTCGCGCGAGTTGAGACCGGGCTCGCCGGCGGCCGTGCCGTCGCGGGCCTGAAGCCGACGGACAGGAACGCTGGCCAACAGGTACCGCGCGGGCCCCTCTTTCGGTCAGTACCGGAAGGGGTCCGCGCGGTCCCTGCTGGTCAGCGGATGAAGTCGGCTCCGACGATCACGTGGTCCTCGGGCAGGTTGTCGAGGTAAGCGTTGACGCGCTGGTGGTACTCGGCGGCCGCCGTCTCGGGAGCCTGGGGATCCGCCCAGGTCGGGCTGACAAGCCACGTCCCGTCGAGCTGAAGCAGGCTGTTCCCTGTGACGGCCTGGACGCGGGCACGCTCCACGAACGCATCCCGGTCCAACGCGGCCAGGGCCTCCTGATCAGCCCAGGAAAGCCGCGCTTCCGCCAGACTGACGGCGACCTTGATGTGCGGCTGCTCCCTGAAAGCGAGCCCGGCGTACACGAAGTCCTTGGCGTCAGAAAGGTAGTCGGCGAGCGGCCTGACCGGCGGCATGGTGGCTACGGCCTGGGCCCAGGCGTCGTGCAGGCGCGCGGCACGATCAGCGGCCCGAGTACGGCACGCGTGCAGGTCGAGAAGACCGACCGGGCCGCCCGCGTAACGGACGGTGGTGCCGCCGCTGACGCGTATGAGCTGCGGGTGGTTCGGGTCGGCTCCGTTCCGCAGAGGGAAGGTCCCGGCGTACTGGTTCTCGGGGTGGGTGACCAGCACCCGTTCCCAGCCGCCAGGCAGGTCCCAGAGGGTGTCTTCGGCCTCGTTGGCGAGGTCGCTCGCGGTAGCGTCCGGCTGCGGGTCCAGGTGAACGAGGGCGTGCTGACTGGTCACTTACTGCGTCCGTTCGGTCGAGAGTCGCGGGGTCTTTGCCCGCCGCCGGGCACTGCCCGGCGACGGGCACGGGGCGGGTCAGGCGGTCGGCAGGGCGTGGTGCCGGTACGACAGGCTCCGGAGCGCGGTCGCCACGTCGGCGGTCAGGTCGGCATCCGGGGTCTCCCGCACGGTCTGGGCGGGGACGGTGCGGCGGACCGGCACAAGCGCCCAGGAGATGTCGGTGTAGCTGTAGGCCAGCGGCGTGATGGTGATGCGGTCGCACAGCGGGGTGGTGGCAAGGATGTGGTCGAAGCGCGCGGTGATCGTCCAACTGCTGCCGAGGGCGTTCTGCAGGGCGGTGGCCAGGGTGTCGATGGTGGCCGTCTGCGTGGTCTGCGTGGCGGTCTCGGTCATCGCTTCTCTCCTTCGTGCGGTCAGCCCGTGGCGGCTGGCACGACAGAAGTTAGGTTTTACAGCGGTCTGGCTCGATTTCTCGCGAATCTGCCGCTATGCGGTGACCAGAGCCGAGGCAGACGAGGAGCAGAAAGCCCCAGCTCACAGCCGCAGGCGGGGGCGCGCCGGAGCGGACAGCGAACGGCCGCGTCACCTCCTCGTTCAGCGCTCAGCCCGTCGAGATCGCACGCCGCCTCTTGGCGGCTCCGATGACCACCTGGAAACGCTGATCCGCTGGCACTGACCGTGCACACGAACACCCGGCACGTCTCGAACGTGGATGTACCGGGTTTGACCACCGCGGGGACGGTGACGGGCACCAGGTAGGCCCAAGCACTCCCCGCTCGGCGCGGGTGGGGGCGGCGCGAGCGGCCCCGCGTGGATGCCCTGTCAGGGATTGCCGACGGTCAGGCCGCCGACGGCTTCAGGCTGCCCGTCCAACGAGGGTGCGTCATCCGGTGAATCTCCTTACGGCACTTGCGGCACACGTGCGTGTCGATCGACCGCGTATGAGCGAGGCGGCGCAGACGACGGCTGTGGAAGTCTGCGAGCGGGCGATGACTGCCGTAGGTGCGCAGGTGGCCGCTCCTCTGCCACATCGCCGCCGACCAGCCGAACCCGAAACGGACCTGCACGGGGGTGGGGGGCATCTCGACAAGGGCCCCGCACAGTGCCGGCGAGCGCGTCCAATGCCCGCTGTTGTTCTCGTATCCCAGGGGCAGGGCGTGGAGAAGTCCACGCGCGCCGCGGCCACTGTGAAGGAGCGCAGCAGTGTCGCTCTTCGTCATCCCGATCTCCTCGTGCGTTCAGTTCGTGGTGACTGGCACGGCGGAAGTTAGGTGCGCGGGAGGCACCGATCCCATCTCCCGCGATACGTGGGAACGCGCTCCATGTGCCCGGCGTACTCCGGCCCAGGCCGCGATCGTCGCGGCCTGGGCCAAGGGCGTTGCCGCCGGCGGACATCTGCTCCCGGGTCGACCGCCGTCATAAGGCGTCGCGCGGTAGCCGTCGGTAGCGCCAGCGGCTCATCGGACTGCCCCGGTCGGCGCGGCGGGCTCGGTCAGCGTGTCGGCCCACTGGGCGAGCGCCTCGAAGTCGTCCAGGTCCAGTCCGACGGCGGGGTCGATGTCGTACAGCAGCGCCGCCCCGGTGTGGTGCTGCCGGACGTAGGCTCGGTCGGCTGCGCTGAGCTGGTCATCGAGCCAGACGAACGGGCGGCCAGCGGCGTGACGGATGACGTCGACGGTCTTGAAGTACGTGCCGCCCGGGCCGTACCCGCCCCGGGTGCTCCAGGTGACGACGGGTAGCTCGGGCAGGCCGATCCGCGGGCTGACGTACGTGTTCGCCTCGTCCTCCCAGGTT
>NZ_DATMVN010000570.1:0-14283 GCF_035563135.1 Streptomyces sp.
CGGCGCTCTCAGTCGCCGGCCGGGCTCGACGTCCGCGGACCGGAGCCCGCCACCTCGGCGCGGGGGGCGACAGCCCCGGCCGCCGGTCCGGGCGCCCCGGCGGGTGTTCGGCGCGGGACGCGCGACCAGCCCGTGCCGGAGTGCTGCACCCGCTTCGGCAGGCGGTGCGGCAGCATCCCGTACCAGGCGCAGGAGAGCGCCACCCCGAACGCCAGGCAGGCCGTACCGCCCACCGCGTCCAGCCAGAAGTGGTTCGCCGTCGCCACGATCACGACCAGGGTGGCCACGGGGTACAGCGCGCCCAGGATGCGCGCCCAGGGCGCGGAGGCCAGGGCGCATATGGTCAGACCGCACCACAGGGACCAGCCGATGTGCATGGACGGCATGGCCGCGTACTGGTTCGACATGTGCTTGAGGTCGCCCGAGGCCATCGAACCCCAGGTCTGGTGCAGCATCACCGTGTCGATGAAGTGGGCGCCGTTCATCAGCCGGGGCGGAGCCAGCGGGAAGACGTAGTAGCCGAGCAGGGCCACCGCCGTGGTGGCGAAGAGGACCAGCCGGGTGGCCGCGTAGCGGCCCGGATGGCGGCGGAACAGCCAGACGAGGACGCCGATGGTCACGACGAAATGCAGTGTCGCGTAGTAGTAGTTCATCGACACGATCAGCCATGTCACCGAGTTGACGGCCCGGTTGACCGTTTCCTCGAAGGCGAGGCCCACGGCGTGTTCGAGGGACCAGATGCGATCGGCGTTCCGCAGGGCCGCGGCCTTCTGCTCGGGTACGGCGTTGCGCACCAGCGAGTAGAGCCAGTAACTGACCGCGATCAGCAGGATTTCGAACCAGAGGCGCGGGCGGCGCGGGGAGCGCAGGGAACGGAGTGAGGGGCGGGGGCGCATGCGGGACAGGGTGATCGCCTTCGTTGAACCGGACGCCGTCGTTCCGTCCGCGTCGGGTGACGGGGTGGCCGCCGTGCGGTCTTCCTGTGTGGTCACGTGCGATTCACCCATAGGCGCAGAGTCTGCCAGATACGTCCCCCTCTGCCCGATGATCCTCCGGTCGGGTTCCGGTCGCACATTCGATACTTTACCGACGGGCGCGGGGTGCCTGGGAGGGGCCCGGCCCCGAGGCCGTTGAACCGCGTACCACCAGTTCGGGCATGAACACGAACTCGCTGTGCGGAGCGGGCGTGCCGCCGATCTCCTCCAGCAGTGTGCGCACGGCGGCCTGCCCCATCGCCGTCACCGGCTGGCGGATCGTGGTCAGCGGCGGATCGGTGAACGCTATGAGGGGCGAATCGTCGTAACCGACCACCGAGAGGTCGCGCGGCACCTCCTTCGACAGCCGGCGGGCCGCCCGGATGGCGCCGAGCGCCATCATGTCGCTGGCGCACACCACCGCGGTGCAGCCCCGGTCCATGAGCGCCGAGGCGGCCGCCTGGCCGCCCTCCAGCGTGTACAGGGAGTGCTGGATCAGCTCCTCCACGGCGTCGGCCGTGAGACCGAGCTGCTCCTGCATCGTGGCGTGGAACCCCTCGATCTTGCGGAGGACCGGCACGAAACGCTTGGGCCCGACCGCCAGGCCGATGCGCTGATGGCCCAGCGCCACCAGGTGCGTCACCGCCAGACGCATCGCCGCCCGGTCGTCGGGGGAGATGAACGGGGCCTGCACCTTGGGGGAGAAACCGTTGACCAGGACGAAGGGGACGCCCTGGGCGCGCAGTTGTTCGTAGCGCTGCATGTCGGCCGAGGTGTCGGCGTGCAGCCCGGAGACGAAGATGATGCCCGAGACGCCGCGGTCGACGAGCATCTCCGTGAGCTCGTCCTCGGTGGACCCGCCCGGCGTCTGGGTCGCCAGCACCGGCGTGTAGCCCTGCCTGGTGAGTGCCTGGCCGATGACCTGGGCCAGCGCGGGGAAGATCGGGTTCTCCAGCTCGGGCGTGATCAGGCCGACGAGCCCCGCGCTGCGCCGGCGCAGCCGGACGGGGCGTTCGTAGCCGAGGACGTCGAGCGCCGCGAGGACGGATTCGCGGGTGGCCGCTGCGACACCGGGCTTGCCGTTCAGTACGCGGCTGACCGTCGCTTCGCTGACCCCCGCCTGAGTTGCGATATCGGCAAGCCGTGCGGTCATGGGACTGGACTGTACCGGGCGGGTGTCCCGGAACGCCCACCGTGCACGGGATTCGGGCGGGCCGCCCCCGCGGACACGGGGCGGCGATCCTTCTGCGGCAACTTCTTGCAAGTCCTTGCGGGCACCTTCCGGCCGTTGCGGTCGGATCGTCGTACTGCCCTTGCACGGGCCCTGGCCAGGCACAGTCAGGATGTACCGGCTTCCGTCAAGAGGCTTGACGGCAACCTTGAGGACACGCCAATGTAACGATCAGCGGTGCTTGCAGAAATCTTCCGCAAAGTCTTTCGGTCGCCTTTCATCCTTGTTACGTTCACGTCGACCCGGCGCCGCGACGGAGCGGTACGGCAGTTGAAGGAGTTCAGATGCGACGTGGCATAACGGCCACCGCCCTGGTCGCGACCCTGGCGCTCGCGGCGACCGCCTGCGGAGGCGACGACGAGTCCGGCGGCAGCAAGAGCTCGGGCGAGCTCTCCGGCACGGTGACCTGGTGGGACACCTCGAACGTCGGCAGCGAGGACAAGGTCTTCAAGAAGATCGCCGAGGGCTTCGAGAAGAAGCACCCGAAGGTCGACGTCAAGTACGTCAACGTTCCCTTCGGCGAGGCGCAGAACAAGTTCAAGAACGCCGCGCAGGCCGGCTCCGGCGCCCCCGACGTCATCCGCTCCGAGGTCGCCTGGACCCCCGAGTTCGCGGACCTCGGCTACCTCGCCCCGCTGGACGGCACCACGGCGCTCAAGGACGAGGGCGACTTCCTCAAGCAGGCCGCCGCGTCGACCCAGTACAAGGGCAAGACGTACGCGGTCCCGCAGGTGATCGACTCCATGGGCATCTTCTACAACAAGAAGATGTTCAAGGACGCCGGCGTCGAGCCGCCCGCGAAGATCGCGGATCTGAAGAGCATCGCCCAGAAGATCAAGGACAAGACCGGCAAGACCGGTCTCTACCTGCGCGGCGACGACTCCTACTACTTCCTCTCCTTCCTCTACGGCGAGGGCGGTGACCTGGTCGACGCGGAGAAGAAGACCGTCACCGTGGACAACGCCCAGGGCGTCAAGGCGTTCGGCGTCGTGAAGGACCTCGTCGACTCCGGGGCGGCCAGGACCGACGCCACGGACGGCTGGGAGAACATGATGCAGTCGTTCAAGAACGGCGACGTCGCGATGATGATCAACGGTCCCTGGGCCGTGGCCGACACGCTCACCGGCAAGGAGTTCACCGACAAGGCGAACCTGGGCATCTCCACGGTGCCGGCCGGCTCCGCCGCACAGGGCGCCCCGCAGGGCGGCCACAACCTCGGCGTCTACGCGGGCTCCGAGAACCTCGACGCCTCCTACGCGTTCGTCGAGTACATGACCTCCGTCGAGTCCCAGGCGCAGGCCGCCGGTGAGCTGAACCTGCTGCCGACCCGCACCTCCGCGTACTCCAAGAAGGAGGCCGCGGACAGCGAGATCGTCCAGTTCTTCAAGCCCGTCGTCGAGACCGCGGTCGAGCGTCCCTGGATCCCGGAGACCGGCAGCCTCTTCGCCCCGCTGAACGTCGAGTACACCAAGGTCCTCACCGGCCAGACCACGCCGGAGAAGGCCGCGAAGGCGACCGGCGACTCCTACCGCAAGCTCCTCAAGGGCTGGAAGTAACTCAGGAAGGCAGGCCGACTGATGGCTGTCCACACCAGCCAGTCGGTGGCGAAGGCCGCGGGCGACGACGTCGCCCGCGGCCGGAGCCGCGGTACTGGCAACCCCCCGCCACCGAGCAGATTCCGGCGCGCCCTGTCGGTCCACTGGTACGCCTGGACCATGGTCGCCCCGGTCGTGCTCGTGATCGGCGTGATCATCGGCTACCCGCTGGTCCGCGGTATCTGGCTGTCGCTGACCGACGCCAACGAGCGCAACGTCGCCCGGTCCATCGGTGTCAACGAGATGCCCGCCACCTACGAGTTCGTGGGGCTGGACAACTACGCCGACGCCCTGACCGGCACCCAGTTCCTCGGCACGCTGGGCTGGACGCTGGTGTGGACGGTCTCCTGTGTGACCATCACCTTCTGCCTGGGCATGGCCCTCGCCAACATCCTCAACCGCAGGATCGCCGGCCGCTCCGCCTACCGCATGGCACTGATCCTGCCCTGGGCCATCCCCGGCTTCGTCTCGGTCTTCGCCTGGCGCTTCCTCTACAACGAGAACAACGGCCTGCTCAACAAGATCCTCGGCGGCGCCGGGATCGACGGCATACCCTGGCTGAACGACCCCACCTGGGCCAAGTTCTCCGTCATCGCCGTCAACGTCTGGCTCGGCGTGCCGTTCATGATGGTCGCCCTGCTCGGTGGCCTCCAGTCGATCCCCGCGGAGCAGTACGAGGCCGCGGAGATGGACGGCGCCACCGCCTGGCAGCGCTTCCGCCACGTCACGCTCCCCGGACTGCGCCCGGTCTCCACCACGGTGGTCCTGCTCTCCACCATCTGGACCTTCAACATGTTCCCGGTGATCTTCCTGCTGACCCGCGGCGGACCCGGTGAGGCCACCCAGATCCTGGTCACCCAGGCGTACAAATTCTCCTTCGAGATCAGCCCGCGCGACTTCGCGCAGTCCTCCACCTGGGGCGTGCTGATCCTCGTACTCCTGATGCTCTTCGCCATGGTGTACCGGCGAGTGCTCCGCACGCAGGGAGACAACTGGTGACCACCGTTACCGCAACCCCCGCCCGGCACGGCGCCCGCAAGCCCCGCAAGCGCGGAGACCGCTCCCCGGCCGCCTCCGTGGCCCTGCACCTCACCCTGATCGTCATGTCGGTGATCGCGGTCTTCCCGGTGCTGTGGGTCCTGCTGACCTCGCTGAAGCCCGCGAAGTTCGCGACGACGACGGACTTCTTCAAGGAGACGACGTTCGAGAACTACACGAACCTGATCAAGGACACCGAGTTCCTGGCCTGGTTCGGCAACTCCGTGGTCGTCGCGGGGCTCTCCACCGCCATCGGCGTCTTCGTCTCCGCCACCACCGGCTACGCCGTCAGCCGCTTCCGCTTCCCCGGCAAGCGCGGGCTGATGTGGACCCTGCTGGTCACCCAGATGTTCCCGGTGGCCGTCCTCATCGTGCCGATCTACAACATCATGTCGACGATGGGCCTGCTCAACCAGCCGGCCGGACTCGTCATCACCTACCTCACCATCTCGGTGCCGTTCTGCGCCTGGATGATGAAGGGCTTCTTCGACACGATCCCGCGCGAGATCGACGAGTCGGGTCAGGTCGACGGCCTCACCCCGTTCGGCACGTTCTGGCGGCTCATCCTGCCGCTCGCCAAGCCCGGCCTCGCCGTCACCGCCTTCTACTCCTTCATCACCGCCTGGGGCGAAGTCGCGTACGCCTCCGCCTTCATGGTCGGTGACGAGAACCTCACGCTCGCCGGCGGTCTGCAGAAGTTCGTCAACCAGTACGGAGCCCAGTGGGGCCCGATGACCGCGGCGTCCGTGCTCATCGCGATCCCTGCCGCGCTGGTCTTCCTCTTCGCGCAGAAGCACCTGGTCACCGGCATGTCCGCCGGAGCCGTCAAGGGCTGACGCACCCAGTCCCGTACGACCGCACCAACGTCACGGCGGCGCCGGACCCCCGAC
The DNA here is from genome assembly GCF_035563135.1 of Streptomyces sp. GTDB lineage: Bacteria > Actinomycetota > Actinomycetes > Streptomycetales > Streptomycetaceae > Streptomyces. Next base: position 5,729 of record NZ_DATMVN010000570.1, read on the forward strand.
CCGGTCCCGGCGCCGCTCCCCACCCAGACACCCCAGGGACGACATGACCCAGCACCTCGCTGCCCCCTCCACCGGCACGTCCGACGACGCCCCGGGCCACCGCACCGGCTGGTGGCAGGACGCGGTGATCTACCAGGTCTACCCACGGAGCTTCGCCGACAGCAACGGCGACGGCATGGGCGACCTCGCCGGCGTCACCGCGCGCCTCCCGTACCTCAGGGACCTCGGCGTCGACGCCGTCTGGCTCAGCCCCTTCTACGCCTCGCCGCAGGCGGACGCGGGTTACGACGTCGCCGACTACCGGGCCATCGACCCGATGTTCGGCACGCTCCTCGACGCCGACGCGCTGATCCGCGAGGCCCACGGCCTTGGCCTGCGCATCATCGTCGACCTGGTGCCCAACCACTCCTCCGACCAGCACGAGTGGTTCAAGCGCGCCCTCGCCGAGGGTCCGGGCTCCGCCCTGCGCGAGCGCTACCACTTCCGCCCCGGCAAGGGCACCGACGGCGAACTCCCGCCCAACGACTGGGAGTCCATCTTCGGCGGCCCCGCCTGGACCCGGACCACCGACCCGGACGGCACGCCCGGCGAGTGGTACCTGCACCTCTTCGCGCCGGAACAGCCCGACTTCAACTGGGAGCACCCGGCCGTCGCCGACGAGTTCCGCTCCATCCTGCGCTTCTGGCTCGACATGGGCGCCGACGGCTTCCGTGTCGACGTCGCCCACGGCCTGGTCAAGGCGGAGGGACTCCCGGACCTGGGATCGCACGACCAGCTCAAGCTCCTGGGCAACGATGTCATGCCGTTCTTCGACCAGGACGGTGTGCACGAGATCTACCGCAGCTGGCGCACCATCCTCGACGAATACCCCGGCGACCGTATCCTCGTCGCCGAGGCGTGGACCCCCACCGTCGAGCGCACCGCCAACTACGTGCGCCCCGACGAGATGCACCAGGCCTTCAACTTCCAGTACCTGTCGACCGCCTGGGACGCCGCCGACCTGCGCGCCGTCATCGACTCCTCGCTCGACGCGATGCGCCCGGTGGGCGCCCCCACCACCTGGGTGCTCTCCAACCACGACGTCACCCGCCACACCACCCGCTTCGGCAACCCGCCGGGCCTGGGCACCCAGCTCCGCATCCCCGGCGACCGCGAACTCGGTCTGCGCAGGGCCCGCGCCGCGACCCTGCTGATGCTGTCCCTCCCCGGCTCCGCCTACGTTTACCAGGGCGAGGAACTGGGCCTGCCCGACGTCACCGACCTGCCCGACGAGGCCCGCCAGGACCCCTCGTTCTTCCGCGCCGAGGGCCAGGACGGCTTCCGCGACGGCTGCCGCGTGCCGATCCCGTGGACCCGCGAGGGCAGCTCGTACGGCTTCGGTGACGGCGGCAGCTGGCTGCCGCAGCCCGACAGCTGGGGCGCGCTCTCCGTCGAGGCCCAGACCGGCGCGGAGGGCTCCACCCTGGAGCTGTACCGCGCCGCGATCGCGGCCCGCCGCGAGCACCCGGGCCTCGGCGCCGGCACCGACGTCGAGTGGCTGGACGCCCCCGAAGGCGTACTCGCCCTCGGCCGCCCCGGCTTCGTCTGCACCGTCAACACGACGGGCGCACCGGTACGGATGACGGCCCCCGGCACCCTGCTGCTCACCAGCACCCCGGTGACCGTCGAGGGCACCACCTTCGAGCTGCCCGCCGACACCACGGTGTGGTGGACGGTGTGACCGTCCCCGCACCCAGGACCGGACCGGCGCTGCGGCTCTCCGACATCGCCGGTCAGGCCGCCGTCAGCGAGGCCACCGTCAGCCGGGTCCTCAACGGCAAGCCGGGCGTCGCGGACACCACGCGCCAGCGGGTGCTCGCGGCGCTCGACATCCTCGGCTACGAACGCCCCGTACGGCTGCGGCAGCGCAGCGCCGGACTGATCGGACTGGTGACACCCGAACTCGTCAACCCGATCTTCCCGGCGTTCGCGCAGTCCGTGGAGCAGGTCCTCGCGGGGCACGGCTACACACCCGTGCTCTGCACCCAGCTGCCCGGCGGCGCCACCGAGGACGAGCTGGTCGAACAGCTCGTCGAGCGTGGCGTCGGCGGCATCGTCTTCCTGTCCGGGCTGCACGCCGACACCTCGGCCGACCCGGCGCGTTACGCCGCGCTGAGTGACCGGGGGGTGCCGTTCGTCCTCATCAACGGCTACAACGAGCACATCAGCGCCCCGTTCGTCTCACCCGACGACCAGGCCGCCGTACGCATGGCGGTCGGCCACCTCGCCGAGCTCGGACACCGGCGGATCGGCCTGGCGATCGGACCGCAGCGCTACGTGCCCTCCCGCCGCAAGCGCGACGGCTTCGTCGACGCGGCCGTCTCCCTGCTGGACATGGACCGCGAGGAAGCCGAACTCCTCGTCTGCTCCACACTGTTCGGTGTCGAGGGCGGCCAGGTCGCGGCGGGCGCCCTGCTCGACGCGGGCTGCACCGGCATCGTCTGCGGCAGCGACCTGATGGCGCTCGGCGTGGTCCGGGCGGCGCGGGGGAGGGGACACGACGTCCCGCGCGACGTCTCCGTCGTCGGCTTCGACGACTCCCAGCTCATCGCCTTCACCGATCCGCCGCTGACCACGGTCCGCCAGCCGGTCCAGGCGATGGCGGCGGCGGCGGTGGGGGCACTGCTGGAGGAGATCGCCGGGAGCCCCGTACAGCGCACGGAGTACGTGTTCCAGCCGGAGCTGGTGGTACGCGGCTCCACGGCGGCGGTGCGCAGCGCCTGAACGGACGCCGAGACGGGGCCGGGTCCGGAGGGGGGACCCGGCCCCGTCTGCGCGTTCCGGACCGGACGGCCGGCGCCGGGAGGTACGGGTGAGGCCCCTGCGGACCGCGTGAGCGCCTGAGCTGTCGCCTCACCCCGCACGCGGTCTTCCGGTGGGTCGGCAGAATGCACAGATGACCGATGACCTTCCCACCGGCCTGAGGGCCCGTCACCCTGTCGAAGAAGACCACTCCCGCGTGCTTGCCGTACTGGACACATGGTGGGGCGGCCTGAAGGGAGAGGCAGGAAGGACGGAACGCGCGCTGCTTCTGCCCCGGCTGTATTTCCAGCACTTCACCACCACGAGCTTTGTGGTCGAACGCGGCGGTGAGGGGAGCGGCGACGGCGAGATCGCCGCCTTCCTGGTCGGATTCCTGTCGCAGACGGAGCCCGACACCGCTTACGTGCACTTCGTCGGGGTCGACCCGGCACTGCACGGGCAGGGTGTCGGGCGAGCCCTCTACCGGTCCTTCTTCGCACTGGCCCGGTCCCACGGCCGCCGTTACGTGCGCTGCGTCACCAGCCCGGAGAACGCCGCGTCACGGGCATTTCACACCCGGCTCGGCTTCACGGCCTCAGCCACGAGGCGGGACTACGACGGGCCCCGGCTCGACCGGGTGACGTTCGCCGCCGACCTGGTCGCGGATCCGATGACCACCGCCTAGACGTACGGCACGACCACGACCTGTACGTCGTCCTCATGGGCGGCGTGGACGGCGGGTGCTACGGGCCGAGCGGAACCGGGCACCTGGGCGGCCCCCCAGCGGGGCAGAAGCTGTCCGGCCGCCTGCGCAGCACCGAGGACACGGCAGCGTGTCCGGCAGATCTCCGAGGAGCTTGTACGTCGAGCGGTCAGCTCCCGGAGGCGTACGTGAGGAAGGCCTTCCACGGGGCGAGGGCGAAGCCGAGGTAGGGGCCGGGCACGTCCTTGGAGTCGCGGACGTGCACGGCGCCGCCGGCGGTCGCGACCTCGACGCAGTCGTTGCCACTGCTGCTGTCGCTGTAGCTGCTCTTGAACCAGACCAGTTCGCCGGTGTCCTCGACGGAGGGCTTGTCGATCATGTCTCTCCCAGCACTTGCTCGATGAAGGCGAGCGACTCCCGTGGCGTGAGCGCCTGGGCTCGGATCATCCCATAGCGCAGTTCGAGGACCCTGAGCTGTTTGGGGTCGGACACCGGACGGCCGCTGAACGCGCCCCCGGAACGGCCGACAGCGGTTCCGTCACCGAACTTCAGGATCTCGATGTCGCCACCGATACCGGGATGCGTCTCACAGTTCAATGGCATCACCTGTAGCGAGACACCGCGCAACTGCCCGATCTTGAGGAGGCGTTCCAGTTGGTGTCGCAATGCCATCTTGCCTCCGATGGGGCGTCGGATCGAAGCCTCTTCCTGGACGAAACTGAGAGTCGGCGCCGGCTCTCGTTCAAAGACGGAACGACGTGCGATGCGTGCGGAGACGCCTCGCTCCACCTCACCGTGCGAGTAAGCGGGCTGGCGGGCCTCCAACAACACGCGTGCGTGTTCCTCGGTCTGTAGAAGCCCGTGGACGCCGTGGCAGGAATACACGCTGATCTCCACCGCTCGTGCCTCCAGCTTCGCCAGATCCCGCACCTTCTTCGGATACCGGGCCTCCGCCATCTCCTTCTTGAACATGGCGAGTTTGCCGCCTGCCCCCAGGACCTTGTCCGCCTTGTCCAGGAACTCGGGCCGGGGGATGCGCCTCCCGCCCTCCACCTTGTAGACCAGGTCCTCCCCGTATCCGATCGCCGCCCCGAACTCGGCGGCACGCATCCCCGCCGCCTCCCGCCATGCCTTGATCTGGCGGCCCACGGAGGCGACCACCGCCGCCCCCGGCTCGTCGTCGGGATCGACCTCCCAGCCGGGCTCGTCCGCTCCGGCGTTGCCGTGTGCCGTACCAGCCTCATCCACGCTCATCCGTGCCCCACTTCCGACGCGCCTGCCGTTCTTGCACCAACCTCTGTGGTCCCCGGCGAGTCACCCCGGACAGTCGGGACAGCACTGGACAAGGCCGGGACAATCACCGTACGTAACCGGTTCGTATCTCCTCACGGTAAGCAAAGAAGGCCACGCTGAGTGACGTGACCCAAGAAATCACCCGAACCGAACATTCCGCTCCGTCACGGCAGTTCACCGTGCTGCTCTCGCCCACCCGCCGAGGAGCCAGGCTCGCCCGTCTGCTCGCTACGGCACATCTGGGTGACTGGGGACTGCCCACGGGGCCGGCCGCGCACATCGTGGCCGAACTGGCCGCGAACGCCGCCGTGCACGGACGCGTGCCGGGCAGGGACTTCCGGTTGAGCCTCGCGGTCCACGGCGGCGCGTTGCTCCGTATCGAGGTGGCCGACACCCGGGGCGAGTGGCTTCCGCCTCTGCCCGGAGCCGTCGACACGCCTGCCGACGACGCGGAGTCGGGGAGGGGTCTGCTGATCGTCGGGGCACTTGCGGACCGCTGGGGAATCGACGTCGGGCCCGCCTCGCGCAAGACGGTCTGGGCCGAACTCGACCTCGTGCGGTGACCGTCGCCACCGGGTCGCGGGTCCCCATAACCCGGTGTGCCGTGACGCGGCGGCCCACGACGCCAAAAGCTTGAAAGGACTCGGGAAATCACCCTTCCCCACCCAACCCGCCTCAGTGAGCGCTTTGTCACTCACTCGGGTGACATGGAGCAACTGAGCTGGATTTGGCACGTGTTGTCGGGCATATGCTCGCCTCGACCGCCACAGACATGAGACGGCCCCCGCCGGGACTGGCATCCCGATCGAGGGCCTGACCACCGAGGAAGTAACGGAGCTTCCCGATGGATACCCAGCAGATTACCGCGCCCCCGCGCGCCCAGCCCGCTGTATCCGGCGTGATCCACAACAACGTCCGGCACACCGCAGGCTTCACCGTCATCGGCAACCACCTGGCCCAGCACCGGGGCCTGTCCCTCGTCGCGATCGGCCTGGCCGTGCACATCCAGTCGCTGCCGGCCGGAGCGAAGATCGGCATCAAGCTCCTCGCCGACCGCTTCCCGGAGAGCGAGACCCACAACGCCGCCCTTCCGCCGCCGCCCCTCCCCGGGACACGCGAGCTGGAGTCCGCACGCCCCGGAGCGATCGTCATCCCGCTCCAGAACTGCGACCGCTGCGGCCGCGCCTTCCGCTCACGGCACCCCGGCCACTGCCGTGACTGCCGCACCGACCTGCCCACAGCCGCCTGATCCCGAACGGAAACTCATGGTCAGCGCACCGCACGAAGCGATGCACCGTATCTTCCAGGAATACCCGAGCCTCTTCTCCCAGCTCTCCGAGGTCCTCGGGATCGAACTGCCACCTCTCGTGTCGGCGGAGCCCGTGACCGTCGACCTCACCGAAAGCGAGCCGCTCGAACGACGCGTCGACACCCTCCTGCGCATCGAGACGCAGAACGACGGCCCCTTCCTCCTCGTCGTCGAAGCCCAGGGCAAGAAGGACCCCGGCAAAACAGCCAGCTGGCCCTACTACGTCACGTACCTCAATAACAAGTACCGGCTTCCGGTGCTGCTCCTCGTCATCTGCCAGGACCACGCGACCGCCGCATGGGCGGCCCGCCCTCTCACGATCGGCCTGCCCCAATGGCCGACCGTGACCACTCGCCCACTCGTGGCGGGACCGCACAACATGCCCGTCATCACGGACGTGGCCGAAGCCCGGAAAGACCTCGCGCTCGCCACGCTCTCGGCGATCACGCATGCTGACAATCCGGACGTCGATGCGATACTGAAGACGATGTCCGTCGCACTGCGCGACGCACCGGAATCGATCGTCGCACCCCTCGTCGAATTCATCGCACAGGGCCTGGGCAACCGCCCGGCCGCACGACAGTGGAGGAACCTGGTGGCCGTGGATCTTTCCTTCTACACCTCGCCGCTCTCCGAAGAAATCCGGGACGAAGGCCGTGTCGAGGGCCGCGTCGAGGGCCGCGTCGAGGGCCGTGTCGAGGGATGCGTCGAGAGAGGCGCCGCGGATGTCCTGCTCGTCCTCGGCGCACGGGGCATCGCGGTCAGTGACCGAGCTCGCGAGAAGATCGCGACCTGTACCGATCCGGAACTTCTCAGCCAGTGGTTGGTTCGCGCAGCCGTCGTTGCCACAGGTGACGAGATCTTCGACGGGGGGTCCTCCGCCGACCGGTAACACGTCGTTTCGTTTGCGCTGTCCACCGGAGGAACCTGGTGCCCGATCTCTCTTTCTACGTCTCGCCGCTCTCCGAGGAGATCCGGGAAGAGGGCCGTGTCCAAGGCCGTGCCCAAGGCCGTGCCGAAAACATCCTGCTCGTCCTCGGCGCACGGGGCATCGCGGTCAGTGACCGAGCTCGCGAGAAGATCACCACCTGCCGTGACTCGGAGCTCTCACGCCAGTGGTTGGTTCGCGCAGCCGTCGCCACCACCGTTGAAGAAGTTTTCGGCGAGGAGGGCCCCGTCGGCCGGTGACCGCGTCGCCGGCCGGCGCCTCTCAGGCGCCGGCTTGTGCGAAGTGGGCGGGGGAGGTGGCGCCGAGGCCGTGCACAGAGACACGGGCAGGCTCCTGTCCGGGCAGCTCCACCCAGCGGATCACGCAGCGGGGAGGACCCGCACGGCCCGGGGGCAGGCCGGGGCGTCCCTTCGAGCCTGAACAGCCCGAAGGGGCGTCCCCCGCCCCGCACTCAGGGACGGCGGCGGAGCGGGGGACGCCCCGTGGTCAGACCGCTGCGGTGTGCCCGGTGATCGGGCAGGTGCCGGCTGCTGCCGTCCTGCCGAAGGCGGCGGTCGTGGCGGCGGGCGCGGACCCTCCGATCTGCTGGAGGATCTCGTCCGAGAGCAGGTCTTCCTTGCCCTTGAGCGCGTCAGCGACCTTGAGATCGGCGTTGAAGACCATCTCGGCCGCCACGTTGTCCTGGACGATGCGTGCCAGGTTGTCCAGGGCCACGAAGATCGGGTCCGAGGGGGTTTCCACGGTCGGCAGGTCGATCAGGTGAGTGTCCACCTTCGCCTGGTTCATGGTGCGGCGGATGATGATGGACGCCTGGTTCAGCTCGGCCGTGGTCCAGATCGACAGCACCGTGACGTACAGGTCGCTCCAGGCCTTTTCGCCGATCAGCGTGCGCCACCGCTTCATCAGTCCTTCGATGCCGGTGATCTGCGCGGTGGCGGCGAAGGTCATGTTGACGCGGATGGACGGGTAGACGGTGGCGGCGAACGTGTTGAACGACGCCATGTCGAACGACTCCGCCTTGACGGAGGCGTCGATGAACTTGATCGCCTCGGTCAGGATCTTGTCGCAGGAGACGTACAGGTCGTCCGGGAGGTTCGCGGTGGGCAGCTTGGTGAGCGCCGAGTCCAGCGTGGTCCGGAAGGCCTTGAGGGGTATGGTCCAGCTCTTGTCCCCCGGGGCCTTGAAGACGATCATGTCCAGGTCGTGCGGGTCGATGCGCTCCGAGTTGGGGATGTTGGGGACCTGGTCGCTGAGGTAGGCGGCGAGCACCGAGTAGATGCCCAGGGGGACGTGGGCGATCGACTTGGCCAGTTCGAAGTACTCCGGGACCGGGTCGACCGTCTCGACCTGGATGCCTCCGTTGACAAGGGTGAAGCGCCCGCCGACCGCGTTGTTCTCGACGATGATGACGGGGGTGAGCTGCTTTATCAGCTCGGTCTTGAGGGATGCGTAATGGGAACGCATCCCGGTGTTGACGGCGCGTATCGAGTTACGTGCCGCCTTCTCGTCGGTCGCGGTGA
>NZ_DATMVN010000571.1:0-2756 GCF_035563135.1 Streptomyces sp.
AGCGTCTCGTGGAACCACCCGCCCAGCGAGCGCAGGTCCTCCCCCTCACCCCGGCGCACCCGCTCCTGTCCCAGCCTGACCAGGCCGCGGAGCACCTTGAGGTGCGCCTCCGTGCGGCGCTGCGCCGCACGGGCGGCCCCGAGGGGCTCCAGGAGCATCCGGACCTCCAGGAGGTCGGCGGCCTCCTGTTCCGTGGGTTCGGCGACACAGGCACCGGCGTGCCGGCGTGCGACGACGAACCCCTCGGACTCCAGCGTGCGCAGCGCTTCGCGCACGGGGACGCGGGAGACGCCGTAGCGACGCGCGAGCACCTCTTCGGTGAGGCGGCTGCCGCGCGCGAGGACACCGGAGACGATGTCGTCACGGATTGCCGTGCATACCGAATGAGCGGGAATGCGCATGTCCGAACCTCCGCCTTAATCCCCGCGGAACGCGGCCGATCGACGCCTTTTCCGTGACTCTATTGCAACCGGCGGGAATTTCCGATGGCGGGGTGTGAACCGTGGATATCTTTTGGCCAGGAGCGCTTCCGCGGAGGCTTCGGCGCGCGTCTCCCCCGGGACACGGCGAAGGCCCCGGCGGATGCCGGGGCCTTCGCAGGAGCGCTGCCGTGGGGCGTGGGTCAGACCTGGACGCCGTGGGCACGGAGGTAGGAGACGGGGTCCATGTCCGAGCCGTACTCAGGGGTGGTCCGGGCCTCGAAGTGCAGGTGCGGCCCGGTGGAGTTCCCGGTCGAGCCGGAGAGACCGATCTGCTCGCCCGAGCCGACGCTCTGGCCGACGGAGACACCGATCGAGGAGAGGTGGCCGTACTGGGTGTACGTGCCGTCCTTCATCCGGAGCACGATGTTGTTGCCGTACGCGCCGCCCCAGCCCGCTTCGACGACCGTGCCGGCGCCGACCGCGACCACGGAGGTGCCGGACGCCGCCCGGAAGTCCACGCCGGAGTGGCTGCCGGAGGACCAGAGCGCGCCGCCGGACCGGTAGCCGGTGGTCACGTGCGAGCCCGCGACCGGGAGGTGGAAGGAGTTCAGCCGGGCACGCTCGGCCGCGCGGGCGGCGCGCGCCTTCTCCTCGCGGGCCTCCTCGGCGCGGGCCTCCGCCTTGCGCTCGGCCTCCGCCTTCGCCTTCGCCTTCGCCCTGGCCTTCGCCTCGGCCTCGGCCTTGGCCGCGAGGTCGGCCTGGTGCTGCTGCGCCTCGGCCTGGGCGTCGATCTGGGCGGCGAGGGTGGTGTCGAGTGCGACGGTCTGCGTGAGACCGGTGCCGGCGCTGACGGCCTCGGTGTCCGCCGCGAGGGCCGGAGAGGCCGTGGCGCCGATGACGCCGGTGGTGGCCAGGGCCGCGATGCCGGCGACCTCGGCGCTCTTGCGCGTCAGGCGGCTCGGGGCACGGTGCTTCCCGGTGGCACGGATGAACGCCATGGAGGGGCTGATCCTTTCCTTCCTTCTCGCCTACCGGGTTAGCTGACGGGTTCGGAGCAGGAAGGTCTCCTACGGGCCCCTGGGCCTCTGGTGAGGTACAGGAGTCCGATTCACCCCAGGGACTTCATGGGTCCCCGGCTCCCCAGGCTCACGCCTGACGGGGACTCGGCGATGGCTGTCCGGCGCCGCGGGCGCGGCAATCGTCCGGCGGACAGCCGAGCCGACGCTAGAGCGCTCAACTTTCTCTCTCCAAACGGAAAGGTCCTTTTGTCGCACATCCCACAGAGCGAATGACGATATTTCGCTCAAAACAGACAGAATGACGGGCCCCGGCGCTCATACGTGCGCCGGGGCCCGTCCTGTCCCGTCCCGTTCCTCCGGACGCTTCCGTCAGCCGCTGACGACCGACACCTCGCCGATCCCGAGCGCCCGCACGGGCTCGGCGATCCGGGCGGCGTCCCCGACCAGGACGGTGACCAGCCGGTCGACCGGGAACGCGTTGACCACGGCGGCGGTCGCCTCGACCGTGCCCGTCCCGGCCAGCCGGGCGTACAGCTCGGCCTGGTAGTCGTCGGGGAGGTGCTGCTCCACCTGATCGGCCAGGGTGCCGGCGACGGAGGCCGCCGTCTCGTACTTCAGCGGGGCGACGCCCACGAGGTTCTGCACGGCGGTCTCCCGCTCGGCGTCGGTGAGCCCCTCGGCCGCCAGGGTGCGCAGGACCTTCCACAGGTCGTCGAGCGCGGGACCGGTGGACTCGGTGTCGACGGAGCCGCTGATGGCGAGCATCGCGGCGCCGGCCGTCCCGGACGGGGAGCCGGGCGCGGTGGAGCGCAGAACCTGCCCGAAGGCCCGGACGCCGTAGGTGTAGCCCTTCTCCTCACGCAGCACGCGGTCCAGCCGGGAGGTGAGGGTGCCTCCCAGGCAGTACGTGCCGAGGACCTGGGCGGGCCACACGCTGTCGTGCCGGTCGGCGCCGATCCGGCCGATCAGCAGTTGCGTCTGCACCGCTCCGGGACGGTCCACGATGACCACACGGCCGGTGTCGTCCGCGGTGATCGCAGGCGCGGGCCGTGCCTGGCCGGCGTTGCCCGACCAGTCCCCGAGGGTGTCGGAGAGCAGCGCGTCCAGGTCCACCCCGGTCAGGTCGCCGACGACGACCGCCGTCGCGGTGGACGGGCGGATGTGCGCGTCGTAGAAGGCGCGTACGGCGGCGGCGTCGATCCGCCGGACCGTCTCCTCGGTGCCCTGGCGCGGACGCGACATCCGCGCCGTGGCGGGGAAGAGCTCCTTGGAGAGCTGCTTGGCGGCCTTCCGGGCGGGGTTGGCCTGCTCGTGC
>NZ_DATMVN010000572.1:0-5989 GCF_035563135.1 Streptomyces sp.
GCGGGGGAACGGGAACCTGCGTACGAACATCCAGGCGGCCACGGCCGAAGTGAGACTCCCGGCCAGGAGATGACGCAGTGAGCGTCTGGCTCTGGCGAGCAGCGACTCGGTCGCCCGGTGGCTCAGTCCCATGGCCCGGGCGACCTGTCCGACGTCGAGGTCCTGGGAGTGGAGCCGCAGCGCCTCGGCTTGGCGGGCGGGCAGCAGTTCGGTGCTGCGCTCTGCCAGCCACCGGGCCTCTGCCCGGTCGCACGCCACTTCCTCGACCGGGCAGGGCTCCACGGGAACGGCGTAAGGGCTCGTGCTCAGCTCCGAGTCGCGGACGACCTGGCGGCGGCGTTCGGCGCATACGCGTTCGGTCGCGAGCCTGAGCCATGAGCACACCCGGCCGTACTGGACGCCAGGGTCCTCCACCGTGCGGAGCATCGCTTCCTGCACGGCGTCCTCGGCCTCTTCGGCGCTCGACGACCGGTGGCGCGCGATCTCCAGCAGCTCGTCCCGGTGGCTCCAGACGAGCTCCCACCGGTTGCCCGGGCCGGGCGGACGGCGAACCGGGTGCAGACGGCGGTCCTTCATGTTCCAGGCTTTCTGGTCCGTGGACCCGGGCGTCCGTGGGTTCGCGGTCCGAGATGCGTTGATCATGGTGCCCCACGCCTCTCATGCCCCGCCGCCTGGACGGCGCCGGGGCATGAAGGGTCCGGCGTCGGATCAGGCCGAGAGCGTGGTGGCGGTGCCGAGCCCGGCGACACCCAGCACGTCGACGCCGGCGGCTCCCGAGATTCCCACGGAGAGCGAGGAGAGGGGCGTGTCGAGGGAGACCTCGCCGGCCAGGCCGGCGACGACGCCGCCGGACACGTTGTCCAGGTCCGCGTCGGAGATTTCCTGGGTCTGCATCTGGGGGGCGGAGCTCATGAGGTGATTTCCTTTCACATTAATTCCGTATGGCGAGGGCCTACTCCGTCAGGAATGAAGGACCTTGCCGTTGTCACGGTTGCGGCGGCTTCCGCGATGTGAAGGATGAAAACACGTGGGCGCATTACGAGGCCACCCGTCGGGCAATCGCTCATGACGCTTTTCCATCTCGAAACGCCGGTGGGGCCACATCCATTCATGGACCGGTACGGTTTCTTCACGGAACCGGTCGACGGGCTTTCCGTCGGCCGGATCTTTATTACGCCGCGAACGGGACAATCCTCGCGAGAGGCGGGAGGCGCCTGGGCCGCGCGTGAAGTGCCGTCGTCGGTCACGGACCATCTGCGTGCGCCATGTGGAGATCCGCCGCAGAGGGCCCGGGCTCGCCGTGCTTCAGGGAGGTCAGGCAGCTCGGGGACGGTCCGGCGTGCCGGGACTGGTGCCGTACGCCTTCTGCGCGAGGGCGGGACAGCGGCTGCTGATCGTCACGAAGCGCGGGGCGTCGGCTCGACACGTCGCCGCAGCCCGGTGTGACGTGGGCCCGTGGTGTTCGGAGGGGGAATCGCCGAGTCACGCGGGTGCGATGTTCGAAGTGGCCCGGACCGTCCTGCCCGGCGTGTTCTCCCGTGGGACGACGCCCCTCTCCTGAGTTCCGTCATCGAAGAAGCCGTCCTCCGTCGGCCGCTCGGCAGGAGGGAAGTCCTGCGCGGGCAGTCGGAGCAGTTGCTGTTGTTCGGGCACGAGCGGAACTTCGAGAGGCAAGTCATGCCGACCGGATGCGATGAACATGGCGGACCGGCAGGGGCGTTCACGTTGATCCACCTCGGCGATCAGCGCAGGATGGGGCAGGCGGAGGTGCAGAGCGAGAGCGCGCTGTACTCGGAACCGAAGAAGGCCGGGGCGCTCGAATCGGCTTACGGCATCCTGCGGGCCCAGGCTCTGGCCCCGAAGGAGTCGAAGGAGTACATCGCCAGCTTCTACCTGCTCGACTGCGAGAGCGAGGAGCGTGCGCAGCAGAGCGTGCCGAGCGGCTGGGCGAGGTGCTGCACGTGCTGTACCTGATCTTCAACGAGGGGTACACGACCACGGACGGTGCGGATCTGACCGCGCCCGCGCTGTCGGCCGAGGCGATCCGGCTCGCCAGGCTGCTGCACCGTCTGCTGCCCGACGACGCGGAGGCGGCGGGGCTGCTGGCACTGATGCTGCTCACCGATGCGCGCCGCTGCGCCCGCACAGGTCCCGGCGGCGACCTGGTGCCGCTGGCGGAGCAGGACCGAAGCCGGTGGGACCGCCGTCTCATCGCCGAGGGAATCGACCTGATCAGCAGGACCCTGCCCCGGGGGCAGGTCGGCCCTTACCAGCTGCAGGCAGCCATCGCCGCCGTCCACGACGAGGCCGAGCATGCCGGGACCACGGACTGGCCGCAGATCCTCGCCCTGTACGAACTGCTGGAGCACCTCGCCCCCAACCCGATGGTCACCCTCAACCGCGCGGTCGCCGTCGCCATGGTGCACGGCCCCGCCGCCGGACTCGATCTGCTCGACACCCTGCGATCCGACAAACGCATGGCACGCCACCACCGCCTGTTCGCCGCGAGAGCCCACCTCCTGGAGAGGCTGGGCCGGTACGACGACGCGGCGGGTGCTTACCGCGATGCCGCCCGACGTGCCACCAGCGCACCGGAACGACGCCACCTCACCGCGCGTGCGGCGCGACTTCGGCCGGCACCGGGCCGGAGTGAAGCGCCTGCCGGACCGGGGGCGGGCGTCACGGCATCCTGAGGCTTTCGCGCAGCGCGCTCATGTGCGCCTGGATGTCGCGTTCGGCGGCGGGTTCGGCCGGTTCGGCCGGGGTGGGCGCCGCCTCGGGAGAGGTCTCGCGGCAGGGACGGCAGAGGCCGTCCGGGAGCGCTTCGGCCGGGCCGGGGCGACCGCAGGAGGCGCACTCCACCAGCAGTCGGCGTACGGGGGCACCGGGGGCGGCCGGTTCCGGGGCGGCGGAGAGCCGGGGCGGGAGTTTGTCGACGAGGCGGCGGCGTACGAAGCCGACGGGCGAACCCACCTGGTCCGGAAGACCGGAAGTGAGGGCACGGGTGAAGTAGTCGGTGCTCACACCGTGGTTGAACCATGCGGCGGCCGCCTCCTCCAGGGCGGCGCAGTCGGCGGCCGAGAGAGCGAGGCGCGGGTCGGTCCGGCCGAGCCCGGCCAGGGCGAGGTAGGCGGGCGAGGGCGTGCCGCCCGGTTCCGGCAGCGGCCCGGGCGTGCGCTGCCGCGGTACGGCCGGAGCGGTCACGGCCGGTGCCTCGGGTGCCTGCGGGGGCGCGCCGGTGGGAGCCGCCGCTGGCGGGGCGGCCTGGTCGCACGCGGCTTCCGCGTGCAGGTGAGCGGCCCACCACTCGTTGTCGCGGGCGGTGCGGGACCAGTAGGTGAGCGTGACCCAGCGCTGCTGGCCGAGTGTCTCGACGCGGCAGCGTACGTGGCGGAGGTGACCGGCCACAGCGAGGGCGCGCAGGGCCGTGCCGATGGCCATCTGGCCGTACAGCGGGAGGTCCTTGGCGAGCGACTTGATGTCCATCGCCGCCCCGTCGGGCAGGTGGTCGACGTATCCGGCGATGTACCGCTCGCGCTCCGGGAGGAACGTGAAGTCATCGGGGTGCGACGGGCGTTGGTCCGGGGCGGAGCGCTTGCCGTAGCCGGGGCGCGCCTTCGTGTACGGGCGTGAGGGTGCGGGGGTGCGCAGGGCGGAGCTAGGGTTCTGGGTAACCACGGGATCGCGCCTTTCGATCTTGAGGTCAGGCCCCGGCCGGTGCGCCAACACCGCGTCGGGGCCGATTCGTCGGTGGCACCGTAAGCACCCGCAACTCTGCGCCGCAAGTCGGTCACGATTAGTCATACTTGCTGGCCGTGACGGGTCCGGGAGGGTGGGGAGGTTTTCCCGAACCCCTTCTTTTCCCACCCGGTTGAACGACATCGCTCGAATCTCGGACCTCGAATCCCGGCGCCCGTGTCCCGAAGCTTGAGCGCCGGGCCCGGGCGCCCCGCCCGCCCTCCGGAAGAGTGAACGGCCCGGCCCGGCGCTCGACTTCCGAGACCCGGGCTCCGAGCGCCGGCGGGCGCGTGGAGAACCGCGCTCATGGCGGTGCCGCACGGAACCGAGGTGGGTGGACTGTCGGACCGGCCTTCTGTCGTCGGCCCATGACGTCGATGGATCTTGTCGTGTTCGATCAGGCGTGGACGCGGTTCGAGTCGTGGCCGGCCGCCCGTCCGCCGGCGGATCACGCCGCACTCCGGCCGCCGGCGACGGCTGCGGACCGGCGTCCTCTCCGTTCCGGAGACCGGCGCGAGGACCTCTGCGCCATGGCCCCGCCCTGCCGGAACGACGGCCGCGCTCGCCTAGGCGCGGGTGTTCACCACCAGTTCGGTCACTCCCGTCGGTTTCTCCGTGTCGGCCGAGCGGACCGTCAGCCGGACCTGGCGGGCCTCCGCGCCCGGTTCGTACGGATGCCAGGTGTGGCCGTCCAGGGAGGTCTCCAGGGTGTGGGAGGCCGGTGCGAGGTCCGTCCAGCGGGGCGTGACCGAGGCGATCCGGGTCACGTGGCGCAGGGCCACCGTCAGTGTGCCCGTCGCGCCGTCCGGTGACCAGGAGGTCGAGGGGCTGCCGTCCACCGCCGCCTCGGCGTACAGGCCGGGGGCCTCGGAGGTGGCCGTCACCGGGCGGCAGCGGGCGGTGTCCGGCGTCGGGGTGAGGTCGGGGCGGCGGGTGGGGAGCACGAGGGTGCCGGAGAGACGGCGCGGGCCGGCCGGGGTGTGGACGGTGAACGGCGCGCCGTCCCTCAGCCGGACCGTGGTCGTCCGGGGGCCGATGGCGATGTCGTACGTACGGTCCCGGTGGCGGAGCCCCGTCAGCTCCACGCCCTCGCGCAACTGCGGGGGCAGCAGCGGGTCGAGGCGTACGCCGTCCTCGCGCAGCCTGAGCCCGGTCAGACCGTGCGTGAAGACCTGGAGGAGCCCGCCCTTCCCGGTGAGGAAGTCCTCGGCGGGGAAGCCCGAAAGCGGGTCCTGGGCGCCGGACTTCTCGCCCCGTGCCTCGGAGAAGAGGCTGAACGGGCCCCGGACGAACGGGCGTACGGCGCGCTGGAGGTAGGTGTACGTGGCACAGCCCGGCGCCCCGATCGCGGCGGCGTCGATCGCGTGCACCGAGTCGGTCATCGCGGGGCCGTCCGGGTCGGTGCGGGCGGCGTAGTGGTCGAGGGTCGCGGCGGCGGCGCCCTCCTCCATCGGCCACTCCAGCGGGTAGATCAGCAGCACCGTGTCGGCCTGCTTGATGGTCGAGCCGTTGTAGCCGGCGTACTGGAGGAACAGCTTCCGCTCGGCGTCGTACGGGATGCGCAGTCCGTCGGCGACCCGGGTCCAGCCGGCGGGCGCCGGGTGGCCGAGGAGTGCGGCGGCGCGGGTGGCGTTGCGCAGGGCGGTGGCGGCGACCGCGTTGGTGAAGACGCCGTCCGTGACCCCGTTGCTGTACTCGTCGGGGCCCGCGACGTCCTTCACCGAGTAGCTGCCGTCGGCGTTCGCGGTGGCGCGTGACTGCCAGAAGTCCGCGATGCCCTTCAGCAGCGGCCACCCCCGGCCGGCCAGCCAGGCGCGGTCCCCGGTGGCGAGGTAGTACTGCCAGACGGCGAGCGCGATGTCGCCCTGGAGGTGGTTCTGGGTGAGGCAGTGCGGCGGGTCCCAGCTCTGGCACTCGGAGTCCAGGCGGCCCCTGCTCGCGCTCGTCCACGGGTAGAACAGCCCTGCGTGACCCAGCTTCCCGGCGTTCGCGCGGGCGGCGCCCCGGGTGCGGTAGCGGTACTCCACGACGGAACGGGCCAGTTCGGGACGGGTGGCGAGCAGCCCCGGGTACATCCAGGTCTCGGCGTCCCAGAACACCATGCCCGCGTAGTTGTCGCTGGTCAGCCCGGCCGGGGCGATGCTGTCCGAGGAACCGGGACGGGTGTTGGCGAGCAGTCCGTACTGCGCCGCCCGCAGCCAGGCCTGCAGGTCCGGGCTGCCCGGCGTCCTGACGTCGGACGCCCATGCCT
>NZ_DATMVN010000573.1:0-9659 GCF_035563135.1 Streptomyces sp.
GGCAGCCGGCAGCTCAGCCGTGGCCGGCCGGGCGGGCGGGCGCTGCCGCCGCGGCCACCGCGTCCGCCAGGGGCCCGATGTCGGCAGCGGACAGCGACGAGACGGTCAGCCGGATCCCCTGCGGCGAGGTGATCCGGAACCGTGCCCCCGGAGCCACCACCCAGCCGGAGTGGAGCATCCTCGCCACCGCCCCGGTCTCGTCGCTCACGGGCACCCACACGTTCATCCCGGTCCGCCCGTACGCCGTGATCCCCCGCTCACCCAGCGCCCGCACGAGCGCGTCCCGGCGCTCCCCGTAGGAGCGGGCGACGGCCGGCGTGTCGACGGCCCCGGTCGCCCACAGGTGAGTCACGGCCCGCTGCAGGAGCGCGCTGACCCAACCGGGTCCGAGCCTCTGCCGGCCGGTCACCCGGTCCACGGTCAGCCCGTCCCCGGTGAGTACGGCGACCCGCAGATCGGGGCCGTACGCCTTGGAGACCGACCGCACGAAGGCCCAGTGTTCCGTGACCCCCGCGAGGGAGTGCACCGGCAGGTCGACGATGGCGTGGCCGTGGTCGTCCTCGATCAGGAGCACGTCGGGGTGGGCCGCAAGGACGGACCGCAGCTCAGCGGCCCTTCCCGCTCCCGTAGTCGCACCGGTCGGGTTCTGCGCCCGGTCCGTGACCACCAGCGCCCTCGCCCCCGCCCGCAGCGCTCGCTCCACCTCCCCGGGCAGCGGGCCCTCCTCGTCCAGCGCCACCGGCACGATCCGCATACCGAGCGCCGGAACAAGATCGAGCAGGGCGCCCCACCCCGGATCCTCGACCGCCACGGTGTCGCCGGGCTTGAGGTGTGCGGTCAGCACACGCTCGATGGCGTCGAGGGACCCGGAAACGGCCACCACCGGCCCGGCAGGCACACCGTCGGCGTCCAGGCCCGCCCGCGCGAGCTCCGCGAACCGAGGGACCACCGCCGCGTCCCCGTAGAGGCCGGGCCCCCGGCCGTACTCCTGTGCGGCCACCGCCAGCGCTTCCCCGAGGGCCGGCAGCAGCGCCGGGTCGGGATTGCCGTCCCCCAGGTCACGCACACCGGGAGGCGCCTCCACCCTGAGCGAACCACGCGCCGTACTCGCGGGCCGGGGCCGCACCCGGCTCCCCCGCCGCCCCGCCGTCTCGATCACCCCGCGATCGCGGAGGGTTCGGTAGGCGGCGGCCACCGTGTTCGGATTGACGCCGAGCAGGGATGCCAGCTCCCGCAAGGGCGGCAGTACATGCCCGGGTGCGAGATCACCCGAGGCGACACCACGCTCCACGCTCGCGGCAATGTCGGATGCGCGCCGCCCACTGATCCGATACTCTCCTAGCACAAAAAACAGTATGCACTAGTGCAATGGAGTACGCATGCCGGACACCGCCACGCCCGACCGCACCGGCCCTTCCGGGACCCCCGCCTACGCGCCGACGGAGCGCACGGTTCCGAGCCGTGCCAGGCAGCGCGCCTCGTACGACCACGAAACGGTCCACTCGATACTCGACGCGGCCTACCTCTGTCACCTGGGCTTCGTCCGCGACGGCGCACCCGTCGTCCTCCCGACCCTCTTCGGCCGGGTCGGTGAGCGGCTGTACGTGCACGGCTCGACCGGTTCGCGCCCGCTGCGCGCGACGGGTGCGGCGGATCCGGGCCTCGCCGTCTGCCTGACCGTGACGCATGTGGACGCTCTGGTGCTGGCGCGTTCCGCCTTCCACCACTCGATGAACTACCGCTCCGTGGTGGTGCACGGCATCGCCCGGACCGTGACGGACCCGGAGGAGCGGCGCGTGGCGCTCGACGCCATCGTCGACCAGGTCGTGCCGGGGAGGTCGAAGGACTCGCGCCCGGCGGACGCGAAGGAACTCGCCGCCACCGCGGTGATCCGCCTCGACCTCGACGAGGTCTCCGCCAAGATCCGTACCGGCGGCCCGAACGACGACCCGGAGGACCTGTCGCTGCCGCACTGGGCGGGTGTCGTGCCGCTGACCCACGGATACGCGACGCCGGAGCCGTCCGGCGACCTGGACCCCGCGGTCCAGGTGCCGGACTACCTCACCGCGCTCTGATCCGGCGGCTGCCGTCCGCCCCGCGCCCCGGCGGGTCAGGCCGCTGCCGCGGCCCGGTGACGGGCGGCGGCGCCGCGCGTCTCGGCGAAGGCAAGCCCGGCCACAGCGGTGAGCAGGAGCAGCGTGCCCGTGGCCGTGGCCGCGGTGAGCCGCTCCCGCAGCACCGTCACCGCGATGACCGCGGCGCTCACCGGTTCGAGCAGCATGATCACGGACACCGTCGCCGGACGGACCGCCGCAGCACCTGCGAAGTAGAGCGCATAGGCGAGAGCGGTCGGCACCGCCGCCACGTAGACGAACAGCCACAGCACGTGGCCCGGCTCGGCCGTGTGCGGCACCAGGCCTTCGACGGCGGCCAGGGGCAGCAGTCCCACGGCACCGATGCCGAACGCCCAGGCACTGGTGGCGAGGGAGTCACCCGCCGTACCGTCCCGGCCGAGCCACCGGGTCAGCAGGGTGATGACCGCGTACCCCGCGGCGGACAGCACGGCCCACAGCAGCCCCACGGGGCGCACCTGGGCGGGCTCGCAGCCGAGCACCAGCACGGCGAGGCCGGTGAGCGCGCCCACCACGGCGGCGAGCCCGCCCCTGCCGAGCCGCTCCCCCAGGGTCAGCCGCGCACCGACCACGATGAGGACGGGTCCCGCACCCAGCGTGACCGCGGTTGCGACGGCGAGCCCGGTGGACTCGACCGCCGCGAAGTACGCGCTCTGGAACACGGTGAGGCCGATGCCGGTCCCCAGGATGCGCAGCAGCCTCCGGCCGCGCGGCCCGGCAGGGGTGAGCGGCCGGCGGGGACGCAGCATGAGCGCCCCGGCCAGCAGGACGAGGCCGCCGGCGCAGCGCCAGAAGGACAGGGCGAGAGGCCCGAGATCGCTGATCCGGTAGAGCAGGGATGCGGCGGCGCCCGCCGTACCCCAGGCGATACCGGCGATGACGAGGCAGAGCAGGCTCCGCCCGACGGGCAGGCCGGAAACAGGATGGGACACGCGAATCTCCAGAAGAAGGGGGGGTGGTGGTCGCTCAGCTCCGCGCGCGGGCAGCGACGAACCGCTCGGGGCGTACCCGAGCCCGGTCTTCGTCCGGAGAGGCCGCCCCGCGTTAAGCGGCGGGCGGCGGAAGTACGGTGTGCGGCATGACCGGCACCCTATGAGGAGGCCGGTGGCCGGGACAAGTCGATTCCGGCCGCGACCCGTTCGTCTGCTCCCGTCGTCCCTGCGGCCGGCGTACCCGGCCCCGATGCCACCGCCCCTGACGGCGGCTCGGGTGCGGACGACTGCGCGATGAAGGCGCCGATCAGCACCACGCCGCCGCCCACGAGCTGGGGCGCGGAGAGGTGCTCACCCAGCAGCACCCAGGCGAGCACGGTCGCGATGACCGCTTCCAGGCAGGCGACGACGCCCGCGACCTGCGGCGAGAGCAGCCGTACCGACACCACACCGGTGACGTAGGCCAGCACGGTCGCGAGCAGCACGATCCAGCCGAGCAGCAGCCACGCGGGAACGCCGCGCCCGCCCATGTCCGCGCTCCCGCCGAGAACCTCCCAGTCCATGGACCAGGGCCGGGTCACCACCGTGAGCACGGCCGCGCCGGCCAGCAGCCCGTACGCGATCACACCTACGGGGTGCGGAGGCTGCGCGTCCGCCGTCTCCCCGCGCCCGGCGCCCTGGTCCGACAGGACGAAGTAGCCCACCTGACAGCACGCCGCACCGAGAGCCAGCAGCAGCCCGATCGCGTCGAAGCTCAGACCGGCCCATACCTCGACGACACAGGCGAGGCCGCCGACTGCCAGCACCACACCGGCGGCGGCCGCGCGGGTGACGGGCCGTCGCTGGACGAACCGCACCCAGCCGAGGACGAGTGCGGGCGCCAGATACTCGACGAGGAGGGCGACACCGACCGGGATGCGCGAGATCGAGGCGAAGTAGAAGGCCTGCACCCCGGCCACGGCGAACAGCCCGAAACCGGCCAGCAGAACGGGCCGCTCCCGCACCAGTTCACGGTGCCGCCAGGCGACCGGCAGCATGACCAGGGCGGCGCCGGCCACCCGCAGCCACACCACGTGCAGCGGGTCGAGCCCCGCCTCGATCAGCGGCTTGGCCGCAACTCCTGAACCACCGAATGCGAAGGCCGAGACAAGGGCCAGGCCCAGGCCGGCACTTCTCCCCTGAGACGCGTGCATCGGCACATCATGGCAGCAGCGGTCAGCAGCGTCACTCCTGTCACACCTGTCCGCCGGGTGTTCATGATCACCCCTGTGGGCCTCTCCCGGCCGCCCTGTCCGCGGCACGGGCACCGAGCCACTCGACCGCCACCCCCGCCCGCTCCAGCACCTCGACCGCGCGGCATCGTGGATCCGCGACCAGCGCCGCCAGCAGATCGAGCCCGTCGGCGTGGAGTTCCCCGCGCAGAAGCGCACTCCGGCCGGCACGGGCCAGCGCCGCTGCCGCCGAAGGCGACCACCCCTCGCCCCCGGGCTCCCGTACGGCCGGGAACGCGCCCGAATCCTCCTGGGTCCCCTGCCAGCGCAGGCCGTACCCGATGCTGCGCTGCACGAGATATCCGAGCACCCTGGCCAGCCGGGGCCCGCCGTCGAAGGCCTCCCGCACCTCGGGATCGGATTCGACGAGGGAATGCAGGAGATGAGCGGTATCGGCATGGCGGTCGCCGTCGCGCACCGCCCGCCTGCGCGCACCGTTCACCACACCGGTCATCGCCGCGCTCAGCCCGGCACCGGCCCACGGGTGGTTCGGTGGGGCCTGTTCGGGGATCCATGACGTCCGCAATTGCACCTCTCCACCCCATCAGTCCCGGGGAGCGAAAACATCCCCGGCGCGGCCCATCCGCCATCCCGCAGAAGGCGGGGACCGGCGAGGGGTTCCTCATCCTTACGGATGAGCTCGCATCATTCCCGGCGGTACTGCGCGTACGGCCGGCAGCACTGCGCGCACGGCGGACAGAAGAAGGACCCCGCGACCGGGGCCCTTCTCCACTTGCGCGTGCCGCACGGCTCAGTGCTCGTCGGCAAGGATCAGGTACAGCTTCTTACGCGCGTCGTTGATCACGGTGAGCGCCTTCTGCCGCTGGTCGGCCGACCCGGTCCTCCAGACCTGGCCGAACGCCTCCATCAGGCCGAAGCCGGCCTGCCGGATCTCGTTGACGCCCTCCCAGTCGACACCGCGCCCCGCCTCTTCCCAGGGGGCATCGGGCCCGGACTCGGCCTCACCGCGGCCCAGGTCGGTGAGGGTGAACAGCTTCTTCCCGCCCTCGCTGGCGCTGATGATCAGCCCCTCGTCCTCCAGCAGCTGGAGGGTGGGGTACACCGAACCGGGGCTGGGCTTCCAGGCCCCTCCGCTCCGCTCACCGATCTCCTGGATCATCTCGTAACCGTGCATCGGACGGTCCTTGAGCAGCGCGAGGATCGACGCACGCACGTCGCCGCGCCTGGCCCTCCCCCGGCCGCCTCCCCGCCCTCGTCCGCCACCGAAAGGTCCGCCGCCGAAAGGCGGGCCGAACGGGCCGAACGCGGCACGTCCGCCTTCGAAGTCCCCCCGGCCCGCGCCTCGGTACCCGGGGCCGAATCCATGATCGATTCCATGTGGACGCATGACTGCGCTCCACTCCTCATCGCCGCGCGACTCTTCTTCGAACTGTCGCGATGCTTCAACGATATATCGGAAACTATCGGCCGACAAGACGCCCACCGCCGGGAGGTTCTCCTGACACACCGAATCCCGGAGCCGGCCGGACCGCCCGGCGGGCCGTGGGCCCGCCCCCCCTAAGCTCGCCCGCATGACAGAGCCCTCCTGTCTCGCAGCGGTCCGGGAGTCCTACGACACCGTCGCCGCCGCCTACGCGGACCTCGTCAGACCCCCTGCGGAGCTGGACCCGTTGTCACGCGCCCTGCTGGCCGCGTTCGCCGGGCTCGTACGGTCGGACGGGCTCGGACCGGTCGCGGACCTGGGGTGCGGGCCCGGCAAGGTCACGGCGCACCTGGCGGACCTGGGGCTGTCCGCTTTCGGCATCGACCTGTCTCCGAAGATGATCGCGCTGGCCCGGCAGACCCATCCGGATCCGGCCTTCGCCGTGGGCTCGATGACCGCGCTGCCACTGCGGGACGACGGGCTCGGCGGCATCCTGGCCTACTACTCGACCCATCACACCCCGCCCGGGGTGCTGCCCGTCGTGTACGCCGAGTTCCGGCGCACCCTCGCACCCGGCGGCCACCTGATGATGGCCGGCCACGTGGGGGACGACGAGCTCCTGCGCCCTGCACAGGCGTACGGAGGCCACCCGGTGTCCTACACATCCCACCTGGTGCCGCCGGACCGCATCGTCACCCTTCTGCGTCAGGCCGGATTCGTGGTCACGGCCCATCTGCTGGAGGCGCCCGCCGAAGGCGCGAAGAGGTCGGTCGCCACCTTTCCGGCCCGCAAGCCCGAAGGGCTGTGAGCGTCCACGCGCATCCCCTCCCCACCCCGCGCCGCGCGTACGCGCCGGGCACGCCGGGCCGCACATCCGCAATTGGCCTTGGACCGCACGGAACGGTCCTGCCTACGGTCGGTTCCATGAAGATCCGCATCGTCGACGCGTTCACCGACCGTCCTTTCGCCGGCAACCCCGCCGGAGTCGTGCTCCTGGACTCCGGCGCCTTCCCCGAGGCGGACCGCCTCCAGCTCGTCGCCTCCGAGGTCAACCTCTCGGAGACCGCCTTCGCCCACCCGCTGCCGCCGGGCGGTGAGGCCGACTGGGCACTGCGCTGGTTCACCCCGGCAACCGAGGTCGGGCTCTGCGGACACGCGACACTCGCCACCGCCCATGTCCTTCACACCACCGGAGCGGTGAGCGGCACGGTGCGTTACGCCACTCGCTCCGGCATCCTGCGCACCACCGCCCACGACGACGGCTCCCTGACCCTTGACTTCCCGACAGCGCCGCTGACGCCGGTGCCCGCCCCGCCCGGTCTGGCGGACGCGCTCGGAGCCTCGCCCCTCTCGCTCCACGACACGGGGGAGCACATCGGCGACCTCCTGGTGGAGCTGGCCGACGAAGCGGCCGTCCGTGCCCTGCGTCCCGACTTCCACGCACTCAGCGCCTGCTCCCGGCGGGGTGTCATCGCCACGGCGCCGGCCGAGGACCCCACGAGCGGGTACGACTTCGTCTCGCGCGGCTTCTTTCCCGCGGTCGGCATCGACGAGGACCCGGTGACGGGCAGCGCCCACACCGCCCTGGCGCCCTTCTGGTCGGCCAGGTTCGGCCGCGACGACCTCGTCGGACTCCAGGCCTCCGCCCGCTCGGGCCTGGTCCGTACGTCGCTGCGCGGCGAACGGACGCTGCTGACCGGCCGCGCCGTCACGGTGATCGACGGGGAGCTGCTCGCCGGGCTCTGAGCACGACGGGGCTGCCCGCCCCGCTCACGGACGCTGTCGGTTTGTTCCACCCCGCTGGATCTCATGGAGGTTCAGCCCAGATTCGCGTCAAGGGGGCAATGAGCAGATCTTGATTCCGCTTTACGCGTGGTTCCTCCGTCACGACAGGCACTCGGCGAGCAGGTCGACGACGTCGCGCCAGGCTCGCTGCGCGTGCTGTGGGTGGTAGCCGACGCCGGGACGCACGGTGTGGTCGACCGACGGGTGATGGAAGGCGTGCAAGGCGCCGCCGTAGACCGTGAGGCGCCAGTCGACGCCCGCGGCCTGCATCTCTGCGGTGAACGCGTTCCGTTGCGCGGGCGGCATGATCGGATCTTCCGATCCGACCCCGGCCCACACCGGGCAGCGGATGCGCGCCGCCTCACCCGGCCGGCCCGTGGTCAGCGCGTTGACTGTCCCGATCGCGCACAGGCTGACGCCGTCGCGCCCGAGTTCCAGCCCGACGGCACCCCCGGTGCCGTAGCCGATGGCGGCGATCCGGTCGGGGTCGGTCCGCGGTTCGGCGCGCAACTCGTCGAGTGCCGCGTGGCCGATGCCCCGCATCCGGTCGGGGTCGGCGAGCAGCGGCATGCAACGGGCCAGCATCTCCTCGGGGTCCCCCAGATAGCGCCCGCCGTGAAGGTCGAAGGCCAGCGCTACGTATCCCAGCTCGGCGAGAGCATCGGCCCGGCGGCGCTCGACGTCGCTGAGCCCCGTGCCCTCCGGCCCGAGCAGCACTGCGGGCCGGCGGCCGACACCGGCCGGGAGCGCGAGGTGCCCGATCATCGTCAAACCGTCGGCCAGGTACTCGACCGTACGCGTCGTCATCGTCGTCATGAGACTGGACTGTAGTGATCGTCGAGCCCGGTCCGGCCGGTGTTCTGCCGCCGGCAGAGCAGCGTAGGTCTCCCATGGAGTACGGGACCCGGCGCTCAAGGCTTCAAGATCATCCCGTTGCCCCTTTGGCGCGTATCGCGGCCACATCCCTCATCCACCGGGGCGGAGTGCGGCGAAGGGTGAAATGCGGGCCCCTCGACCAGCCGGCTCCCGCGAAAGGGCGTACTTCCAGTCCAGACGCGAGCGGACCGCGTGCGCGGCCTGCCGGTCGGTCAGCCCCTCGGCGAACCGCAACACCGGCACCGACGCGAGCCGGGCCGGAGACACCGCCGGCCGCCCCCCGGCCGGGAAGAGTTCCTCGAAATCGGCATCCGAGAACACCGGCCCGGGCACATCCCGCATCCGCATCACCAGGCAGCCCTTCGGGAACACCGCACGTGCCAGCCCAGCGGTCTCCTCCGGGATCTCTCCCGGATCCACCTCACGCAACGACACGGAACCCACCCCTCAGCACGACGACGGCCCGCACCACCCCGACGGGGTCGTACAGGCCGTCGTCACGCCCACACCCGTTTCACCGACAGCGTCCGCTCACGGGGTGGGCAGCCAGCCCACCTTTCCCGCGAGCAGCGCGTATCCGACGAACGCCCCGATGTCGAGCAGGGCGTGCGCGACGACCAGCGGCCCGACCCGTCCCCAGCGCCTGTACAGCAGGACGAACACGACGCCCATGACCATGTTGCCGATGAATCCGCCGATCCCCTGGTACAGGTGGTAGGAGCCGCGCAGCACGGAGCTCGCCACCAGAGCGGCCATCGGCGTCCATCCCAACTGCCCCAGCCGTCGCAGCAGATAGCCGACGACGATGACTTCCTCCACGAGGGAGTTCTGCACCGCGGAGAGGACCAGTACGGGAAACTTCCACCACACGTCCGGCAGTGACTCCGGGACCACCGTCAGGTTGAACCCCGCGGCCCGCGCCACCAGGTAGAAGGCGAGGCCCGCGCTGCCGATGCCCGCCGCGATCAGGGTGCCCCGGCCCAGATCCGGCCAGGGCCTGGTGCGGTCGAGACCGAGGGTCCGCAGACCGGCCCTCTCGCGGAGGAGCAGGTGAGCCACCAGCGCGACCGGCACCAGAGCCGTGGCGACACCGAACAACTGCCAGGCCAGGTCGAGCCACGGCCGCCCGGGCGCGTAGGAGCCGTTCAGTGTCGCCGCCTGGTCCTTGAGACCTCCCGGTTTCGTCAGCGATCCGATGAAGCTGATCAGGGCGGACACCCCGCTGGCCCCCAGTGAGAGAGCCAGCACGAGCAGCGTCTCCGACCGCAGGACCCGCCGT
>NZ_DATMVN010000574.1:0-18883 GCF_035563135.1 Streptomyces sp.
CGGGGAACGTCACCGCCTACACCGACACCCAGCCGGCCTCCACCACCGTCACGTACCGCGTCCGGGCCAAGGACGCGGCGGGCAACCAGTCGGCCGACAGCAACGCCGTCACCCGTAACGGCTCCGTGGGGACCGGGTCCAACCTCGCCGTCGGCAAGGAGATCAGCGCGTCCTCCACGGTCCACAGCTTCGTCGCGGCGAACGCCAACGACAACAGCACGAGCACCTACTGGGAGGGCGCGGGCGGCAGCTACCCCCAGACCCTCACCGTCAAGCTCGGCTCCAACGCCGACCTCGACCGGCTCGTCCTGAAGCTCAGCCCGGACACCGCCTGGGCCGCGCGCAGCCAGACCATCGAGGTCCTCGGCCGCGAGCAGAACGCCTCCGGCTTCACGAGCCTGGCCGCCGCGAGGAGCCACACCTTCGACCCGGCCGGCGGAAACACCGTGACCGTGCCGGTCACCGCGCGCGTCGCCGAGGTGCGGCTGAGGTTCACGGCGAACTCCGGTTCCGCGGCCGGCCAGCTCGCGGAGTTCCAGGTCATGGGTGTGCCCGCGCCCAACCCGGACCTGGAGGTGACCGGTCTGACCACGACGCCGGCCGCTCCCGTCGAGTCGGACCGGATCACTGTCAGCGCCACCGTCCGCAACAGCGGCACGGCGGCCGCGCCGGCCGGCGCCGTCGCGCTGCGCCTGGGCGGCACCAAGGTCGCCACCGCCCAGGTCGGCGCCCTCGCCACCGGGGCCCAGGTCACCGTCAGCGCCTCCATCGGCGCGCGGGAGGCCGGTTCGTACCAGCTCAGCGCGGTCGTGGACGAGGCCGACGCGATCATCGAGCAGAACGAGACCAACAACACCTTCACCAGCCACACGGCCCTCGTGGTCAAGCCGGTCTCCAGCTCCGACCTGGTCGGGACCTCCCTCACGACCTCGCCGTCGAGCCCGGCCGCCGGTGACACGGTGACCTTCAAGCTCGTGGTGAAGAACCAGGGCACGCAGGCGAGCGCGGCGGGCGGTCACGGGGTGACCCTGGTCCTGACCGACTCCGCGGGCGCCACGGTCAGGACCCTCACCGGAGCGTACGACGGGACCCTCGCACCCGGCGCCACGGCCGAGGTGGACCTGGGCCCGTGGACGGCGGTCAACGGCTCGTACACCGTGAGGACGGTGATCGCGGACGACGCCGACGAGCTGCCGGTCAAGCGCGCGAACAACACCTCCAGCCAGCCGCTCTTCGTGGGCCGCGGCGCGAACATGCCGTACACCACGTACGAGGCGGAGGACGGCACGGCCGGTGGCGGGGCCCAGGTCCTCGGCCCGAACCGCACCGTCGGCGACATCGCGGGCGAGGCCTCCGGCCGCAGGGCCGTCAACCTCGACGCGACCGGCGAGTACGTCGAGTTCACCACCCGCGCCGCCACCAACACCCTGGTCGCCCGCTTCTCCGTCCCGGACGCCCCGGGTGGCGGCGGAATCGACTCCACGATCAACGTCTACGTCGACGGCGTCCTGAAGAAGGCGATGCCGCTGACGTCGAAGTACGCCTGGCTGTACGGCGCCGAGACCATGCCCGGGAACGCGCCGTCGGCCGGCGGCCCGCGCCACATCTACGACGAGGCGCACCTGCTCCTCGGCGAGACCGTCCCTGCGGGCAGCAGGATCCGCCTCCAGAAGGACGCCGCCAACAGCGCCGCGAACTACGCGATCGACTTCGTCGACCTGGAGCAGGCCGCCCCGGTCGCCAACCCCGACACCGCCGCCTACGCCGTCCCGGCCGGCTTCGGCCAGCAGGACGTCCAGAACGCGCTCGACAGGGTGCGCATGGACTCCACCGGCAAGCTGGTCGGCGTCTACCTGCCGCCCGGCGACTACCAGACGTCGAGCAAGTTCCAGGTGTACGGGAAGCCGGTCCAGGTCATCGGGGCGGGGCCCTGGTACACCAAGTTCCACGCGCCCGCCGCCCAGAACAACACCGACGTCGGCTTCCGGGCCGAGGCGGCGGCGAAGGGCTCGTCCTTCCGCAACTTCGCCTACTTCGGCAACTACACCTCGCGTGTCGACGGCCCGGGCAAGGTCTTCGACTTCGCCGGCGTCGGCGACATGGTCATCGACAACATCTGGACCGAGCACATGGTCTGCCTCTACTGGGGCGCCAACACCGACCGGATCACGATCAAGAACTCGCGTATCCGGAACATGTTCGCCGACGGCGTCAACATGACCAACGGCTCCACGGACAACCACGTCGTCAACAACGACGCCAGGGCGACCGGTGACGACAGTTTCGCGCTGTTCTCCGCGATCGACGCCGGTGGCGCCGACATGAAGAACAACGTCTACGAGAACCTCACCAGCACGCTGACCTGGCGTGCGGCGGGCGTGGCCGTCTACGGCGGCTACAGCAACACCTTCCGCAACATCCACATCGCCGACACGCTCGTCTACTCGGGCGTCACCATCTCGTCGCTGGACTTCGGCTACGCGATGAACGGCTTCGGAACCGAGCCGACGACCCTGGAGAACATCTCGATCGTCCGGGCCGGCGGCCACTTCTGGGGCAACCAGACCTTCCCCGGCATGTGGCTCTTCTCCGCGTCCAAGGTGTTCCAGGGCATCCGGGTGAACCACGTCGACATCGTCGAACCCACCTACAGCGGCATCATGTTCCAGACGAACCACGTCGGCGGGCAGCCGCAGTTCCCGATCAAGGACACCGTCTTCACCGACATCTCGATCACCGGAGCGCGCAAGAGCGGCGACGCCTGGGACGCGAAGTCCGGTACCGGCCTCTGGGCGAACGAGATGCCCGAGGCCGGACAGGGGCCCGCCGTCGGTGAGGTCACCTTCAACCGGCTGCGGATGAGCGGCAACGCCGTCGACCTCCGCAACAACACCTCCACGTTCAAGATCAACATCAACCCGTAAGCCGCGCGCCTCCGCCCGTCCCGAGGAGGCGCACCCCCGGCGCAGGCCTCCCACCGGGCCTGCGCCGGCCTGTCGTCCCGCCCCGACGGCGGGAGCTTCGCGCTGCCCGCTTCCGGCGGTGGCCTCACCCCGGGGCGGGGCGCCTGTGCTGTCGTGCAGGTGCGGTCGCGTCACGGTCGGGTTACGCGTCACTGTCAGGCAATTACGAAATCAGCGCGGGATATTGCGTTCACTTGTTGGTGGTGATTGAGTGTGCCGCGCCCCGCAACGCACCGGCGACGGGGCGAACTCCACGTTCAGGCCGAAGGGGACCACCCATGAGAAGTGCCAGGCTCCGCCGCAGCCGCCGTACCGCCGCAGTCACCCTCGTCTCCGTCCTCTCACTGACCGCGCTGGCAGCCTGCGGTACGAGCAGCAGCAGCGACAACGGCAGTGACGGAGCCGGGCAAAGCGGTTCCTCCGACCCGTCGGCCCCGCTCGACCCCAAGGCCAAGGTGACACTCACGATCGACTGCATGCCGCCCACGGCGAAGGCGGCCGAGCTGAAGGAGTGGAAGGAGGACGTCGCCGCGTTCAACAAGACGTATCCGAACGTCACCATCGAGGGCCGCTCCACCCCGGGCCAGTGCCTGGAGCCCCCGCGCTTCACCGCCATGCTGAAGGCCAAGTCCCAGCCGGACGTCTTCTACACCTACTTCACCGACCTGCCGCAGGTGCTCGACGCGGACGGCGCCACGGACATCAGCGCGTACGTCACCGACAAGACCGTGCCGGCGCTGAAGGACATCGACCCGGACGTCCTGAACTCCCTCAAGCAGGACAGCAAGCTGTACGGTCTGCCGACCAGCAACTACACCATGGGCCTGCTGATCAACCGCAAGCTCTTCAAGGACGCGGGCCTGGACCCCGACGCCCCGCCGCGCACCTGGGAAGAGGTCCGCGCCGCCGCCAAGAAGATCGCCGGCCTGGGCAAGGGCATCTCCGGCTTCGGCGAGTACAGCGCCGGCAACACCGGCGGCTGGCACTTCACCGCGCAGATGTACAGCGTCGGCGGCGAGGTCGTCGACGCGAGCGGCAAGAAGGCAGCGTTCAACAACGAGATCGGCAAGCAGGTCGCGAAGAACCTCCACGCCATGCGCTGGGAGGACGACTCCATGGGCAAGACCCAGTTGCTCCAGTGGGGTGACCTCCAGAAGCAGATCGCCACCGACAAGCTCGGCATGTTCCTCGCCGCCCCCGACGACATCGCGTACATGGTCCAGCAGTTGGGCGCGAAGTACGAGAACTTCGGCATGGGTCCGATACCCGGCGGCAAGAACACGCTGGCCGGCGGCAACAACTACATGATCAAGAAGGGGATATCCGGCGACAAGATCAAGGCCGCCGTCGCCTGGCTCAACTTCAAGAACCTCACCGTCGGCAAGGGGCAGTTCGACTGGGCCCGCACCAAGGCCGACGGCCTCCCCGTGGGCATCCCGCAGCCCAACTTCTGGCTGAACGGCTCCAAGGCGAAGGACGACGCCGCCCGCGTCGCCAACGCCACCATGCCGGTCGAGAACTTCAAGGCCTTCATGGACAACCCGGTCGCGGGCAAGGCCGAGCCGCCGAAGGCGCAGGAGGTCTACAAGGTCCTCGACACCGTCATGTCCGGCCTCCTCACCAACAAGGACGCCGACGTCGACAAGCTCCTCGCCACCGCCGAAACGCAGGTCGACCAGGTCCTCGCCAACCAGTGACCGGGACGGGGAGGGGGCGGGCGCCCGCCCCCGCCCGGGGGCCGCCGCCCACCACACGACCGGCCCCACTCCACCCGCCCGCCCGATCTGGATCCCGAACCGGAAGACAGCACCAAGGAGCGACGATGTCGGCCCCCAGCCTGACCCCGAGCAAAGCGGCCCCGCCGCGCCCCGGTCCGACCCGCGAGACGAGCCCCGGGCCGGCCGACGGCCGGTTCACCAGGAGCCTGCGGCGCAACCTCACCGCCCACGGCTTCCTCATCGGTGCGGTCCTCTGCTTCGGCGTCTTCTCCTGGTACCCGATGGTCCGGGAGTTCCTCCTCGCCTTCCAGAAGACCGAAGGCGGCCGGACGACCTGGGTCGGACTCGACAACCTCGTCACGGTCGTCAACGACCCGGCCTTCTGGCAGGCCTGGGGCAACACCGCACTGTTCAGCGTGCTCGCGCTGGTCCTCGGATTCGCGGTGCCCTTCCTCGTCGCGGTCGTCATCAACGAGTTCCACCACGGCCAGGGCTACCTGCGGCTGCTCGTCTACCTGCCCGTCATGCTCCCGCCGGTCGCCTCGGTCCTCCTCTTCAAGTACCTCTACGACCCCGGCTACGGACTGCTCAACGAACTGTTCACGGCGATCGGCCTGCCCGAGCAGCAGTGGCTGCAGGACCCGGACATCTCGATGGTCGCGGTCGTCATCGCCTCCACCTGGATGAACATGGGCGGTGCCACGCTGATCTACCTCGCCGCGCTCCAGTCCATCCCCGGCGAGCTGTACGAGGCGGCCGAACTGGACGGCGCGGGACTGCTCCGCAAGATCTGGCACGTCACCATCCCGCAGACCCGGCTCATCCTGTCGCTGATGGCGCTCATGCAGGTCATCGCCACGATGCAGGTCTTCGTGGAGCCGTTCCTGCTCACCGGCGGCGCCGGACCCGAGGGATCGACCACGACCGTCGTCCACCTCATCTACCAGTACGCCTTCAACTTCAACAACTACGGTGCCGCGGCGGCGCTCGGCCTGCTCCTGCTCGTACTCCTGGCCGGGTTCTCGGCGGTGTACGTCAAGCTCAGCCGCGCCGAGGACGAGTAGGACCGGAGACCAGCCATGTCCACACGCACACTCATCTCGCCGGCCGCCCTCGCCAGGCCCCGCGGCAAGGTCCTGTACTGGAGCGTCTTCGCCGCCGTCGTCGTCCTGTTCACCCTGGTCTTCCTCGGCCCCCTCTACTGGCTCGTCTCCAGCGGGTTCAAGGACGCCCAGGAAGTCATCGCCACCCCGCCGACCCTGGTGCCCGAATCGTTCGAGCCGGAGAACTACACGCGGGCCTGGGAGGTCATGGACCTGGCCACCCTGCTGTCCAACACCCTCTACTACGCCTTCGGCGCACTCGTCTTCCAGCTCGTCCTCGACGTGGCCGCCGCGTACTCGCTGTCGAAACTGCGGCCCGTCCTCGGCAAGGCGATCCTCGGCATGATGCTGGCCACGCTGATGATCCCGGCGACCGTACTCGTCGTACCGCAGTACCTCACCGTGCTCGACGTGCCGGTCATCGAGCGCAACCTCCTCAACACCCCCTGGGCGATCTGGTTGCCGGCCGTCACCAACGCCTTCAACATCTTCCTGCTCAAACGCTTCTTCGACTCCATCCCGAAGGAGCTCCTCGACGCCGCCTCGATGGACGGGGCCTCGTCCATGCGGATCCTGCGGTCGATCGTGCTGCCGGTCTCCCGGCCCGTCCTCGGCGTCGTGTCGATCTTCGCGGTCGTGGGGGTGTGGAAGGACTTCCTCTGGCCGATGCTCACCCTGCCCGACCCGTCGAAGCAGACGCTCAACGTCGGCATCTACTCCCTCTCCAACGGCGTCCCGGTCAACGTGCTGATCGCCGCCCTCACCATCGCCTCCCTTCCCACGCTGCTGATCTTCCTGATCTTCCAGCGGAACATCATGAGCGGCCTCACCGCCGGCGGCCTGAAGGGCTGACCGGGCCCGAGCCCCCGCCGACCACGAGCCCGCACCTCCACAAGCCTTCGCCGCCGGCCCACCTGCCGCCCCGCTACCGGGGCCGGCGGCGAAGAACCGCCCTGCCCGAAAGGAACACCCCGTGGCAGCCCCTCATCCGCCCCGCACCGACGACTGGTGGCGCGACGCCGTCATCTACCAGGTGTACCCGCGCAGTTTCGCCGACGGCGACGGCGACGGCACCGGGGACCTCGCGGGCGTCCGGGCGAGACTGCCCTACCTCGCCGAACTCGGCGTCGACGCCGTCTGGTTCACCCCCTGGTACCTCTCGCCGCTGGTCGACGGGGGCTACGACGTCGCCGACTACCGCGCCATCGACCCCGCCTTCGGCACCCTTGAGGATGCTGAGAAGCTGATCGCCGAGGCCGCCGCACTCGGCATCAGGGCCATCGTCGACATCGTCCCCAACCACGTCTCCGACCAGCACGCATGGTTCCGGGCCGCGCTCGCCGCCGGCCCCGGCAGCCCCGAGCGGGAACGCTTCCACTTCCGGCCCGGCCGGGGCGCGAACGGTGAACTCCCGCCCAACGACTGGCCGTCGCAGTTCTCGGGGAACACCTGGACCCGGGTGCCGGACGGCGAGTGGTACCTGCACCTCTTCACCCCCGAGCAGCCCGACCTCAACTGGTCCCACCCCGACGTCCGCCGCGAACACGAGGACGTGCTCCGCTTCTGGTTCCGCCGCGGCGTCGCCGGCGTCCGCATCGACTCCGCCGCCCTGCTCACCAAGGACCCCGGCCTCCGCGACTTCGTCGAAGGCGTCGACCCCCACCCGTACATCGACCAGGACGAGATCCACGACGTCTACCGCTCCTGGCGCGCGATCGCCGACGAGTACGGGGGCGTCTTCGTCGGCGAGGTCTGGCTGCCCGACGCCGAACGCTTCGCCCGCTACCTGCGCCCCGACGAACTGCACACCGCCTTCAACTTCAACTTCCTCTCCTGCCCGTGGGACCCGGACCGGCTCCGCCGCACCATCGACGACACCCTCGCCGAACACGCCCCCGTCGGCGCCCCGGCGACCTGGGTCCTGTGCAACCACGACGTGACGCGGACCGTCACCCGGTACGGTCGCGCCGACACGGGTTTCGACTTCGCCGAGAAGCGCTTCGGTACTCCGTCCGACCTGGCCCTCGGCACTCGCCGGGCCCGAGCCGCCGCCCTCCTCACCCTCGCCCTGCCCGGCTCCGTCTACCTCTACCAGGGTGAGGAACTGGGCCTGCCGGAGGCCGACATCCCCCGCGACCGCATCCAGGACCCCATGCACTTCCGCTCCGGCGGTGTCGACCCCGGCCGCGACGGCTGCCGCGTCCCCCTCCCCTGGGAGGCGGAGGCCCCTTCGTACGGATTCGTCGCCGGTACGGGTACGGAACCGTGGCTGCCGCAGCCCGCGGAATGGGCCGGGTACGCCGTCGACCGGCAGGCGGCGGACCCCGGCTCGATGCTCAGCCTCTACCGCGCGGCGCTGGAACTACGCCGCCGCGAGACCGGGTTCGGCGACGGCCCCATGGGATGGCTGCCGTCGCCGGAGGGAGTACTGGCCTTCGCCCGCGCCGAGGACCTCCTCTGCGTCGTCAACCTCTCCGGTGCCCCCGTGCCCCTCCCGCCGCACACCGGTGTCCTGCTGGCCAGCGACGAGCTGCCGGCGGACGGCACCCTCCCCCCGGACACCGCTGTCTGGCTGCGTACCTGACCGCGCCGCCCACGGCGGGAACCCCGGGGGCGGCGGCACCGCCGACCGCGGTGGTCATCGCGAGACGTGCGCCGGGACGGCGCTCCAGGAGGACGGTTTCCCCGCCCGCCGTCATCTCCCCTCGGCGGTGAGCCGGCTGACGACCCGGACGACCTGGCGTCGGGTGGCCAGGCGCCGGGTGAGGGTGACGGTCTTCGCCTGCGCGGACACGGCGGCCGAGCTGTGGGCCGGACACGACGGACGACCCGACCCGGTGGACCTCTACGACCAGTGCCTGGCGGCGGTGCGGGGTTCCGGTCGAGACGGTGTTGTGCGCGTACCGCTCGCCGGAACCGGAGTACTCACGCATCCGCCGCCGGACGACAGTTCGACCGCCTGTCACTGGCCGGCGCCGGCCCGGTCGGCGTACCGGACGACGTCGCCGCCGTCGGCGGTGGAGGCGCTCTGCACCTCCACCGCCTTGTTGCCGGTGTCCACCCTCGCCGCCTCGGCGGGTGCCGGATCGACCGCGGTGAGCATGCCGATCGCCAGGGGCGCCGCCACCACGGCGGCGCCCGGGGCCATCAACGATGTCTTCCTGGAGGGGTGGGGGGAGACGCACCCCAGGCCGTCATCGGTCCACCCCTTCGGCTGCGGCAGGTCCCCTCAGGTGCGGGTCCAGCGCTGGCTGCTGCTGTTCGAGCAGGAGGAGAGCTGGACCAGGGTCCCGTTGGAGGCGCCGCCTGCGACGGTGTCGAGGCAGAGGCCGGACTGGACGCCGACGATGGACCCGTCGGAGTTGAGGCGCCATTTCTGGTTGTCACCGCCCCAGCAGCTGTAGATCTGGGCTTTGGCACCGTTGCCGGTGCCGGCGGCGTCCAGGCACTTGTTGCCGTAGACCTTGAGCTCACCGGCGTCGGTGTACGTCCACTGCTGGTTGGTGCCGCTGTGGCAGTCCCACACCTGGAGCTGGGTGCCGTCGGTGGTGCTGGTGCCGGGCACGTCCAGGCAGCGGCCCGAGCCGGTGCCCTTGATCTGCCCGGAATCCGCAGGGGGCGTGGTGGAGCCGCCGTTGAGTGCGTTGAGGACGGCGGTGTAGGCGGACTTCTTGCTGCCGTCGCCGTTGAACAGCAGCGGCGTCTGCTCGGATCGCCAGGAGTCGGTGTCGCGTACGCCCCAGACGGTGATGCCGAGGCAGCGCGGGACGGCCAGGCAGTCGTTGGTCACGTTGGCGTAGGTCGTGGCCGGGGCGCCCTGGATGTCGAGTTCGGTGATGGCCACGTCGACGCCGAGGGCGGCGAAGTTCTGCAGGGTGGTGCGGAAGTTGCTGTTGTAGGGGCTGCCGCTGTTGAAGTGCGACTGGAAGCCGACGCAGTCGATCGGCACACCGCGCTGCTTGAAGTCCCGGACCATGGCATACATGGCCTGGGTCTTGGCCCAGGTCCAGTCCTCGACGTTGTAGTCGTTGTAGCAGAGCTTGGCGGCCGGATCGGCGGCACGCGCGGTGCGGAAGGCGACCTCGATCCAGTCGTTGCCGCTGCGCTGCAGGTTGGAGTCCCGCCGGGCGCCCGAACTGCCGTCGGCGAAAGCCTCGTTCACGACGTCCCACTGGGCGATCTTGCCCTTGTAGTGGGCCATCACGCCGTTGATGTGGCCGATCATGGCCTGGCGCAGCGTGCTTCCGCTGAGGCTCTGCATCCAGCCGGGCTGCTGGGAGTGCCAGGCCAGGGTGTGGCCGCGCACCTGCTTGCCGTTCTGCACCGCCCAGTTGTAGACGCGATCGGCGGCGGTGAAGTTGAACTGGCCCCGCTGCGGTTCGGTGGCGTCGATCTTCATCTCGTTCTCGGCCGTCACCGAGTTGAACTCACGGCCTGCGATCGTCGTGTACGTCGAATCGCCCAGCTTGCCCGAGGCGATGGCGGTGCCGAAGTAGCGGCCGCTCTGCGCCGCTGCGGCGCCGAGCGTGCTCTCGGCGGCGTGTGCTCCCGGCGGCGCGACCAGTGCGGCGGCCGCACCGAGGACACCGACGATCAGCACCAGCAGCAGGCCGTGGATCTTCCGGCGGACAACGGGGCCGGGAAGGGCATACGAGCCCATGGATGTGCCTCCAAGGTAGAGATCACGGAAGGACTGAAGCGCAGGGGATCGCGTCGTCCGCTCCCCTGCCGGCAGAGGGACGGGACGGGCCGTGGCCCGGACAGCACGGGATCACCGGGCACCGCGGTCAGGGGACGGGACGGTCTTCGACACAGGCACGGGGTACTCCATCGCGGCTCAGCCGGGGGGGCCGCCACGGGGCGTCGCATACCTCTCCAACTGTGTGAAGAGCCAGGATGCGCCGGTGCGGACCTCACCGGGACGAAACGGGGTGGTGCGGGTGCTTCGGTGCGCGGGTCTGTAGTGCAGTTGTGCGTGCATCTGCCGTGCGGCACGGACCGCCCAAGGCCGGTGTGGTTCGGGGTGTCGAGCTGGAACCGGTTTCTCAGACAGGAATGATTGAGGTATTGACGATGCATCGTCAATACTCATTGCAGAAAAAGTTTCTGTTTTTTCTTCGAAACTTTCGTAATTCCGATGAGCTGAGTCTCGCCCGGCACCGTGGCGGTGGATGCCGTAGGGCCGGGATCAGGGTGAGCGTACGGACGCCGCTTGCTTGCCTTCTCTTCTGTCCGGGTCGTGCCGGCCCCCTCTGCTCTGGCGCCGACTGTGGTGCGCCTCGGTCGTGGGGCAGTGTGACGTGCGAGGTTTCGCGCGCGGGGCCCCGCAAATGTTTCGGCATCCATAGCGATACATGCGAGAAGTATTGACGTCGTTCATCGGCTCCCTATCATGAAGCTTGCTCGACACTTCGACCCTTGTTCGAAATTACGAACACCTTGAGTTGCCCTGTCGCGTGGCAGGGTGACTTCGGGCCGCACCGGCCGGACGCGGTGCCGCGGGGGGTCGTGCCGTGTGCTCATGTCATGCCCTTGCCAATTTTTGCTGCCGTTCTCTTCGGGCGCCCCACTCGGGAGCTCGGCCGTCCGGCCTTCCGCCCCGGGCGTCCGTGCCCCCGAAGGCGCCAGGCACCACCGGTCCTTCAGAAGGCCGAAAAGGACCGGCGGGTCACAAGCGGTCTGCCGTGGTGCTCACAGACCGCTGCACACCGCACCACACCGACAGTCCGGGCAACCTCTGAGGAGGCCGACCGGAACCGTCCACCCAAGGTTGAGGAAGTCCCCATGCGCAGAGGAAGTTTCAGCCGCAGGCATCCGTCCGCGGTGCTCACCGCCGTGGTCGCGGCCCTGGCCGCGTCGGCGGCGATGCTCGTCGCCACCCCGGCTCAGGCGGCCGCCACCGGCGCCTTGCGCGGCGTCGGTTCGGACCGGTGCCTCGATGTGCCGGGCGCCGTCCGGACCGACGGCACGTACCTGCAGATCCACGACTGCTGGAACGGAACCAACCAGCAGTGGACGCTGACGGACGCCGACCAGCTGACCGTGTACGGCGACAAGTGCCTGGATGTTCCGGGCCATGCCACCACGGCCGGTACCCGGGTGCAGATATGGAGCTGTTCCGGCGGTGCGAACCAGCAGTGGCGGGTGAACTCCGACGGTGCGGTCGTCGGCGTGGAGTCCGGGCTGTGCCTGGAGGTCGCGGGCGCCGGCACGGCCAACGGCACGGCGGTGCGACTGGGGGCGTGCAACGGCGGCAGCAACCAGAAGTGGACCGGCCTGACCGGGACGCCGCCGACGGACGGCACGTGTTCTCTTCCGTCGGCGTACCGCTGGACGTCGACGGGTGTGCTGGCGCAGCCGGCGAACGGGTGGGCCGCGGTGAAGGACTTCACCACCGTGACGCACAACGGCAGGCACCTGGTCTACGCGTCGAACGTGTCGGGATCGTCGTACGGCTCGATGATGTTCAGTCCCTTCACGAACTGGTCGGACATGGCGTCGGCCGGCCAGACCGGGATGAGCCAGGCCGCGGTGGCGCCCACGCTGTTCTACTTCGCGCCCAAGAAGATCTGGGTGCTGGCGTACCAGTGGGGTGCGTGGCCCTTCATCTACCGCACGTCGAGCGACCCCACCGACCCCAACGGCTGGTCCTCCCCGCAGCCGCTGTTCACCGGGAGCATCTCCGGCTCCGACACCGGCCCGATCGACCAGACCCTGATCGCCGACGGCCAGAACATGTACCTGTTCTTCGCCGGTGACAACGGCAAGATCTACCGGGCGAGCATGCCGATCGGGAACTTCCCGGGCAACTTCGGCTCGTCGTACACCACGATCATGAGTGACACGAAGGCGAACCTCTTCGAGGGCGTACAGGTCTACAAGGTCCAGGGCCGGAGCCAGTACCTCATGATCGTCGAGGCGATGGGCGCGAACGGGCGCTACTTCCGCTCCTTCACGGCCTCCAGCCTGAACGGGTCATGGACTCCGCAGGCCGCCGCTGAGAGCAACCCCTTCGCGGGCAAAGCCAACAGCGGCGCCACCTGGACCAACGACATCAGCCATGGTGACCTGGTCCGCAACAACCCCGACCAGACCATGACCATCGACCCGTGCAACCTGCAGTTCCTCTACCAGGGCAAGGCCCCCGACGCGGGCGGTGAGTACAACCGGCTGCCGTGGCGGCCGGGCGTCCTCACCCTGCGACGCTGACCTTCCCGATCCACCACGACCGGGATGTGGTGCGGTCTGCGGGCACACGGGTGAGCGGTGTTCACGGCGGGGGCGGTTCCACCTGCTGACCGGCACCCACCGCATCGAGGGACCCCGGCCGCGTGGCGGCCGGGATTCCTCCCCTCTCCGGTGCGCTCGTCACGGCCCGGCCCGTCTTCGAAAGAGTGGAGGCGCCCGGGGCCATCCGGGTGACGTCACCCTTCTGCCGGCTCGGCCGCCGGCGGGCCGGCAGCTCGAACGGCGCAGGGCCTCGGTGCCCGGACACCCGGCCGCCCCCGGGCGCACGGGTCACGACGGGAACGTCGTCGCCCGTGCCGGGGGCGGCCGGATGCCTGAGGTCCCTCACGGGGCCTGCCAGCTGTGGGGGGCGTGGAAGAGGTCGGGGCGCCAGACGGTGGTCGAGCCGGAGCGGTCGGGTTCGGCTCCGGGGGTGGTCCGGGGGGCCCGGGCGAGGAAGAGAACCGTGAGGGCGGCGAGTTCCTCGGGTGTCACCGCACCCTTCTCGATGCGTATGCAGGACGTGGACAGGGGGGTGGTCATGCGGGGGCCTCCGTCACTGAGGGGGATTGCCGTGTTTGCGGGCCGGACGGTCGACGTGCTTGGTCCGCAGCATCGCCAGTGAGCTGATCAGCACCTCGCGGGTCCGGGCGGGGTCGATGACGTCGTCCACCAGGCCGCGCTCGGCCGCGTAGTACGGGTGCATCAGCTCCGCCTTGTACGCCTTGACCAGTTCGGCACGTTCGGCCTCGGGGTCCTCCGCC
Source organism: Streptomyces sp. (assembly GCF_035563135.1). Taxonomy (GTDB): domain Bacteria; phylum Actinomycetota; class Actinomycetes; order Streptomycetales; family Streptomycetaceae; genus Streptomyces. Next base: position 13,776 of record NZ_DATMVN010000574.1, read on the forward strand.
TCGGCTATCCGACGGCGGAAGATCACGTTGGCCGCGCCCTCCGCGCCCATCACCGCGATCTCGTTCGTCGGCCACGCGTAGGTGAGATCGGCGCCGATGGACTGGCTGTCCATGACGATGTACGCACCTCCGTACGCCTTCCGGAGGATCAGCGATATGCGTGGCACGGTCGCGTCGCAGTACGCGTACAGCAGCTTGGCCCCGTGCCGGATGATGCCGCCGTGTTCCTGGTCGACACCCGGCAGGAACCCGGGCACGTCGAGCAGCGTCACGAGCGGGATGCTGAAGGCGTCGCACAGCTGCACGAACCGTGCCGCCTTCTCGCTCGCCTCGATGTCCAGGACACCGGCGAGAGACAGGGGCTGGTTGGCGACGATGCCCACCACCTGGCCGCCGAGCCTGGTCAGCGCGCAGATGATGTTGGTGGCCCAGCGTTCGTGGACCTCCAGGTACTCACCGTCGTCGACGATCTCCTCGATCACCTGCCGCATGTCGTACGGGCGGTTGCCGTCCACCGGGACCAGGTCGACGAGGGCCTCGCAGAGCCGGTCCGGCGGGTCGTCGACCGGCACGGCGGGCGGTGTCTCGCGGTTGTTGCCCGGCAGCAGGGAGAGCAGGTACCGCACCTCCTCCAGGCAGGTCTCCTCGTCGTCGTAGGCGAAGTGGCACACGCCGCTGGTTTCGGCGTGCACGTCGGCGCCCCCGAGGCCGTTCTGGGTGATCTCCTCGCCCGTCACGGTCCTGACCACGTCCGGACCCGTGATGAACATCTGCGAGGTCTCCCGGACCATGAACACGAAGTCCGTCAGAGCGGGCGAGTACGCCGCACCGCCCGCGCACGGGCCGAGCATCACGCTGATCTGGGGAATGACCCCGGACGCCTTGGTGTTGCGGCGGAAGATCCCGCCGTAGCCGGCCAGGGCGGTGACACCTTCCTGGATACGGGCGCCCGCGCCGTCATTGAGGGACACGAGCGGGGCGCCCGCCGACATGGCCAGGTCCATGATCTTGTGGATCTTGGAGGCGTGGGCCTCGCCGAGAGCCCCGCCGAAGATGCGGAAATCGTGCGCGTAGACGAAGACGGGGCGGCCCTTCACGGTGCCCCAGCCGGTGATGACTCCGTCCGTGTACGGCCGTTTGGCCTCCAGGCCGAAGCCGGTCGCCCGGTGCCGGCGCAGGGGCTCGACCTCCTGGAACGAGCCCTCGTCGAGAAGCAGGCCGATCCGTTCCCGGGCGGTGAGCTTGCCCTTGGCCTTCTGTGCGGCGGTGGCCTTCTCGCTCGGGCCCGCGTGCACCCGCTCCCGGATTCCGGCCAGCTCCGCGACGTGGAACCGCATGTCTCCCCCTGCCGATAGTGGGTGGCCCCGATAGCGCCGTACGGTGACGAGGCGCTTCGAGAGCCGTGTCGTAGGGTCAGCTGCCGAGCCGGCGCAGACCGTTGATCTGCAGAACGGCGAAGCCTCCGACGACGGCGGCCTGCATCAGGATCCAGACGGTGCCCACGGTGTCCGGATCGAACCAGCCGAAGACGGCAGTGGCCACGCTCGCGACCGCCCACAGCAGGTTGGCCTCGATGACCACCTTGGTGGGACCGGCCGCCGGCACCGGGCGGGTGGCCAGGGCGGCCACGAGGATGCCGTACACGGTGAGGAACGCTCCGATGCCGCGCAGCAGCCCGGTGTCCAGGCCGAGCAGGTCGCCGACGGGGCCGGCGAAGAGCAGGTAGATGAGGCCGTTCCCGGCGGTCACGGCGGCGTCGAGCGCGAGGAACATGCGCAGCGGGCGCGCAGCCGCCACGCGTCCGGCGGTGTCCGCCGGGCGGGCAGAGGTCTGACTCGTGGTCATGGGGGTCTCCGAATGTATGGGGGACTGCTCATGTACGGGTTCGTCGTTCGTGGCGATCGTCGCAATACGGGCTGACCGGACGCTGACGGCCGGCTTACACGGCCGGCGGACGGGGTGGGCTCACGCCGGCTGGAGTACGACCGACGCCGGGGCGTCGCACGCGAGGGACGGGTCATGCGAGAGAATCGCGTTCTCCACGCGACGGAGCGAGGGCGAGGGCTCGATGCCGAGTTCGTCCGAGAGGTGCTGCCACATCCGGCGGTAGACATTCAGTGCGTCGGCCTGGCGGCCCGAGCGGTAGAGGGCGATCATCAGCTGCTCGCAGAAGCGTTCCCGCAGGGGGTGGTTGGTATGGGCGTCGTGCAGTTCGGCGAGTACGGCCGCGTGGTTCCGCAGGCGAAGCTCGGCATCGAAGCGGAGTTCCATGGCCCGCATGCGGTGCTCCTCGTAACGGCCGCAGGCCAGCTGGCACAGGGTGCCGCCGGTGAAGTCACCGAAGACGGGGCCGCGCCACATCGCGAGGGCGTTTCCGAGCAGGCGGGCGGTGGCGGCCGGATCGTCGACAGCGGCGACCTCCGCCTGTCGGACGATCTTGGTGAACTCGGCGGCGTCCAGTTCGCCTTCGTTGACGGTGAGCCGGTAACCGGAGGGATGAATGGTGACCCGGGAGGGAACCCGGTCGGGCTCCAGGCTCTTCAGTTTCCGGCGCAGGCGGCTGATGTGCGCCTGCAGGGCGTTCGCCTGGTTGTCCGGGACCGACTCGCCCCACATCTCCTCGACGAGGCTCTCGCCGGAGATGGACTGCCCCTCGTTCACGAGGAGCGTCTGGACAAGGGTCCGCTGGAGATCACCGGAGATCTCCGCAGGGCCTAATGAGGTACGGATCTGTAGTGCGCCGAGAATCGAGAAGCTCAGCATGGCGTTTTCCCCCTTGGCGTTCGGGCGGCGAAGACGGCTGAACACGGGCGGGGGACTCGTCATGGCCGTCGGAGCCGCGGCCTGGGGCCGCGGAGGCCGGCGCGTGACGATCTCCGGGGTCTTCCGGATCAACCCTGGAGCTTCCTCCCGCATGCATCCTTCCACAGAATAATTCCTTTGAGAAGGTATTTTTCTGTTGAAGCTGTTGCCGGAGGACGGCAAGAGGGGGCGCCCGGGCGGTTGTGCGAGGCGCGCGGGTGAACCGGGGGAGGAGGCTGGATGCAGCCACCCCGACGGGCCGCGCGGTGGCGGCCCGTCGGGGTGGCTGCTCCGCCGGTACGGGGGATCGGCGGCTCCATCGGCGGCCGGAGGCCGGGGCGCCACAGGGACAGGGGCGCGGGCGGCCGGGCCGCCGTGACTGCGAGCCGGTATTCGGGTCGGCCTGAATTCTGGAACAACGCGAATTCCAGCGGCCGGCAACAACCGGACTCGATAGGGCGGAGAGGGCAGGATTCGAACCTGCGTGGGTTTTGACGCCCGACCTCAAGATGTTCTCTCGGTCCCCGATAAGCCGCTCCGGGCACCTCTCCTGGTGGTGACGGTGGCCGGGGGTGCCGGCCGTGTCGCGGAGAGGGCAGGATTCGAACCTGCGTGGGTTTTGACGCCCGACCTCAAGATGTTCTCTCGGTCCCCGATAAGCCGCTCCGGGCACCTCTCCTCGTTCCCGGCTTCCGGTTTCCCGTGCCGTTCACGAGAACAACATTGGCAGGGGGGTCTGATAAGACGCTGACATCCTCCTGACGTGGCCGTCGAGTTCCTTTCCGGTCTTCCCCTCGGTATGGCGTCGGTGCTCTACTCGCACCAAAAGAAACACCTTCCGAAAGGGGTACGGGCATGCCCGCAACCACTGCGGACACCTCGGTTTTCGAGGCGATCCGGACGCACACCCAGAGCGAGAACGCCAGCGCGTTCCTGGCGCTCAACAGCGGCAACAGCACCTTCACCGCTCCCGGCACCGACGGCGTCGTCGTCTACCGCCGCACCGGCGGTTACGCGGTCCAGTTCGGCGGCCCCTTCGCCGCACCCGACGCCTGCGACACCCTCCTCGACGGCTTCCGCCAGTACGTGAAGGACGAGGGGCTGGAGCTCGTCGGCGTGCAGCTCCAGCGTGCCGACGCCGAGCGTTATGCCCGGCACGGCTTCACCGTCAACCAGGTGGGTGCCTCCTGGGCCGTGAGGCTTCCGGAGTTCTCGCTGCGCGGTACCCGCTTCATGCAGCTGCGCAACAAGATCTCCCGAGCGCACCGCAACGGCCTCGTGATCAAGGAGGTCACCGCCGACGACTGGCAGGGTGCGATAGCGACGATCGACGAGGCCTGGCTCGGCTCCAAGGGCGGCGCGCACCAACTCGAGTTCCTGGTGGGCCAGATCGGCGGCGAACCGCAGGCGCAGCGCAGGCTGTTCGCCGGCACCATCGACGGCGCCCCGGTGGCGTACATCTCGTACTCACCCGTCTACGGCGGCCGGGCCGGCTGGATGCACGACCTGAGCCGTCGTGTGCCCGAGGGTTCTCCGGGACTGATGGAAGCCATCAACGCGCACGCCATCGAGGTGTTCCGCGCCGAGGGCGTGGAATGGCTGCACTTCGGGTTCACGCCGTTCACCGGACTCGACGCGAGCCATGAACTCGATGGCCACAGCCCGGCGTTCCAGTGGCTGATGCACGCGCTGTGGGCCGAGGGGGCAGCTCTCTACCCGGCGCAGACCCAGCTTTCGTACAAGCAGAAATGGGCCCCTGACGAGCTCATCCCTGAGTACGTCGCCTTCGACCGGCCGAACGCCTCGCTGGCCGGCTTCGCGCACGTCTTCCGTGCCTGCAAAGCCTTCTGACGCACCATCAGCACACCGCCGCCCACACACGAAGAGGAGAACCGGAACAGTGAGTGACAGCAACGGGACCACAGCCCCCGACGGCACCGGGGCCATGACCACCGAAGCCCTTCAGCAGGCCATGGTCGGGCAGCTCATGGCCATCATCGGAGCTCCCGACGACAAGGACGTGGCGCGTGCCGCGGACGACATCGTCCAGGCGCTCGACGTCCGGCTCCGCGAGGGCCGGACCGCTGCGGCCTGAGCGGAGGAAGCACGGCCCGGCCCTCGGGGGATCAGCTCTCCTGTGGCCGGATCCGATCAGCCCGGTATCAGTGTCACATCAGCGCGGCACGGAACGCTGGACACACGTTCGCCCGGCGGCCCGGTCCGGAGTACCGCACCGCGCTCCAGCGGGCCTGGCCGGCCGGGCGGCCGGCGCCCGCCTTCCGGCACCGCCCACGGAAGCACTGTCG
>NZ_DATMVN010000575.1:0-6306 GCF_035563135.1 Streptomyces sp.
CGGCGGAGGGCCCGGTCCGGCCGGCGAGCCGGGCCTGCGCCACCGCGGCGGCGGCGTAGGCACCGGCGGAGACGAGGGAGAGCGCGACGGCCGTCAGCGTGGCGTTCATCGCCGCACCCCGGGCCGTGCGTAGGCGGGGGACGCACAGCTCCGGACGGGGGCGGCCGCCGGCCACGGCAGGTGCGTGAGGACCGGGGTGCGCGGCAGTCCGAGCGCGGCGTAGACCACGGCGAGCAGGGCGGAGACCACGATCGCGTCGAGCCAGTAGTGGTTGGCGGTGCCCACGACGACGAGCAGGGTGAGCAGCGGGTGCAGCAGCCACAGCAGGCGCCACCGGGAGCGCGTGGCGACGATCAGCCCGACGGCGACCACCAGGGCCCAGCCGACGTGCAGCGAGGGCATGGCCGCGAACTGGTTGGCCATCGAGTCGGTCGCGGGGGTGTCCCCGTACACCGCGGGACCGTAGACCTGCCCGGTGTCGACGAGGCCCGCCGCGTGCAGCATCCGCGGCGGGGCGAGCGGGAAGAGCAGGTGCAGGGCGAGCGCGGCGCCGGTGAGTACGGCCAGGATGCGGCGTGACCAGACGTAGTGGCGCGGGCGGCGCCGGTACAGCCAGACCAGGAACGCCAGCGTGGCCGGGAAGTGCACGGTCGCGTAGTAGGTGTTCGCCGCCTGGACGAGCGTGTGGCTGTGCAGCAGCACACCCTGCACGGCCCCTTCGCCGGGGAGGCCCACGGCCCGTTCGAAGCTCCAGACGTGTCCGGCGTTGTGGAAGGCCTCCTCGACACGGCCGTTCGCGGCCTGCCGGCCGAGCTTGTAGGCGAGGAAGAGTCCGGCTACGAGAAGCAGCTCGCGGACGAGGGGCGGTCGGGCTGAGGTGTCCGGCTCCCGCTCCGCAGGCTCGCTGCGGGTGTGCATCACCCGTGCCCCTTTGCTGACGGTGCGCTGTTACGTCGTCGGCGTGGCCAGTCCACGCCGTATCGATACGCCAGTGTACCGATACGGAGGCGTATCGATACACGCGCGTATCGGTACACTGGCGTATCGAGGACCCCCAGCCGCAGAGCCGCAGAGAGGGAAACAGATGCCGTCGCCCGGTCCGGTACAGGAGCCAGCACCCGCGTCACGCCGGTCGAAGATCACACCGGAGCGCGCGCAGGAGCTCTACACCGCCGTGCTGGACCTGCTCCGGGAGAGCGGCTACGACTCGCTGACCATGGAGGGCGTCGCCTCCCGCACCCGCTGCGGGAAGTCCACGCTCTACCGCCAGTGGGGCTCCAAGCCCGAGCTGGTCGTCGCCGCACTGCACGGCACCCGCAGGAGCCTGTTCTCGGACATCGACACCGGCAGCCTGAGCGGCGACCTGCACGAGGCCGCACGGGCGGTGGACACGGTGTCCGGCCAGGACACCGCACTGATGCACGCCCTCAGCCATGCCGCACTCCAGAATCCCGACCTGCTCCGCGCACTGCGCTCCACCCTGATCGAACCGGCCATCGCCGCGCTCGACGCGATGGTCGAGCGCGCCGTCCGGCGCGGTGAGATCGAGGCCGGCAACCCCGCGGCGGACTACGTCTCCGCCCAGGTGCTCGGCATCATGCGCGCCCGGCCGCTCCTGGAGGGGCGGCACCCGGACGACGCCTTCCTCACACGCTTCATCGAGTGCGCCGTACTCCCGGCACTCGGGCTTCCCGCGTCCCGGCCCGCCCCCCGGGGGAGCGGGTCCTGATGAACGTGGGCCGTCGCCCGAGCGGATGACGACGGCCCGCCCGCGCGCCGGACCGTGGGGACGGGGGCGGCGCGCACCCGGCCGGCCGGCGGTCCCTTCGGGGACCGCCGGCCGTCCGCGTTCCCCGCACCCGCCGAAGCTTGTTTTCGTCCTCTTGACGATATCCCTCGGCGTTCATTATCGTCTCATTGACGAGAAAGAGGGGGTCCCGACATGGCCGACATCACCCGGCGCCTCGGCTGGCGCCATCTGCGCTCCGCGCCCACCGCCCACATCCGCCACCACAAGCGCGGCAGGCTCACCCACGACGGCCCCGGACTGAGCTTCTGGTACCGCTCGCTCTCCGCCGCGCTCTCCGAGGTCCCGGTCGACGACCGGGAGCTGGCGATGGCGTTCCACGCCCGCACCGCCGACTTCCAGGACGTCACCGTGCAGGCCACGGTCACCTACCGGATCAGCGATCCGGCCGAGGCCGCCGCCCGGCTCGACTTCTCGGTGGACCCCGACACCGGGATCTGGCGCGGTGCGCCCCTGGAGCAGATCGCCACTCTGCTGACCGAGACCGCGCAGCAGCACACCCTGGACGTCCTGGCCCGGACCCCGCTCGCCACCGCGCTCGTGGACGGGGTCGCCGCCGTACGGGAGCGGGTCGCCACCGGGCTCGCCGCCGAGCCCCGGCTGCCCGCCACCGGTATCGACGTGGTCGCCGTACGCGTCGTCGCCATCCGCCCCGAGGCGGAGGTCGAGCGCGCTCTGCGCACCCCGGCCAGGGAGCAGATCCAGCAGGAGGCCGACCGCTCGGTGTACGAGCGCCGGGCGGTCGCGGTCGAGCGCGAGCGCACCATCGCCGAGAACGAGCTCGCCAGCAGGATCGAGCTCGCGCGCCGGGAGGAGCAGCTGGTCGACCAGCGCGGCACCAACGCCCGGCGTGAGGCCGAGGAGAAGTCGGCGGCGGACGGAGTGCGCGCGGCTGCCGAAGCCGCCCGCACCGTGCGCCTGGCACGCGCGGAGGCGGAGGCCGCACGTGAGGTCGGGGCGGCCCGCGCCGAGGCGCAGTCGGCCTGGCTGCAGGCGCACGCGGACGTCGACCCGGGGACGCTGCACGCCCTGGCCGCGACGCGGCTGGCCGAGAATCTGCCCCGCATCGACAGCCTCACCCTCTCCCCCGACGTCCTGACGGGTCTGCTCGCCAGGCTCGGCGGACCGGAGCCGGAGGCCCGGGCGTGAGCCTGGCCCCACGGGCCGTGCTGGTGCACCGCAGGACCGAGTACGAGGAGCTCCTGGCGCGGCACGGCACGCACGGCCAGGCCGCGTTCGTGCTCGCCGCACGCGGCCGGTCCGTCGAGGAGGTGGCCGACCGCCACCGGCGCTACGAGCAGGCACTCACCGAGGTGGCCGCCGCCGTGCCGTTGCGGTGGCGCCGGAGCCGGGTGGAGCGGGCGGACCTCGACCGCTTCCTGTTCGGGCCCGAGGACGTGGTCGTCGTGGTCGGGCAGGACGGGCTGGTCGCCAACGTCGCGAAGTACCTGTCCGGGCAGCCGGTGGTGGGCATCGACACCGATCCGGGCCGTAACCCCGGAGTCCTGGTACGCCACCGGGCAGGTGACACCGCGGCGCTGTGCCGGGCCGCCGTGTCGCCCCGCGCACGGGTCGACGCCCTCACGATGACCGAAGCCGTCGCCGACGACACACAGCGGCTGCTCGCCCTCAACGAGATCTACCTGGGGTCCCCCGGCCATCAGACCGCCCGCTACAGCATCGGCCCCGACGGCGCCCCGCCCGCCGCCGAGTCCCAGGCGTCCTCGGGCGTCCTGGTCGGCACCGGTACGGGCTCCACCGGCTGGCTGCGCTCCCTCTGGCGCGAGCGCGGCGGCCCGCTGCGGCTGCCCGCGCCCTCCGACCCACGGCTGGTCTGGTTCGTGCGCGAGGCATGGCCCTCCCCGGCCACCGGGACCTCGATGACCGCGGGCGAACTGGGGCCCGGGGACGGCCTCAGACTGACCGTCGAGTCGGACCGGATGGTGGTGTTCGGGGACGGGATGGAGAGCGACGCACTGGAGCTGACGTGGGGGCAGTCCGTCCGGCTGGGCCTCTCGGACACCGCTCTCCGTCTGGTGACGTGAGCACGGTGTGAGGATGCCGGAGCCCGGGGCACTCCGTATCCGGCATCCGGGAACAGAGCAGCACATGACCACCGGTCCCGCGAACGCCGCGCCCCGCAGCACCCGCCCGTCACGCGCGCGGGCCGCCTTCGGGGCCGGCGCCGTCGTACAGGACGGGGAAGGCAGGATCCTGCTCGGCAGGCACCACGGCGGCACCTGGGAGCTGCCCGGTGGCAAGGCCGGCCCGACGCACGAGTCGGTCGCGGCGGCCGCCGCCCGCGAACCGCGCGAGGAGACGGGACTACGGGTGCCCGTGGACGCCGTGACCGTCTTCGCGATGGTCCACGACGTGGTCGGCGGCATCAACCGGATCAGCACGGCCGCGCCGGTGAGGGTGGAGTCCGCAGTCCCCGCAGTCACCGAACCGCATCTCATCAGCGCGTGGCGGTGGACCGGTCCCGAGGAGCTGCCGAGCCCCCCGTCCGGCCCGTCGGCCCAGATCCTGGCCGCCTGGCGCCCGGATCTCGGCATCGCGCGCCCTGCGGCCCCTCGTCTGCGGATCGCTCCGCCCAGGGGTTCGGCCTAGCCCTATTAATTATTTGCCTAGGGGTCATAGGCAGAGTTAGCGTCGACGTCATGAGAGCCGTGAGCGAGCAGGACATCAGAGCGTCATTCGTCAACTGTTCGAAGGGAGAGGCGAAGCGCCTGCCGCTCCCCCGCGACCTGGAGGAGCGCCAGTGGGACGACCTGGACTTCCTGGGGTGGCGGGACCTGTCGGCTCCGGACCGCAGCTATGTCGTCACCGAGCTGCGGGGCGAACTCATCGGCATCACGCTCCGCTTCCCGTCCCAGCAGCGCGGCTTCCTGCACCGCAGCATGTGTTCGGTCTGCCTGACCACACACCCGGGCGGCGGAGTGTCGCTGATGACCGCCCGGAAGCGGGGACAGGCGGGCCGGGACGGAAATTCCGTGGGGATCTACCTGTGCACGGACCTCGACTGCTCGTTGTACGTGCGGGGCAAGAAGACCCCCGCCCCCGGCGGGCGCTTCGAGGAGTCACTGACCGTGGAACAGCAGATCGAGCGGACCAGGGGCAAGCTCACCGCGTTCCTGGATCTGCTCTCCGCCTGACCCGGCGCGCCGGCGCTCTCCGCACGGCCGGGCGGAGAGCGGCCGCCCCGCCCTGCGACGGGGGCCGAAGCGCCGTACGCCGGCTACACCGGCCGGCGGATCCTGGGCACCACGACGGGCGAGGCGTCACCCGGGGCGCTGAGTATGTCCGCCTCCAGGCCGTAGAGCTCCTTCACCAGCGCCTCGTCCACCGTCCCTGAAGGCTCGCCCCGGGCCACGACCTCTCCGTCCTTCATGGCCACCAGGAGGTCGGCGTAACGGGCCGCGGCCGCCAGGTCGTGCTGCACCATGACGACGGTGCGGCCGGCGGCCGCGACCTCCCGCACCAGTTCCAGGACCTCCACCGCGTGGCCGAGGTCGAGCGCGCTGGTCGGTTCGTCGAGCAGGATGACCGGCGTGTGCTGGGCGAGGACCATCGCGAGCCAGCACCGCTGGCGCTGGCCGCCGGAGAGCCTGTCCAGGCGCTCTCCGGCCAGCTCCGTCGTCCCGGTGGCGTCGAGGGCGTCACGTACGGCGTTCTCGTCCTCCTTGGACCACTGGCGCAGCAGACCCTGCTGGGGGTGGCGGCCGTAGCGGACGAGCCCGGCCACCGTGACGGCCTCGGGTGCGCGCGGCGACTGGGGCAGCAGCGCGACGCGATGGGCGGCCCGGCGCCGGCTGAGCGCCCAGATGTCCTCGCCGCCGACCCGGACGGTGCCCGACTCGGGACGGTGCAGCCGCGCGACGGACCGCAACAGGGTCGACTTCCCGCAGCCGTTGGGGCCGACGATCGCGACGACCTGCCCGGCGGGGACGGTGAGGTCGACGTTCCGGACGACGGGGCGGCCGGGGTAGCCGGCGTGGAGGGCGTTGACTTCGAGGCCGGGGGCGGTCCGGTGGGGTGCGTCGGTCATGGGGATGGTCAGGCCTTTCCGGTGGCACGGTCCGGGCGGAACAGGACCCAGAGCAGGAAGGGGCCGCCGAGGACGCTGGTGACGACGCCGACGGGCAGTTCGACGGGTGCGGCGACACGTCCCAGGGCGTCCGCCGCGGCGATCAGGGCCGCGCCGGTCAGCGCGGAGCCGGTGATCGGGACCCGGGTGGGCCCGGCAAGCCGCTGGGCCAGGATCGGTGCGGCGAGGGCGACGAAGGCGATGGGACCGCCGACGCCGACGGCCGTGCCCGCGAGGGCGACGGCGAGGGCGAGCGCTCCGGCGCGCAGCCGGCGCAGGTCGACGCCGAGCGAGGCCGCCACGTCGTCGTCGAAGCGCAGGAGCTGCAGCCGGTGGCCGACGGCCAGGGCGAGCGGGACGAGGAACAGCAGGACGAGTGCCAGCGGTGTACCGACGCTCCAGTCCCGTCCGT
>NZ_DATMVN010000576.1:0-13973 GCF_035563135.1 Streptomyces sp.
GTGCCGGGAGCACCGGGGGTGCCGGGAGCACCGGGGGTGCCGGGAGCACCGGGGGTGCCGGGAGTGCCGGGGGTGCCGGGAGCACCGGGGGTGCCGACCGCCGTCAGGGCGGCCAGGTGCCGGTCGTAGAAGCCGGTGTCGAGGCGCCCCGCGACGAAGTCCGGGTGGCGCAGGGAGCGGACGAGGAGGTCCCGGTTGGTGACCGGGCCGTGGATGCGGGCGCGTTCCAGGACGCGGGCGAGGAGGCGGACGGCTTCGGTGCGGGTGGGGGCGTGGGCGATGACCTTGGCCAGCATCGGGTCGTAGTGCACCCCCACCGTGTCGCCACCGGTGTATCCGGTGTCGAGCCGGACACCGGGTTCGCCGGGCACCTCCAGGGTGAGCAGTGCTCCGGTCTGTGGCCGCCAGTCACGCGCGGGGTCCTCGGCGTACAGCCGGGCCTCGACGGCGTGTCCGCCGGGCGGCGGGGGCGCGGGGGCGGGCAGCGGCCCGCCCTCCGCGACGCGCAGTTGCAGGGCGACCAGGTCGAGGCCGAACACCGCCTCCGTGACGGGGTGTTCGACCTGGAGCCGGGTGTTCATCTCCAGGAAGTACGGGCGGCCCCCGGCCGACACGAGGAACTCGACGGTCCCCGCGCCCCGGTAGCCCACCGCCTGTGCGGCGGCGACCGCCGCGTCGTGCAGCCCCTGCCGCAGGGCGTCGTCGAGGCCCGGTGCCGGGGCCTCCTCGATGACCTTCTGGTGGCGGCGCTGGAGCGAGCAGTCGCGGGTTCCGAGCGCCCAGACCGTGCCCTGCCCGTCCGCCATGATCTGGACCTCGACGTGCCGGCCCCGCTCGACGTACGGCTCGGCGAAGACCTCGCCGTCCCCGAAGGCGGAGGCGGCCTCGGCGGTGGCCGCGGTCAGCTCCGCCGGAAGCGCGGCCAGTTCCCGTACGATCCGCATCCCGCGCCCGCCCCCGCCCGCCGCCGCCTTCAGCAGCAGGGGCAGGTCGGCGGCGGTGGCGTCCGCCGGATCGACCGGGGTGAGCAGGGGCACCCCGGCGGCGGCCATCAGCTCCTTGGCCCTGGTCTTGGAGGCCATCAGCTCGATGGCCCCGACCGGTGGCCCCACCCATACGAGGCCCGCGTCCTGCACGGTCCGGGCGAACCCGGCGTTCTCCGAGAGGAAGCCGTACCCCGGGTGGACGGCGTCGGCGCCCGCGGCGAGCGCGGCGGCGACGACGAGGTCGCCGCGCAGGTACGTGTCGGCCGGTGCGGCCCCCGGCAGGCGTACGGCGGTGTCGGCCTCCCTCACGTGCAGGGCGCCGGCGTCCGCGTCGGAGTACACGGCGACGGTGGCGATGCCCAGTTCGCGGCAGGTGCGGAAGATCCGGCAGGCGATCTCGCCCCGGTTGGCGACCAGCAGTGCGGTGATCATCCGTTCCCTCACATCCGGAAGACGCCGAAGCCGCGCGCGCCTTCGACCGGTGCCGTATGGATCGCGGACAGGCACATCCCGAGGACGGTCCTGGTGTCGCGCGGGTCGATGACCCCGTCGTCGTACAGCCGCCCCGAGAGGAACATCGGCAGCGACTCGGACTCGATCTGCTGTTCCACCACGGCGCGCAGTCCGGCGTCGGCCTCGTCGTCGTAGGGCAGCCCCTTCGCGGCGGCGGAGGCGCGGGCGACGAGGGAGAGGACGCCCGCGAGCTGCTGGGGCCCCATGACGGCGGACTTGCTGCTGGGCCAGGCGAAGAGGAAGCGGGGGTCGTAGGCCCGGCCGCACATGCCGTAGTGCCCGGCGCCGTAGGAGGCGCCCATCAGCACGGACAGGTGGGGGACCCGGGAGTTCGACACCGCGTTGATCATCATCGCGCCGTGCTTGATGATGCCGCCCTGCTCGTACTCCTTGCCGACCATGTAGCCGGTGGTGTTGTGCAGGAAGAGCAGCGGGATGTCGCGCTGGTTCGCGAGCTGGATGAACTGCGCGGCCTTCTGCGACTCCTCGCTGAACAGCACCCCCTGCGCGTTGGCGAGGATGCCGACCGGATAGCCGTGGAGGCTCGCCCAGCCCGTGACCAGGCTGGTCCCGTACAGCGGCTTGAAGGCGTCGAAGTCCGAGCCGTCGACGAGCCGGGCGATGACCTCGCGGGGGTCGAAGGGGGTCTTGAGGTCGCCGGGCACGATCCCGAGCAGCTCCTCCTCGTCGTACTTCGGCGGCTCGGCGGGGCCCGGATCCGGGTGGGCCTTGCGCCAGTTGAACCGGGCGGCGATCCGCCGGGCCTGGCGCAGTGCGTCGTGCTCGTCGACGGCGTAGTGGTCGGCGAGGCCGGAGGTGCGGGCGTGCATCTCGGCGCCGCCGAGCGATTCGTCGTCGCTCTCCTCACCGGTGGCCATCTTGACGAGGGGCGGGCCGCCGAGGAAGACCTTGGACCGTTCCTTGATCATCACGGTGTGGTCGGACATCCCGGGGACGTACGCGCCGCCGGCGGTGGAGTTCCCGAACACCACGGCGACGGTGGGGATGCCGGCGGCGGACAGCCGGGTGAGGTCGCGGAACAGGGCCCCGCCGGGGATGAAGATCTCCTTCTGCGAGGGCAGGTCCGCGCCACCGGACTCCACCAGTGAGACGCAGGGCAGCCGGTTGGCGAAGGCGATCTCGTTGGCGCGGAGGGCCTTCTTCAGGGTCCAGGGGTTGGAGGCGCCGCCGCGTACGGTCGGGTCATTGGCGGTGATCAGGCATTCGACGCCCTCGACGATCCCGATCCCGGTGACCAGCGAGGCGCCGACCGCGTATTCGCTGCCCCAGCCGGCGAGCGGTGACAGCTCCAGGAACGGGGTGTCCGGGTCGACCAGCAGTTCGATCCGCTCGCGGGCCAGGAGCTTGCCGCGCCCGCGGTGGCGGGCGACGTACTTCTCGCCGCCGCCCGCGAGTGCCTCGGCGTGCTCGGTGTCCAGCTCGGCGAGCTTCGCGAGCATGGCCTCGCGGTGGGCGGTGTACTCGGGCCCCGTCGTGTCGAGTGCGGTGGGCAGGACGGTCATGCGTACGCCTCCGGTTCGTCGAGCAGCCGCACGGGAACGGCGACGTGCCGGGACCGCAGCCACTCCCCCACCGCCTTGGCCTGCGGATCGAAGCGGGCCTGCGCGGCGACGCCCTCGCCGAGGAGGCCGTGGACAACGAAGTTGAGCGCCCGCAGCCGGGGCAGGACGTGGCGTACGACGGTGAGCCCTGCGGTCTCCGGCAGCAGTTCCCAAAACCGCTGGACGGTCAGCTCGTGGGCCAGCCACCGCCAGGCGTCGTCCGTGCGGACCCACACCCCGACGTTGGCGTCCCCGCCCTTGTCACCGCTGCGGGCTCCCGCGACGTGTCCGAGGGGTGCGGTGCGGGCGGGCCCGGCGGGCAGCGGTTCGGGCAGGTCCGGTCGCGTCACGTCCTCGATGTGCTTGTACGGGCCGGCCGGCGGCACCACCGAGCGCGTCCCGTCGGGCAGCACGGCGACGTGCCCGACCTCCCCGGCCGGTACGTACGCGGCCTCGAACACCCCGTACGGCGTGCCTTTCCCGGGCGGGGCGGTCACGTGGAAGCCCGGGTAGCTGCCGAGGGCCAGCTCGACGGCCGCCCCGGACACGGCGCGGCCGACAGCCTCCGCGTCCGGGTCGCGCACGACGAGCCGGAGCAGGGCGCTCGCCGTCTCCTCGGTGGCGGCGTCGGCCCGGTCGGTGCGGGCGAGTTCCCACCGCACCTCGGCGGGGGCCGAGCCGGCCCGGTCGAGGGCGTCGGTGAACTGCTCCCGCACGAGCCGGGCCTTGGCCTCGATGTCGAGGCCCGTCAGCACGAGGACGATCTCGTTGCGCCACCCGCCGAGCCGGGTGAGACCGACCTTCAGCGTGGGCGGCGGCGCCTCCCCGCGCACGCCGCTGATCCGCACCCGGTCGGGTCCGTCCCGGTCCAGCGTCACGGTGTCGAGCCGGGCGGTGACGTCGGGTCCGGCGTAGCGGGCGCCGCCGGTCTCGTACAGCAGCTGTGCGGTCACGGTGCCGAGGTCGACGACACCGCCCGTGCCGTCGTGCTTGGTGATGACGCTGCTTCCGTCCTCGTGGATCTCGGCGAGCGGGAAGCCGGGGCGGCGGATGTCGTGGTCGCCGAAGAAGGCGTAGTTGCCGCCGGTCGCCTGGGTGCCGCACTCCAGGACGTGTCCGGCGACGACGGCCCCGGCGAGGGCGTCGTGGGCGTCCGGCGCCCAGCCGAAGTGGGCGGCGGCGGGCCCGGTGACGAGCGCGGCGTCGGTGACCCGGCCGGTGACGACGATGTCGGCCCCGGCCCGCAGGCAGGCGGCGATGCCTCCGCCGCCGAGGTAGGCGTTGGCGGTGAGGTAACCGTCGGGCACGGGACGGCTGTCACCCTCGACATGCGCGACGCGCACGGGGACGCCGGTCCGGTCCGCCAGCTCCCGTACGGCATCGGCGAGCCCGGCCGGGTTCAGCCCGCCGGCGTTGGTGACGATCTTCACGCCCCGCTCGTGGGCGAGCCCGAGGCTCTCCTCCAGCTGCCTCAGAAAGGTCGAGGCGTAGCCGCGCCCCGGGTCCTTCAGGCGGCTGCGGCCCAGGATCAGCATGGTGAGTTCGGCGAGGTAGTCCCCGGTCAGGACGTCCAGCGGGCCGCCGGTGAGCATGTCGCGCACGGCGTCGAAGCGGTCGCCGTAGAAACCGGACGCGTTGCCGATGCGCAGGGGCCGGGTCATCGGTCCGCCTCGGGGCGCCGCCCGGACCCGGCGGGTCCGGCGAAGGCCTGCGCGATGTCCAGCCACTGCCCGGCGTCGGGGCCCACCGCCTCGACGGCGAGGTCGTCGCGGTGGGCGCGCCGGGTGACGAGCAGGCAGAAGTCGAGGAGCGGCCCGGTGATCCGCTGGGCGGCGTCCTCGGGCCCGTACACGGTCGACCCGCCGTCTTCCGCGAGCAGTTCGACCCGGAACTGCTCGGCGGGCGGTCGCAGACCCCGTACGAAGTAGGCGTAGTCCCGGGCCCGTACGCCGATCCGCGCCACGTGCCGCAGCCGGGCGGTCGGTTTCCTGGTCACGCCGAGCGCGTCGGCGACGTCCTGGCCGTGGGCCCAGGTCTCCATGAGCCGTGCGGTCGCCATCGAGGCGACGCTCATGGGCGGGCCGTACCAGGGCAGTTTCACCCCGGCGGGTGCGGCACGGAGGGCCGCCTGGAGCCGGGTCCGCCCTTCCCGCCACTCCACGAGCAGAGCCTCGGGCGGCAGAGCGGTGACGGCCTCCTCGGCTGCCTCGCCGACGAAGGTTCCGGGGGCGGCCAGCGCCTTCTCGACCTCGGCGGCGAAGGCACCGGGCTCGGTGGCGGCGGTCAGGGCCACCTCGTCGGTCCAGTTGAGGTGGGCGATCTGATGGGCGACGGTCCACCCTTCGGCGGGAGTCGGCACGGCCCACTCGTGAGCGCTCAATCCCGCTACCAGCAGGTCGAGTTCGTCGCCCTCCGCACGGAGGTCGTCGAGCACTGCGGCGGTCACGGCCGTTGCGTCGGGCACGGTGCGCTCCCCTCGGGGCGTGGCGGTGTGCCCCGGAGCATGCCAGTACGCCGGAAAACAAGCAAGCACGCTTGCATGATTTTTTGGCCGCCTGCGCTCTTGGCGCGGGTGGTTCTCGGTCGGCGCGGCAGCCGGGGACGGAGGGCCGGCGCACGGTCAGCACCACGGACTCCTCCTCCGCGTACCAGGATCGAGCGGCACCCGTCCGCGGCTCAGCAGCCGCCCGCGGTCCAGCGCCGCGTCCTGCTCCGCATGCCCCATGTACACACCGTCATTGTTCATGACCAGCAACGTGACCGGCCGACCGGCAGGAGTACCACCCTGCCCTACGTAGGGCAGGGTGGTACTCTGCGGGCATGATAAAGACGACTGTGTACCTTCCGGAGGAACTGGAAGTACGGCTGGGCGCCGAGTCGTCGGCCACCGGCATAAGCAAGGCCGAACTCATCAGGCGGGGCATCGCCCTGATCCTCGATGCCGCAGAACGGCCCAAGCGGAGCCAGGATCTCCCTGTTTTCGACAGTGGACGCGCCCTCACCCCCGAGGCAATGGATGACGCGGTGTACGAACACATCAAGGAACGAGCAGCACGCCGTTGATCATCGTCGCTGACACATCCGCCCTCTACGCAGCTTTTGACGCCGCGCAACCGGAACATTCCGGATCCGCGAAGATCCTCGAGAACGAGACACTGGCCATCTCTCCGCTGGTCGTCACGGAACTGGACCGTCTCGTTCACCGGGACCTCGGCTTCCCCGCCGCCATGCAGGTGATGGAGGCACTCCACTCGCGCATGGCGGACGGTCAGTACAGGCTCGCGGACCTGAAGCCGGCCGACCTGGGTGCCGCACACGAGGTGCGCCGCACCTATGAGGGCCTGAGGCTGGACCTCGCGGACGCGGTCGGCGTCGTTCTCGCCGACCGGTACCGGACCGACCGCATCTTCACCCTCCACCAACGGGACTTCAGGGCCATCACACCGCTGACGCCCGGCCTCAGCGCGTTCCGCATCCTGCCCGTCGACAGCTGAGCCGCCGGTCCGCCCTACTCCGCGCGGTCCCCCTCCGCCTGCGAGGGCTCGGTCCGGGGGGTGTCGGGGTGGACCTCGGGGGCCCTGCCCCGCACGGCCGGCTCGTCGCGTTCGCCCTCGGCCTGCGAGGGCGTGTGCGCATACAGCCCGTCGTACTCATCGGTTCCCTTTGCGGATCCCATGCGCGGGCCTCCTTCCTTCGCTTCCCTCCATCGTGCCTCCCGCGCCCGCTCCCGGCGCGGTGACGCGGGCCGCACGACCGCGTCCGAGGCGCGCTCGCTACTGTCCCTTCGACGCCGCCTCGGCCATCTTCGCCGTGGTGCTGGCACCGTCCAGCGCCTCGCGGATGATGTCGGCGTGGCCGCTGTGGTGGGCGATCTCGCGGAAGATGTGCCACAGCACGTGACGGACGGTCCGGAGAACCGGGTCCGGGGGCGACCAGGGGTAGGAAGGCAGCGTGACCTCACGGTCGAGGTCGGGCTCCTCGCGCACCGTGCGGTCGAAGGCCGCCGCTGCCGCGTGGAAGGCCTCCAGCAGCCCGGCCACCGTCTCGGTGCCGGTCATCCGGTTTCCGTCGGGGTCGAGGTCCGCCCAGTCGACCTCGGCGGGGGCGGTGCCCTCGATGACGTCGAGCCAGCCGCGCTGCATCAGTCCCAGGTGCTTCAGGATTCCGCCGAGGGTCAGCTCGCTGGCCGTCGTCCGGGCGCGGGCCCCCGCGTCGTCGAGCGCCGCGACGGTGTAGAGGAAGTTGGTGCGCTGATCGGTCATGAGCGCCAGCAGATCGTCGCGTTCCGGCATGTGTTCCTCCAGGTCGGCCGTCGCGACCACCCTAGGTTCGGGCGTCCGGCCGCGCAGGCGGACCGGGCAAGTCCCCCGCGCGGCGGACTCACCGCTTACGGGCGCCCCGCCCCTGGCTGCGCACCGCGCCCATGCTCGCCCCGATGACGAGGGCGATGGCCAGGGCGTCCGTCGAGGCGAGTGCCTGGTCCAGGATGAGGAAGCCCGCCGTGGCCGCGATGGCCGGTTCCAGGCTCATCAGGATCGCGAAGGTGGGCGCGGGCAGCCGGCGCAGGGCCATGAGTTCCAGGGTGTACGGAAGGACCGAGCTCAGCAGCGCCACGGCGATGCCCAGGCCCAGCGTGGAGGGGACCAGCAGCTTCGAGCCCGCCTCCATGATGCCGAGCGGCAGCGAGAGCGCCGCGGCCACCACCATGGCCAGGGCCAGTCCGTCGGCCTGCGGGAAGCGGCGGCCCGTGCGGGCGCTGAAGACGATGTACACCGCCCACATGGCGCCGGCACCCAGGGCGTACGCCGCCCCGACCGGGTCCAGCCGGTCGAAGCCCCCGCCACTGAGCAGGACGACACCGCCGAGCGCCAGGGCCGCCCACACGAGGTTGACCAGGCGGCGGGAAGCGGCCACGGACAGGACCAGCGGGCCCAGCACCTCCAGGGTGACGGCCGGGCCCAGCGGGATGCGGTCGACGGCCTGGTAGAAGAGCGTGTTCATACCGCCCATGGCGATGCCGAAGGCCACCACGGTGCCCCAGTCGGCGCGCGAGTGCCCCCGCAGCTTCGGCCGGCAGATGACCAGCAGGACGAGCGCGGCGGCGGCGAGCCGCAGCGTGACGACGCCGAGCGCGCCGGCCCTCGGCATCAGCAGGACGGCGACCGCCGCACCGAACTGGACGGAGAGCCCGCCCGCCACCACCAGCGCGACCGGGCCGAGCGCACCCCTGCGGCCACCGGGGCGGCCGCGGCCGGGTTCATCGAGCGCCGACGCCACCTCGGGGAGGGCGACGGCAGCGGCCGGCTCAGCGGCAACGCGCGGGTCGTTCACCGGAAACCTTTCATTCAGTCCATCAGAATGTACTGGAGGGTTCACCATACGACACCTATCGCGAGCCGCCCGCACTCTCACCGTAGAGACCCGCACGCTTCCCGTGAAATGCCGATTGCGCTCCCGTTATGCTCCAGACGCATGAGCACTGCACAGGGCGCGGGGAACGGCGGCCGTGGCGTCGAGATCCGGCATCTGCGCGCCTTCCTGGCCATCGCGGACGAAGGCGGTGTCACCCGGGCCGCCACCCGGCTCGGGGTCACCCAGCCCGTCGTCTCCCGCACGCTCGCCGCCCTCGAAAGGCACCTGGGCGTGCGGCTCGTGGACCGGTCCACCCACCACCTCGCCCTCACCCCCGAAGGCCTCGTCTTCCGGGACAAGGCCGCCACCGCGGTCGGTGCCTTCGACGAGGCCCTCGATCCCGGCCGGCTGCGCCACCGGCCGCTGCGGCTCGGGCACGCCTGGTCCGCCTTCGGCCCGTACACCACGCCGCTGCTGCGGACCTGGCAGCGGCGCCATCCGGAGACCCCGCTCGAACTGCTGCGCATCGACGACCGCACGGCCGGCCTCACCCGCGGTGAGGTGGACGCGGCGCTGCTCCGCGGGCCGGTGGCCTCCCCGGGGCTCGTCACCGAGGTGCTGTTCACCGAGGAGCGGGTGGCGGCCGTGGCGGCCGACGGCCCGCTCGCCGTCCGCGCCTCGCTGTCGCTGGCCGACCTGACCGGCGGCGCGGTCGTCCTGAACACCGTCTCGGGTGCCACCACGCTCGACCTGTGGCCCCTGCACGCGCGGCCCGTCGCCGCCCTCACCGTCGCCAACACCGACGACTGGCTCACGGCCATCGCGGCCGGCCGGGGCAACGGGGTCTCGGGGGCGTCCACCGCCCAGATGCATCCGCACGCGGGGGTCGTCTATGTGCCCCTGGACGACGCCCCGCCGCTGCCCGTCCTGCTGGCCCGGCGGGACGGCCCCGGCCATCCCGCGCTGCCCCGACTGGCGGCGCTCGCCCGGGAGATCGTCGCGCGCGGCCCGCGGACACCTCCCGGAATTCTCCCGGCCGGCGGGGAATGAAGCACTGTCACAGGCGAGTTGGCACCTGGTACCGATCGGGCCGATCATTCCAGGGGGCATCTCATGACGGGCAGCGGCAGCGGCACCATCACCGTGCACGGCACGGTCGCGGCGGGCTTCGAGGGCGTGCGGGAGGAGTTCGCCGCCGTACTGGCCGCGGACCACACCGAGCCCGGCGGGCAGCTCGCGGCCTACCACCACGGCCGGCTGGTGGTGGACCTGTGGGCCGGGGAGGGCATCGCCGGGGACTCCCTGCCCGCGGTGTACTCCTCCACCAAGGGCGCCGCCCATCTCGTCGTCGCCCTGCTCGTCCAGGACGGCGTCATCGATCCCGGCCGTACGGTGGCGTCGTACTGGCCGGAGTTCGCCGCCGAGGGCAAGGGCGCACTGACCGTACGGGAGCTCATATCGCACCGCGCCGGGCTGATCTGGGCGGACGGCGGGTTCAGCGCCGAGGAGCTGGCCGACGACCGGGCACTCGCCGCGCGGCTGGCGGGTCAGCGGCCCTACTGGACGCCTGGCACGGAGTACGGCTACCACGCGCTGACGGTCGGCGCCCTCACCGGCGAGGTGGTCCGCAGGGTCACCGGGCGGTCGATCCAGGAGATCTTCGAGGAGCGGGTGCGCGCCCCCCACGGGCTGGACTTCCACCTGGGCCTGCCCGAGGCGCTCGAACCCCGCTACGTGCGCATCCGCCCCGGCGTGCCCACCCCCGCGCAGGCGGCGGAGGCCGCGGCGGACCCGCTCGACCCGGCCGGCCTGACGGCGCTCGCGTTCGGCCTCACCGAGGACCCGCCGCTCGATCTGGTCGCCCTCGTCAACGACACCCGCGCGGTACGCGCGCTCGGCCCGGCCTCGGTCGGCGGGGTGGCCTCGGCGCGGGGGCTCGCGGGGATGTACGCGGCGGCGGTCTCCGGGCTGGAGGGGCGGGCACCTCTGCTCACGCCGGAGACGGTGACCGAGGCCGGCCGGGTGCGGTGGACGGGGACCGACGTCGTGACCGCCAAGGCCGACGCCTTCGCCCTCGGCTTCGAGGTGGTGGGAACGGTCTACCCGACGCTGGGCGAGGGCGCCTTCGGCCACTCGGGAGCCGCCGGTTCGCAGGCGTACGCCGATCCCGTCAACGGCGTGGCCTACGGCTACACCCGGCGCCGCTTCGCCCTCCCCGGCGGCGCCGCCCCGGAGAACGAGCGGCTGTCGGCAGCGGTGAGCGAGGCCGTCGCCAAGCTCTGAGCCGGGGCGCCGCCTCAGCCCTCGCCGAGCTCCGACGCCGGGGCACCGCCTCAGGGCGAGGAGGCCCGGCCCGGCGATCAGGGCGAGGAGGCCCGGCCCCGCGATGCCGTGCGGGGCCGGTGGGACCTACTTGGCGCAGACCGCCTTGTCCGCCTCCACGCGCTGGATGTCTTCCGGCGCCTTCTCCGGGGCGGTGAGCGGGCTGCCCGCCTGCTTGAAGTCCGGGCCCAGGGTGAGCTCCATCGGCTCCATCGCGCCGGCGTCCGTCGTCGTCGGCTTGAGGGCCGAGGCCGACAGGCCCATCAGGGCGGCGAGCCGCCGCGCCTGGTCCGCCTGGTTGGGGGCGTAGACGAGCTGGGTCTTCTTCACGTCCTGCGGGGCGTTCGCCTGGTTCGTGGACTTCAGCACGCCCTGTTCGTTCTGCAGCCAGTCCAGGGCGGCCTGCGCGGAACCGGCCTTGGCGCCGCCGTTGTAGACGTCGACCCGTACGTCCGCCGGGGCGGCCATCTCGCCCTTCAGCTTGGCGTCCGCCTTGGCCTTCGCCGCGGCCTTCTCCTTCTTCTCCACCGCGGTGAAGGAGACGTCCTCGCGCATCATCGAGAAGACCTGGGGCGCCTTGGACTCGTCGAGGATGACGGTGGCCTTGTCGTTCGGGTTGTCCAGCACCGGGACCGTGGTGAACGTGATGTTCTTGGGGTCGACCGACGCCAGTTCCATGCCCAGCTGGCGCAGCCGGTTTATGTCGGCGATCTTGTCGTCGACGGTGAGCGCCTTGGTGGCCGCCTCCGCGAGGGACCACATCTTGGTGGGGCTGGTCAGGGTGTCGTTGGACTTGAGCTTGCGCATCAGGGAGCCCAGGAACTGCTGCTGGATCTCGATGCGGCTCAGGTCGCTGCCGAAGCCGACGGAGTGCCGGGTGCGCAGGAAGGCCAGTGCCTGCTCGCCCTGGAGGGTGTGTTCGCCCTTGGAAAGCTTGAGGTGCGAGTCCTTGTCGTCGATGTCCTTGGCGAGGCAGACGTCCACGCCCCCGACGGCGGACGTCAGGGACTTGACCGCGTTGAAGTCGGCCACCATGAAGTGGTCGACCTCGATGCCGGTGAGTTCGGTGACGGTGCGCATGGTGCAGCTGGGGGTGCGGTCGGACTGCCCGAGGCTGGTGTTGAAGCGCCCGCCGGGGGTCCCGGGGATGTCCTTCTCCTCCCCGTTCTCCAGATGGGTGGGACAGACCGGGATGTCCGTTATCAGGTCGCGCGGGATGCTCAGCGCGGTCGCGTTCGTACGGTCCTTGGAGACGTGGAGGAGGATGCTGGTGTCGGCGTGGCCGACACTGCCCGCGTCCCCGTAGCCCTCGTTGCCCTCGCCGGTCCGCTTGTCGGTCCCGATCACCAGGACGTTGATCGCCCGGTCCTTGCTGAAGCCGCCGGTGCCGGCCCCGTCACTGGAGAGGGCGGTGATGTTGCCGTTGAAGTGCTGGTACACGAGGTAGCCCGCCGTGCCGGTGCCCACCAGCAGGAAGGCGAGCACGCCGCCGGTCCACACCAGCGCCTTGTTCTTGCGGGACTTGCCCGGCTTCGCCTTGCGGCGCCCGGCTGCCGGTGCCGCCGCGCGGCCTCCCGGCTTCCGCGTCTCGTCCCGGTCCCCGCGTCCGCCGCCCGCGCCCCGGCGCCCGCCACGCTGACCGGGCACGGAGGCCCGCTCCCCGGGCCGGGCGGTCTCCGGCTTCGACCTGCGGCGCGCTCCGGGCGCTCGCACGTCCGACGTGCCGACCGGTGCGGTCGATCGCCCTGGGGAGGGGGTCAGTCGCAGTTCGTAATCACCGGTGTCGGGGTTGAGTACCCACTGGTCTGCGGGGTCGAATCCTTCGTCCCGCCCACGGCCTTGCGCGTCCACGGTTGCCTGCGTCCTCCGTCGGGGCCACGCGGCGCCTCCCCCTTCAAGGCGCGCGGTGTGTCTTACGGCGGTGCCGGCCCGAAAAGCCGACTGCACCGGAGCGCTCACCCTAGCTGGCAACCGGCCCACGAGCGACGATCGTGATAAATCAAGCATTACAGAGGGGACATAAAGGGACATTCGCTACCAGCCAGCCGCCCGAACCACGGCATGCCGCACACCACATCGCCCCAAGAACTCCACCAAGGCCAGTTCAAGCCAGATTTCACAGAGAAGTGGCCACAACGAATTCCCAAACAAGTCGCCAATTCTCCTATAGTTGCCATGACTTGATCAGGAACAATCAGTTCCAGTTGTGCTCCTTTCACCACCACCGCACCGATACATCCGGATTGTTCCTTCCGCCGTACCTGTCCCTTCCCCCCGCACCGTCCGCCCCGAGGACTTTCGATTGCGCCCTTCACTCCGGCCGACCGCACTCGCCCTGCTGATCTCGGCAGCCGTTACCGGTTCTCTGTGCCTGTGGGCGGTCGCCGCCGCTCCCGCCTCGGTACGGAACCCGCTCGCCTGGGGTGCGGGCGCCGCCGCCGTGCTGCTGTGCGTCACGGTGACCGTCGCGGTCCACACCCTCACCACCGTCCGTCGTCTGCGCGCCCTGCGGGCCGCCGAATCCGAGCGCTTCACCGCCGAGACCGCCCGCCTCGTCTCGGCCTCCGCCGCCGAGGCGCAGCGCTTCACCGCGGAGACCGCCCGGATCAGAGCGGCCGCCTCCGCCGAGGCGGCCCGGGTCACCGCCGAGGCGGACGACCGGATCGCCCGGGTCACCGCCCAGGCCACCGAGCAGCACGAGCGGCTCACCACCGAGACCGCCCGGCTGTCCGCCCGTGCCCGGCGCGCCGAGAACGAGCGCTCCGCGGCGATCGCCGCCTGCGCCAACGCCGCGGGCCGGATGCAGGCCCTGGCCACGAGCATGCTGGCCGACCTGCGCGAGATGGAGCACCGGCACACCGCCGAGGACGTGCTCGGTGATCTGCTGCACCTGGACCACCGCACGGCCCAGGCGGGCCGGCTCGCCGACTCCATCGCCGTCCTCACCGGCGCGCGCTCCGGGCGCCGGTGGGCCAAGCCGATCGTCATGGAGTCGATCCTGCGCGGCGCGATGGGCCGTATCGGCAGCTACCAGCGCATCCGCCTCCACTCGACGAGCGAGGTGGCGATCGCGGGCCACGCCGCCGAGGGCGTCATGCACGCCCTGGCCGAACTCCTCGACAACGCCGCCAACTTCTCGCCGCCCACCGCCGAGGTGCACGTGTACGTCGAGGAGGTGCCGGCCGGCATCGTCATCACCGTCGAGGACAGCGGCCTGGTGATGAGCGATGTGCAGCTG
>NZ_DATMVN010000577.1:0-25782 GCF_035563135.1 Streptomyces sp.
GTGCGCGCGCACATCCGTACCGTGGCGAACTCCCGGCGCCGTTCCCGGGACAGGGCCCGGTCCATCAGCGCCCGCTCCCCGGGGAACAGGTCGACGGCCTGCGGGTCCTCGAAGACCTCGGTGAGCTCGGCGCGCGGCGGCAGCAGCCCGGTGAGCAGCCCGGGTCGCTCCGGGGTCACCGGCCGGTGCCGGCCACCGCGCGCTCGCGGGGCCGTAGGGCGAGGTCCGGGTCCAGGAGTGCCGGGGAGCCGTCGTCCCGCCCCATGAGGCGGCCGAGCAGCGGGCCGGTCATCACCGTGGTGGCCACGGCCATGACGACGAAGAGTGAGTAGAGCCGTTCGTCGATGAGCCCGGCCTCCAGGCCGACGCCGAGCGCGACGAGCTCGGTGAGCCCTCGGGTGTTCATCAGGCTGGCCAGGACCGCGGAGCTGCGGGCCGGGAGGCCCTGGGAGCGGGCGCCGAGCCAGGTTCCGGCGAACTTCCCGGTGACCGCCACGACCATGATCCAGCCGAGCTGGACGAGGCCGTCGGCGCCGAGGCCGGAGAGGTCGACCTTCAGGCCCGCGACGATGAAGTAGACCGGGAGCAGCAGTGTGGTGGTGTGCTCCGTGCGCCTCAGCAGGCCCTCGTGCCCGGCCGGGTGCAGCCGGGGCATGGCGAGCCCGAAGAGGAAGGCGCCGATCACGAAGTGCAGCCCGAGCAGCTGGGTGAGGGCCGCCGAGGCCAGGACCCCGGCGACGACGACCGTGACGTCACCGGCCGACAGGGGCTCCTCGCTCCTCCGCCGGCCCAGGAACCGGGCGAGCAGGGGGCGTACGACGAGGAAGAGCACGAGGGCGTACGGGACGACGAGCAGCACCAGCCACGGGTGGGTGCCGCCGGCGCCGGCCAGGGCCTGGAGGCCGGCCAGCGCAGTCCAGGCGGCGAGGTCGCAGAACGCCGCCGCGGACAGGGCGACGGCGCCGAGCCAGGTGCCGTTCATGCCCCGGTCGGCCAGGATGCGGGCGAGGACCGGGAAGGCCGTCACCGACACCGCGATCCCGATGAAGAGGACGAAGGCGACGCGGTGGCCGGGGTCGTACGAGCGCAGCAGGTACCAGCCGAGCAGGATGCCGAGCGCGAAGGGGACGAGCGTGGAGCCGAGGACGGTGGCCCCGGTGGCCCGGCCCGAGCCGCGCAGCCGGGCGAAGTCGAACTCCAGGCCGATGAGGAACATGAACAGGACCAGGCCGAGGTCGGCCACGGCGCCGAGGTAGGGCCGGATGTCGGTCGGGAAGAGCGTGGCGGCCACGGTCCCGTTCAGCAGGGTCGGGCCGAGCAGCACGCCCACCGCGATCTCCCCGATGACCGACGGCTGGCCGAGGCGGCGGGCGATCCGGCCTGCGAGCCGGGCCACCGCGATGATCAGGGCGATGTCGGCGAGGAGCACCGCCGTCTGCAACTCCGTCATGCACGGTCTCCGGTGGCCGTGTCGGGGGCGGCGGTGGTCCCGGTGCCGGTCGTGGTGCCCGTTCCGGTGACGCCCTCGACCGTCCGCAGCCGGGACAGCAGCTCCTCCTCGGCCCGCTGGAGCGCGAGGCACGCCTCGGACGTCCACCGGGCGTCGAGCGCTCCGGTCACCTGGGCGAGGAGCATGTGGTTCATGGCGTCGGCCCCGCCCCGCACGATCCGGTCGAGCAGTTCGTCCAGGACCGTGTCGCCGGACGCGTGCCGCAGGTACTCCCTCAGTGCGATGCGGGAGCCCTGGTAGAGGGAGAACGCGGCGTGCAGGGAGGTGATGACCCGCTCGGGCGCGATCCAGCGGCAGGAGATCAGGTCCTCCACCCGGGTCAGCAGCGCGTGGCTGTCCCGGTACTCCGCCAGGAGGGCGGTGAAGGCCTCGCGGGTGCCCTGTCCGGCCTGCGCCGGGTCGAGGTCCTTGGTCGTGCAGTACCGCACGCGGCGCAGCTCGTTGTTGTCGAAGGAGGCCGCGATGACGTCCTCGGGGTAGGTGTACGAGCACAGCAGGCTCGCCGGGTTGTCGTCCACGAGGTGCCACGCGCCGGTGTCGGAGTCGTACCCGGTGAGCACGATGGTGTGCACCAGGTGCTTGGTGCGGTACTCGGGACAGTGCGGCCAGTAGAAGACGTCGCCGACCAGGATCGCGAAGCCCTCCTGGGCGACGACGTCGAGGAGCAGGGCGCGCGCGTCGGCGTAGGACTCGAACGCGGCCTCCTCCTTGACGACGCCGAGGAGCGCGAGGTCGTCCTGCCCGGCGATGCCGTTCTCGAAGTCGTACTTGGGGCGCTGCTCCCTGATGACCTGCCGCAGGATCTCGTCCGTGCTGACCAGGCCGCGGAAGAGCAGCTGGTGCACGGGACGGCCGCGTTCGGCGAGCATCACCAGGGACTGGCGCTGGTAGCAGTTCAGGAACAGCCGGCTGTACAACACGGTGTCGTAGGGGTGGGGAATGTCCTTCATCGGCCGTCGCCTTCGGGGTGGGCGCTACAGGAGGCGCGTCATGAACGCGCTGTTGGGGTCTTCCCGGTAGTTCGCAAAGGGGGCGCAGTAGGTGAACTCGAACTTCTCGTACAGCGCGCGGGCCGGGGCGAAGAAGTCGGTGGCGCCGGTCTCCAGGCTGAGGCGCCGGTAGCCCATGCCGCGGGCCTCGGAGATGATGTGGGCCAGCAACCGGGAGGCCACTCCGGAACGCTTCCGGGTGGGTTCGGTGCGCATCGACTTGATCTCGGCGTGGCCCTCCTCGATGCGCTTGACGGCTCCGCAGCCGACCAGGGTGTCCCCGTCGTAGGCGGTCCAGAAGGTGACTTCGGGCACGCGCAGTCCGTCGAGGTCGAGGGCGTGCTTGCTCTCCAGCGGGGTGATCGCCCGCATCTCGTCCACGTGGGCCTGGAGGAACTCGGCGATGTCGCGCCCCGAGAGGTCGTCCACTGAGATCTTCATCGTTCCGCCTTCACTGTCTGGTCCGGAGGTTGGTCCGGCCTCTCAGACGCCCGCGAACAGCGCGCAGGCGAAGAAGCCGGGGGCCGAGGACACGGCCAGGTACGTCTCGTCCGGCCGGATGCCGGCCTGGCCGTGGTAGTCGGCCAGGTTGATCATCCAGTCGGAGTTGCCGCAGTGACCATAGTTTTCCAGCGGTCCGGTGAAGTGCAGTTGCTCCCGGCCGATGCCGGCGAGGGTGGCGTTGAACAGTGCCACCGGCCGGTAGAGGTTGGTCGGGAACACCTTCGTGACCGTGCTCGGTGCGAGGCCGCGCCCGCCCAGGGCGGTGGCGAGTGAGGACTGCGCCACCTGCTGGCGCGACACGAAGGAGTCCCGGCCCCGCAGGCCCGCGTGGTCGACGCCGACGGCGGTCGACAGCAAGCGCACCACGCCCTCGTCGCGGGTCAGCAGGCAACTGGCGACGGCGTCGCTGAACAGGGCGAAGGACCTGACCCGGTCGGCGTCCTCGGGCGTGAAGTCGAGCGAGACGAGGACGACGTTGCGTACGCCTTCCTCGGCCAGCAGGTGCCTGGCGTGCCCCAGGGCGGCGAGCGAGCTGCAGCACTGCTGGAAGGAGAGCACCGCCGGTACGCAGTGCACCAGTCCGAGGGCCGCGAGCACCTCGCCGGCGAAGTCGGGCCGCAGCGAGGCGAGCCGGGCGTCGCTGGTGGCGAAGACGATGCGGTCCACGTCCTCGGGCCGTACCGACCCGTCCCGCAGGGTGGCGCGCACCGTCTCGATCACATGGTCCTCGACCGGGCCGGAGAACCCGCGGAAGGTCCGACAGCCCATGGCTGCGAACTCGGTGTCCGGCGACTGCTCGCGCCACAGCCGCTCGAACTCGGGGATGTCCTCCGCCTTGCGTTCCAGGGCGCCGAAGGTGCACGCGAAGGAGCCGAGGGCGATATGTTGGTTGTCAGTCACTGTCTCCCGTTTCCGTGTACCCGGATCCGGCGGCCGGGGGCCGCCGGATCCGGGTACACGCCGTCATGGGCCCCTCGCCCTACCCGGTGGTGCGGGGCCGCTCCGTGCGCGCCGGTGTGGGTGTCACTTCGCCGCGGCGAGCGCGCGCTCGTCGATCTCGCGGACGACGGAGACGATGCCGTCGACGTCTCCCAGCCTGGACACCCACTCGGGGCGCAGCTGGACGCTGTCGTTCGCCTTCTCCTTGATGTAGTTCACCAGGAGAAGGATCATGTTCAGGGAGCTGATGCCCAGTTCCTCGCGGGTGGTGGCCCGCTCGACGTCCTCGCGGGTGAGGCCGGCCGTCATGGGCTGGGTCCGCAGGAAGTCCGCGAACCTCGCGCGGTCGTCGTCAGCGCTCATCGGTCTCGACCTTCTTGAAGGGCACGCCGTTCAGGTTCTGCGCGTGGATGCGGTTGTGGCCGTACTTGTCCTCGCCGGAGACCAGGACGCTGCCGTGGTAGTCGAGACTGATCGTGTCGCCGAACTCGCTGAGGCTGTCCACCTCCTCGTACACCTTCACCGAGGGCGCGACGTAGCGGGAGGCGTAGCCGAGGCGGGTGGTGTCGCTGACGTTGGGCAGCGAGCCGTGGATGCACTTGGCGAGGAAGATGACGAACTGGCCGGGCTTCATCTCCATCTCGAAGACTTCTTCGTCGTCCGGGTTCCAGTCGCTGTCGAGCTGGAGTTCGGAGTAGTCGTAGCCGAAGAAGTCGTGGGACTTGCTCTCCACGTCGTAGGTGAGCGGCTTGGACTCGTCGTAGTACCACTTCTTGTGACTGCCGGGGATGTAGCGCAGGCAGCCGTTCTCCTTGCCCGCCGGGGAGAACGCGGTCCAGACCGTGAGTTCCTGGGTGTACGCCTCGCCCTCTTCCGTGTACTTCAGGGAGGGCGAGGCCTCCGTGGTGGTGTCGCCCACGACGAAGGTCTCCACCTGGTGCCAGCCGGTGCCCGCGTCGCCCGGGGCCTTCTTGAAGATGTTGGTCTTCCAGCACAGGATGTCGTCGCCGATGAGGCTGCGCAGTTTGTGCACGATCTCCGGGCGGCTGATGTGCTCGGACAGCGTGTTGCAGTCCAGGTGGCGGTCGTAGTTGATGATCGTGGAGTTGTGCGGCTTGTTCTGCGAGGTGACCATCTCGATCATGGCCTGGCTCCACAGCAGTGGGGCCTCTTCCTCGCCGTAGAGGTCGAACGGGCCGACGAAGCCGTTCTCCTCGAAGAACTTGATCTGTTCGTCGGTGAGGCCGAGGAACTCGGTCCCGGTCGTGCCGGTCGTTCCTTCAGACATGTCGAAGCCCTTCTGTAACCGGAGTGGGGAGGGAGGAGAGGAAAGGTGGGCGGTGACAGCGAGCTCACGCGGTGGCGGGTGCGGCCTGCTTGAGCTTGTTCTTGCCGAGCAGCCGGGCCGCGTTCCCGTGGAAGAAGAGGTCCCGGTCGGCGTCGCTCATCGACTCCGGGAAGGCTCCTTCCTTCTCCAGCTTCTCGACCAGGCTCAGCTGGCGGCCCTGGAGGCGGAACACCGGCCAGTCGGTGCCGAAGAGGACCTTGTGGTTGATGCCCCGGCTGAAGAGCGTGCGCAGTGCCGTGGCCCCGAAGGCCTCGTAACCGCTGACGTCCACGTAGACGTTGGGGCGGTTGTTGCACAGCATCGCGACCTCGTCCGGGTAGTGGACGCTGCCGTGCGCGAGGACGAAGTCGATACCGGGGAAGTCCTTGGCGGCCTTGTCGACGTAGATCGGCTGGGCGATCTCGAAGTCGAGGACCGGGGAGGTGGCCCCGATGTGCGAGAGGACGGGCAGGGAGTACTGCGCGCAGATCTCGTAGTACGGGTAGAGGCGCTCGTCCGAGAGCTTGTAGCCGCACGGCGGGTACAGCTTCATGCCGTCGAACCCGTAGTCCACGACGGCCCGCTCGAACAGGGCGAGTCCGTCGGCGCCCCAGCGCGGGTCGACCCCCACCAGCACCCGGAAGCGCCCGGGATGGCGCTCGACGACCGCCCGGTGGTGGTCGATGAGCTCCTCGATGGAGTGGGTGCTGTCCTTGAGCGCGTACGTGAAGTCGGGCAGCAGCAGGACGGACTCGCTGATGCCGGCCTCGTCCATCTGCTTGACCAGCTCGTCGCAGAGCGGGTCGGTCAGCGTGCCCGCGTGCATGCGGGCGACCTTGTCCCGGGTGACGGGCAGGCCCCTGCTCGTCAGGGCGACGGTCATGTTGTCGACCACGCCGTCGTTGAACGACCGGGGGAAGCACATCCCGGAGGCGATGTGGGTGTGAAAGTCGATGATCTTCTGCGTGCCGCCGTTCCGGGGCTCTTCGGTGTTCCGGGCGCCGGTGTTCCGGGTGTCGTTCATGGCGGGCACCCCTCAGCCCTTGCGGACGATGTCGATGATGTCCGACACCGATTCGGCGGTGACGAAGGCGTCGACCCGGGCGAAGGCGTCGATACCGGTCTTCTCCTCCAGGACGAAGACGATGCTCATCAGGGCGAGGGAGTCGATTCCCAGGTCGCCCCGCAAGCTCATGCCGGGACGGACACCGCCCTTGGCCGCCTTCTTCGGTATGACGCTCGCGATGATCCCGCAGATTTCTTCGTCGCTCGCTTGACTCGTGTTCAACGTCCCACTCCGGTCCGTTCGGTGAAGACCCTTCGCATGACCGCGTTTCGGTCAATCTTGAAATTTCTCGTCAGCAGTCCTTCGTCCACGCTCAGTTCGGCCGAGGCCCGGAAGACCGTCTCCGAAATGCGCAGCGCGGAATCCCGCTTGGCGTTCGCCTCGTCCAGATAGGCCTGGACCTGGGCCACCCGGTCGGCGTGCCGCTCGCCGTCGAGCCACACCACACAGGTCAGCAGCCCGCTGCCGTCCGGTGAGGCGACCATCGCCCGGGCACCCGGGCAGGCCCTCTCCAGGTCCAGTTCGAGTTCCTCGGGGTTGATCTTGACGCCGCTGCGCGTGATGATCACGTTCTTCTTACGGCCCTTGAGCCGCAGGAAGCCCGCCCGGTCGAACGCCCCGAGGTCGCCGGTCACGATCCGGCCGTCGCCCAGGAAGACCGCGTCCTGCGTCTCCACCCCCTCGAAGACGTAGCCCAGGCACTGGGGATGGCGGGTGCGTACGGTGACCTCGCCGTCGTCGGCGACGTCCACGACGATCCGGTCGACCGGGCGCCCGGCGCTGCCGATCCGGTGCCGCCCCGGCAGGTTGAAGGCGATCCAGCCGATCTCGGTGCTCCCGTACACCTCGAAGAGCGGTGCGCCGAGGCGCTGGAACACCCGTACCGTGCGCGGCGGCACGGGAGCGGACCCGGTGAGCATCAGCCGCACCCGCGAGCCGTACATGTCCAGCCAGCCGCGCCCGAGGCGGGCACGCAGCCGACGGCTCGCCCGTCCTGGGACGAGCGCGTGCAGGACCGTGGCGAGGAGGTACGGCCACCTCTCGCGCAGGCCGGCCGAACCGACCCGGTTGGCGGCGAGTTCGAAGAACGAGGGCGGCCCCAGGACGATCGTGGGCCGGAGCTCCCTGAGCTTCTGGAACATCCGCTCCGGCGCGACCACCGTCACGTCCGTGCCGTAGCGGACGGCCGTATACAGCAGGTACCGCTGCTGGAAGTTGGAGAACGGCATGACGATCAGCAGGTCGTCGTCCGCGGTGAGCCGCCACGCCTCCGCCGAGGTCCGCATGGTGTTCTCCACGCCTTTCGCGGACATCAGCAGGCCCTTCTTGCTGCCCGCGGTGCCGGACGAGAAGGCGATGGTGAAGACGTCCTCGGGCAGCTCCTGCCGGCCGCTGCCGGGGACGCTCCGGCGCACGAGCTTCAGCGGGCGCTCGCCGAGAACCACGACACCGTCCGGCACGGCGCACTCCGGCGCTGTCGGCCGGGTCGTGAGCACCGCCACGAGGCCGTACCTGCCGGCGAGTTCTTCCAGCGCCGCGGCGTCGTCCCGCTGCTCCAGCGGCAGGGCCACCGGAACGCAGCCGAGGCCCAGGAGGGCCAGGTCGGCCAGGACCCATTCGTAGGAGTTGGGACCGGTGACGCCCACCAGGTCGCCGGGTCCGATCCCGCGTTCGCGGAACTCGGCCATGAGTTCCAGCACGTCCTCGTAAATCTGCGGAAAACTCTTTGTTACCGATTTTCCGGCGAGCGACAGGAAACGCATCCGGCGCGCGGGGTGCTCCGCGAGACTCCGGTACAGGTCATTGAGCGAAGTCGACACGAGGCTTATCCCCAGCCGGTGTCGCCGGCCGGGGCGATGGCCACGCTCACAGGCAATTCCTGCTGCCGGGCCGCAGCTCCTTCTGCACTGCCCAGGACGGCTACGATGATCGCGATTCCCGCAACAGTCGTCTTGCTGAAGCAATCCACTGTCCAGCCCCTCACTCAGTCCGTTGCTGCGCCTTGTGATCGGTTCTCGCGAATTCCGCCGTACCGGGCCGCGGGCCGCTCACCGCTCTGACATCAAAGTGCCAGGACCACGGGCCGATCAGTGAAGAAACGGTGGAGCATCAAGCTGCATGGCAACTTGATGTCCAAGAGAAGAAAAAGGGGCACAAGCGGCGATAACGGGACCATTCGATCCACAGAGTGAAGGAACTGTGGCGACGCGACGGCACCGGCGCGCCGCCACGGGTCACTTGGGCTGCTCCTGGAGGGCCAGCAGGTAGCCGGCCTGGAAGCGGCTCTCCGCGTCGAGGGTGGTCATGATCTCGGCGACGTGGCGCCGGCAGGTGCGCACGGACATGCCGAGCCGGCGGGCCACGGCCGCGTCCGTCATCCCGGCCGTCAGCAGCCGCACGATGGCGTCCTTGAGGTCGTCCATGATCTCCGGCTGGACGTCCCCGTCGGCCTCGAAGGGCTCGGCCGTCAGCCACAGGCGCTCGTACGTCTCCACCATGAAGGCGATGACGAACGGGTTGCGGACCACCACGGCGCCGTTGGGGTCCGTCGGGTTCGCGAACACCGCGCACTCCCGGTCGAAGACCAGGAAGCGCATGAACTGGTCGTCCAGCGTGCGCACCTGGGCGCCGCGCCGGGTCACCTGCTCCACGTACGACTGGGTACCCCGGCTGTTGCGGGCCGTGTGCTGGTACAGGATGCGCATCTGCACGCCCCGCTGGAGCGTGTCGTAGTCCCGGGGCGCGGCCTCCACCAGAACGTCCTCGCGGCGTCCCCCGCCCGGCTGGGCCGTGAGGATCTCGCGGCGCGCCTTGGCCGACAGCTCGGCGATCGCCTCCCGCACGTCGGGAAGGTTGTCGATGAGCTCGATCTGCCTCCTGTTCTCGCGCGCCAGCAGGCTGGCGTCGAAGACCGGCGAGAACGACACCAGCCGCCGCCTGACCTCCTCGACCCGGGCACGCCTGATGCGCAGTTCGGATTCCAGCGGGAGCAGGACGCGGGTGGTCGCCTCGTCGGGCGAGACCGCTACGCGGCCCCGCCCGGGACGGTCCACCAGGAGGCCCAGCGCCACCAGGTCGTCCAGCGCCCCGCGGAAGTGCTCCTCGGGCACCTCCAGCTGTGCACACGCCTTCTCCACATCGAGCACCTCTCCGTCACACCGGCCGTCGTCGAGCATGAATCCGTACACGCGTCGGAGAAGTCCACCGTCCAGCAACTCCCTCGGAAGATCCTCATCCGTATTCATTTCCACCTTCTCGCACCCCTGGCAACTTGCTGCAGTGCAGTAACCGGACACCGGGAAGATAAAGCCCGACGGAAGATCTTGTTAAGGCGTCGTCCGACAGGTGGACAGAACCGGTCATCAGCGCGGATCGACGGCTCCGTACGTCTTCCAGCCAGATACCGTGAGGAATATTTCGAAAAGACGGCAGAGTCCGACGAAAAACGGCGGGAGGAAGCTGTCCAGCGGCCCGCACGGCACGCTCTTTCTTCGCGCGTCCGGGGCCCGTGGCCGGACTTCACTCCTGTCTGATTCCGACCGTGCGCGTTCACCGAAATCAGGTGGCCGTGAACGAGGAAAGCCCGCCGGCCGCGCGAAGCGTGCTCGAATCGGCTGCGCGCGGTTCCGGGCCTGGGGATCTGGGGCGCAGGACCGTCCTCTGCGTGGACCGGGTGGTCCGGCTCGGTGTCGTACGGGATGCACAGCCGTGCCTGACGTCCGCGGGCACCACACCGGGGAAGTCGTACGGACGGGCCGCCGCGGACCCGCTCAGGCCGCCCGAGCGGGTCTGCCGCGGACCGGACCGGTCCGGCGTAGGACTTCGCCACCGCAGTCGCCGAACTGGCGCGAACGCGCCTGCTCGGCGGGTCCCGGACGGCGCCCAGCGGCTGGACGGCGCTGAGCCCGGAGCCGGCGAGCCGCCCCTCGTCGACCAGGCGACGCGATCCTCGCCGGGTGTCCTGGCCGAGGTGGCGCACCTGCGGCGCTCCGTCGATCCAGCCGCCGTACAGCCGCAGCGTCCCCGAGAGGCAGCCGGGCATCCTGCTCAGCGAGGCGGAGACCACCGCGGCGCTGGAGAACGCCGTCCGCCGGGCACGTCACCGGGCTGAGGATCACGGTCGGATCGCGCAGCACGTACCAGTACCCCGCCCGCAGCCGGCCCCGCGCGACCGACCGCGCATCAGCAAGTCGAACAGCCGTCGCGGACGGGTGCCGGCCTCTTGCCGACTCGCTGTCGCTCCCCTGTCATGCGATCAGGCCGTAACCGCCCGTTCGACCAACGCCAGCGCCCGGTGCGGGAGTTCCCCTCGCTGTTCCTGGGCACCACTCAGCCACCGGACGCGCGGGTCGCGCCGGAACCACGAGTCCTGCCGGCGCGCGAAACGTTTGGTGGCGCGTACGGTCTCCGCGCGCGCCTCGTCCTCGGTGCACTCCCCCGCGAGCGCCGCGAGCACCTGCTGGTAGCCGAGCGCCCGTGAGGCGGTGCGCCCCTGGCGCAGGCCCCGGGCCTCCAGGTCGCGCACCTCGTCGACGAGCCCGGCCTCCCACATACGGTCCACGCGGCTGCGGATCCGCTCGTCGAGTTCGGGCCGTTCGACGTCCACGCCGATCTGAAGGGCGTCGTAGACCGCTTCGCCGCCCGGGAGATTGGCGGTGAAGGGCTTGCCCGTGATCTCGATGACCTCCAGGGCGCGGACGATGCGGCGCCCGTTGCCGGCCAGGATGGCACGGGCGGCCTCGGGGTCCGCGGCGGCGAGCCTGGCGTGCAGGGCGCCGGAGCCCTGCTCCGTCAGCTCCTGTTCGAGCCTGGCGCGTACCTCCGGGTCCGTTCCCGGGAATTCGAGGGCGTCGATCGCGCCCTTCACATAAAGACCTGACCCCCCCACCAG
This sequence comes from Streptomyces sp., assembly GCF_035563135.1. Lineage (GTDB taxonomy): Bacteria > Actinomycetota > Actinomycetes > Streptomycetales > Streptomycetaceae > Streptomyces. The sequence goes on from NZ_DATMVN010000577.1 coordinate 11,227, forward strand.
GACGGGGGTGCGCCCTTCGGCCAGCAGCCGGTCGATCTCGATGCGGGCGAGCCGCTGGTACTCGGCGACGCTCGCGGCCTCGGTGACGTCCCAGACGTCCAGCAGGTGGTGGGGGACGCCGCCTCGCTCGGGAAGGGTCAGCTTCGCGGTGCCGATGTCCATGCCCCGGTAGAGCTGCATGGAATCGGCGTTGACCACCTCACCACCGAGCTGCTGGGCGAGGAATACTCCCAGATCGGACTTTCCGGCCGCGGTGGGACCGACGACCGTGATGACGCGGGGGGTGGGAGCTGCTCTTCTCACCGGGACAGTCTCCCAAACTTCGGGACCCGTCCCGACCGTCAGGGGCTGGGCGGTCCTCCGCCCCGTCCGGCGCCCCTTCACCCACCCCGTACGGAAGAGCACAGCGGGTGACGCGCGTTTGCCCCCGGACGAGTAAAATGTCACCACAGTCCCCCAGCACGGAAGGTGACCCATGGGTTTCCTGGACAACCTGAAGGCCAAGCTGGCTCCGGCCAAGGAAAAGGTCGGCGACCTCGCGCAGCAGCACGGGGGCAAGATCGACCAGGGCCTCGACAAGGCGGCCCGCACGGTCGACCGGAGGACCAAGGGCAAGTACAGCGACAAGATCGTGACCGGTACGCAGAAGGCCAAGGACGCGGTCGACCGCCTGGGCCAGAAGAACGAGGGCGGTGCGCCACCGCCGCCGCCCGCACCCTGAGCAGGGCCTCAGCGGGGACGAGGGCCGTGGAGCGACGTCGCTCCACGGCCCTCGTCCGTACCGGTGCGACGCCGGGGCCGGGTCACGACCAGGCCGCGACGGCGTATCCCACCCCGTACGGCGCGTCCTCGTACAGCAGCTGTCCGCCGAGGCCCGCCCCCCGGGCCGCGCCCGCGAGCACCTGCCAGGGTGCCCGGCCCGCCGCCTTCAGTTCGTACGCGAGCGACTCGTCCAGAGCGCTCAGCGCGGCCAGGTCCGCGCTGCCCAGCGCACGGGCCGCCGCCGCGTCGAATTCCGCTGCCCGCCCGTCCAGATAGCCGGGCGCCTTGACCGTACGGCAGGCACTGCCGTCGCCCATGACCAGCAGGGCCACCCGCTCCGCCCTGGCGGCGAGGTCCGCTCCGGCCCGCAGACAGCGGTCGGCGGCCAGTGTCTCCCCCACGCCGAGCCCTTCGACCGGGGCGGCGTCCCACCGGGCACGGCCCAGCAGCCAGGCACCGACGGCGAGGGAGGCCGGGAGCGGGCGTCCCGGTGCGGAGGACCCGGCGACCGCCTCGCCCAGCCGCACGCCCAGGCCGACGCCGAAGCCGGCGAAGGAGCCGGCCGAACCCGCAGGGAACGGTCCGCGGCCCTCCGGTCCGGCCGGCCCGGCCACGATCAGCAGATCCGGTTCCGCGGCGGCGAGGACGCCCAGCGCGTCGAGGCACGCCTGCCTGGCGGCGTCGAGCTCGGGCCCGGCTCCCGCGGCCACCTCGGGAACCATGAGCGGCGGGCAGGGACATACGGCGGCGGCGACAAGCATGCCGGTCAGCGTACTCAGTCGCAGCCGCACCCCGGGGTGGCGGCCGCGGGCAGCGGGGCGGGCGCGCCGATTCCGGGCAGGCCGAGCATGACTCCGGCGGGCCGGCCGGAAGGAGCCGCGGTGCGCTTCTCCCAGGCGTCCCCCGACCGGGTGAGCCGGACGCCCAGGGGCGCGCCCTCGGCGAGCAGGTGGTGCGGAGCGGCGTAGGTGATCTCGACCGTCACCACGTCCCCGGGGCGCACGTCCTGGGACGGCTTGGTGAAGTGGACCAGGCGGTTGTCGGGCGCCCGGCCGGACAGCCGGTGCGTGGCCCCGTCCTTGCGGCCCTCGCCCTCGGCGACCATGACCTCCAGGGTGCGGCCGACCTGCTTCTTGTTCTCCTCCCAGGAGATCGCCTCCTGGAGGGCGGACAGGCGCATGTAGCGCTCCTGGACGACCTCCTTGGGAACCTGCCCCTCCATGTCGGCGGCGGGGGTCCCGGGGCGCTTGGAGTACTGGAAGGTGAAGGCGTTCGCGAAGCGGGCCTCCCGCACGGCGTGCAAGGTCTGCTCGAAGTCCTCCTCGGTCTCCCCGGGGAAGCCGACGATGATGTCGGTGGAGATGGCGGCGTCCGGCATGGCGGCGCGCACCTTCTCGATGATCCCGAGGAAGCGCTCCTGGCGGTACGAGCGGCGCATGGCCCTGAGGATCGTGTCCGAGCCCGACTGCATCGGCATGTGCAGCTGGGGCATCACGTTCGGTGTCTCGGCCATCGCCGCGATCACGTCGTCGGTGAAGTCGCGCGGGTGCGGCGAGGTGAAGCGGACCCGCTCCAGGCCGTCGACGGTGCCGCAGGCCCTCAGCAGCTTGGAGAAGGCCTCGCGGTCGCCGATGTCGGAGCCGTAGGCGTTCACGTTCTGGCCGAGCAGCGTGATCTCGCTGACCCCCTCGGCGACGAGGGCCTCGATCTCGGCGAGGATGTCGCCGGTGCGGCGGTCCTTCTCCTTGCCCCGCAGGGCCGGGACGATGCAGAAGGTGCAGGTGTTGTTGCAGCCCACGGAGATCGACACCCACGCGGCGTACGCGGACTCGCGGCGGGTGGGCAGCGTCGAGGGGAACGCCTCCAGGGATTCGGCGATCTCGACCTGCGCCTCCTCCTGGACCCGGGCGCGCTCCAGCAGGACCGGCAGCTTGCCGATGTTGTGCGTGCCGAAGACGACGTCCACCCAGGGGGCACGCCGCACGATGGTCTCGCGGTCCTTCTGCGCCAGACAGCCGCCGACGGCGATCTGCATCCCGGGGCGCTTCGTCTTCATCGGGGCGAGGCGGCCGAGGTTGCCGTAGAGCTTGTTGTCGGCGTTCTCACGCACCGCGCAGGTGTTGAAGACGACGACATCGGCGTCACCGTCGGAGCCCTCGGGGGCCCGCACGTATCCGGCGCCCTCCAGCAGCCCCGACAAGCGTTCGGAGTCGTGGACGTTCATCTGGCACCCGTAAGTGCGTACCTCGTAGCTCTTCTGGACGTCCACTGCTTCGCTCCGGTTGCCGCTGGCCATGGAACAAGGGTAGGGGGTGGCCGGGGCCCGGCCGTACGCCGGAGCCGCAGCCGGGGAGCGAGGGGGCGCCGCCCGGGGCGGGCAGAGGGGTCGGGGGCCGTTGATCGACTCGTTCCGGCCTGTTCCTATGCTTACGTCTCCACACTCGAAAGGTGCACATGATGGTCCTCTCTCTCCTCCGTGGCAGGCGATCCAAGGCGGCCTCCAGCGGTGGTGCGAGATTCACCCTCCCCGTGCCTCCCGGGGCCGGCACCCTCACCTGTGAGGTCATCGACCCCATGGGCCAGCCGCTCGGCGGGGCGGAGATCACGATCACCTCCCAGGAGTCGTCCCGGACGGTGGCCAAGGGGACCACCGATCTGTTCGGCGTGTTCGTCGCGGCGCTGCCCCCGGGCGACTACCGCCTGCTCATGACGGCCGAAGGCATGCAGCCGGCCAGCTGGACCTTCGGTATCGCCGCGGGCGAGACCCTGTCGATGGGCCGCGTGCAGCTGGACGTCGCCCGGCAGCTGGAGCCCCCGGCCCCCGGCACCTGGCTCTTCGATCCGCCGCACACCGCGATCCGCTTCATCGCCAGGCACGTCGGCATGGCCAACGTGCACGGCCGTTTCACCTCCTTCGAGGGCGGCGTCCGGGTCGCCCCCTCCGTCGAGGACTCGCAGGTCGAGATACGCATCGATGCCGCGAGCATCACCACGGGCAACAAGACCAGGGACAACCATCTGCGGTCGGCCGACTTCCTCGACGTGGAGAACTATCCGTACATCCATTTCGCCAGCAAGCGGTTCGTCTACCGGGGCGGGAACAACTGGACCGTCCAAGGAGGGCTGACGATGCACGGGGTCAGCCGTTCCGTCTCCCTGGACACGCAGTACCTGGGCGCCGTCAACGGCGGATACGGCGAGGAACTGCGCTGTGCGGCGCGTGCCACCGCCGAGCTGCACCGCGAGGACTACACCCTGAACTGGCGCAACATGCTCGCCCGCGGCATCGCCATCGTGGGGCCCACGGTCCAGCTGGAGCTGGACATCCAGACCATGTTCCAGGGTCCCGACACTCCGACGCCTCCGGAGTGACGGCCGGGAAGGGCGCCCCGCCCCCGGCGCGGGCGGCCTGACCCGCGCGGCGGGAGCGGCCGCATCCCGGCAGGAGCGTGCGGCCACCCCGCCCTGGCCGTCACGGGCAGGGAAATGGCAGGATCGCGCCATGCGACAGGCACTGTCCCGGTCCGGCCGGCGGCGCGCCCTTCAGGGGGGCGCCGCCGCCGTGGTCGTGCTCGGACTGCTGCTGTGGTGGGTGCTCCCGATCGGGGAGGACGAGCCGAGCGGTTCGCTCACGTTCTCCACCGGTGTGCGGAGCGGGGTCTACCAGCGCTACGGGCAGCGGCTGGAGGGTGCGCTGGCCAAGGACATGCCCGAGGTGTCGATACAGCTGCGGACCAGCGAGGGCTCCCAGCAGAACATCGAACGGGTCGCGACGGGGAAGGCCGATTTCACCATCGCCACCGCCGACGCCGTCGCCACCTACCTGCAGAGCGGGAAACCGGGCGCTGAACGGCTGCGGGGCTGCGTCCGGCTCTACGACGACTACATCCAGCTGGTCGTGCCCCGGGACTCCGGCATCCGTACGGTCGCCGATCTGCGGGGCAAGCGGGTGGGTGTGGGGCAGAAGGGGTCCGGAGTACTCCTCGTGGCGGACCGGCTGATGAAGGCGGCGGGCCTCGACCCGGCGGCGGACATCGCCCCCGTACAGGCGGGGATCGACACGATGCCCGCCCGGCTGGCGGACGGCCGGCTGGACGCCTTCTTCTGGTCCGGCGGGCTGCCGACCGGGGCGGTGCAGGAGCTCTCGGAGAAGTTCGCGATCCGGTTGGTGCCGCTGGAGGAAGCTCTGGTCACGGAGCTCCAGGCGGCCGGCGGCTCCACGCGCTACTACCGCTCGGCCGTGATGCCGGCGGACGCCTACCTGAGCGCGCAGCAGGGCCAGGCCGTGCAGACGGTCGCGGTCTCCAATCTGCTGATCACCACGGACCGTACGGATCCGCTGATGACCGAGGCGTTCACCCGGACCGTGATCGACAGCCGGGACCGGATCGGCCGCGAGGTGCACTCGGCGCAGCTGGTCGACCTGCGTACGGCGATCTACACCGATCCGCTGCCGCTGCACGAAGGCGCCAGGCGCTACTACCGGTCGGCCAAGCCCTGACGGGCAGGGCTCACACGTGCGGAGGGTTGCGCGGCACGGTGACCGTCACCCGCAGGCCGTGGGGTTCGTGCGCGTCGTAGCGGATCGATGCGCCGCCCGCCGCGAGCAGGGCCTGCGAGATGGAGAGTCCCAGTCCGGATCCCTTGACGTTCTGGTGCCGCCCGCTGCGCCAGAAGCGGTCACCGACGCGCTCCAGCTCCTGCTCGGTCAGGCCGGGCCCGCGGTCCGCGACGACGACCGTGGCGCCCTCGCCGTCGGATCCCGCCGTGACCCGGACCTCCTCGCCCCCGGGGGTGAATTTCAGCGCGTTGTCGATGACGGCGTCCAGCGCGCTGGAGAGGGCGATGGGGTCCGCCCAGCCTGTCACGGCCGGCGCCCCGTCCAGCGTCAGCCGTACGCCTTTGTCCTCGGCCAGCGGACGCCATGACGCGACCCGTTCCCCGGTGAGTGCGGCGATGTCGGTGAGCTGGAGATCCGCCGCGGTGTGCTCGGCCAGGGCCAGGTCCAGCAGGTCGTCGAGGACCTGGGCGAGACGCTTGCCCTCCGTGCGGACCGAGGCGATCTCCTCGTTGCCCTCGGGGAGTTCGAGCGCGAGGAGCTCGATCCTGAGCAGCAGCGCGGCCAGCGGGTTGCGCAACTGGTGCGAGGCGTCGGCGACGAAGGCGCGCTGCTGCTCCAGCACGTCCTCGACGTTGTCGGCCATCTCGTTGAACGAGCGGGCCAGCCTCCGGAGTTCCGGAGGGCCGCCGGAGGCGACGACCCGGGACCTCATCCTGCCGCTCGCGATGTCGTGGGCGGCCGCGTCCAGGGTCCTGACGGGCAGGAGCACCCAGCCGGTGAGGCGGAAGGCCGCGCCGGCCGCCACCAGCATGGCCGCGGCCTCCCCGAGGGCGATGAGCAGCCAGCCGTGCAGTGTCCGGGACCGCATGGCGCCGGTGGGCGAGTCGGTCACGACGACGGCGACCACGTCTCCGTCGCGTACGACCGGGGAGGCGACGACGATCCTGCCGTCCTGCCACGGCCAGACCTGGGGCGGGTCGTGCGAGCGACGGCCGAGGAGGGCCTCCTCGAAGGCCTCCCGGCCTTCTCCCTCGGCGGGCAGGGTCCAGGAGGCGGGGGCCTTGGCCAGGGCCCTGTCGTCCCGGTAGAAGACCCCGGCCCGGATCCCGTACACCGAGTCGTAGGCCTCGAGCTCGGTCTGCAGGATCCGCTGCCGCTCCTCGGTGCCCCGTACGGGTTCGCTGACGAACTGGGCCAGCGCACCGAAGCGTGCCGTGTCGTCGATCCGGTCGATGACGACCCGCTGCTGTTCGGCGGCGGCCACCCGCACGGCCAGCGGGAAACCGAGGGCGAGCAGCACGGCGGCCATCAGGACGATGAGCAGGGGGAGCAGGCGGGTGCGCAGCGTACGTCCTCAGGCCGGCGGTGGGACGAGCCGGTAGCCGACTCCTCGTACGGTCTCGATCAGAGCGGGAAGCCGCAGCTTGGAGCGGAGCGACGCGACGTGCACCTCCAGGGTGCGCCCCGTCCCCTCCCAGCTGGTCCGCCACACCTCACTGATGATCTGCTCCCGCCGGAAGACCACGCCGGGACGCTGGGCCAGCAGTGCGAGCAGGTCGAACTCCTTGCGGGTGAGCTGCACCTCCTGACCCTCGACACTGACCCTGCGGGTGGGCAGCTCGATGCGGACCGGGCCGATCCGGAGAGCCGCGAGCGGGGTCGGACCGGTGTCCTCCCCGGCCGTCCTGCGCCGGGCGACGGCATGGATCCGGGCGAGGAGTTCACCGGTGTCGTACGGCTTCACCACGTAGTCGTCGGCGCCGAGGTTGAGGCCGTGGATCCTCGACCGGACGTCGGAACGCGCGGTCACCATGATCACCGGGATCGCCGAGCGCTTGCGGATCTTCCCGCACACCTCGTAGCCGTCCTGATCGGGCAGCCCGAGGTCGAGGAGCACGACCCCGAAGGGTTCCTTCCCGGCCGGCAGCAGTGCCTGCAGGGCCTCGTCGCCGCTGCGGGCGTGCACGACCTGGAAACCGTGCCGTGAGAGCACCGCGGACAGGGCGGCCGCGACGTGGTCGTCGTCCTCGACGAGCAGCAGTCTCATGGCCCCCCTCTCCGCCTCATGTCTGTCTTCATTATCCTTCGCGATGCCCGGGAACCGTGCGTGACAGCCCGCCTGCGTCCCGCCCGGCGGACCTCGCCCTACGGCAGCGGTTCCTGTCGTCCCCGTACCAGGGCATCCACGCCGATGACGGGTACCTCAGTCAAGTCCCTGCCCGTCACCACCGGTTTCCGTTATCCACCCGGTACGCCGCCGAGCGCCCCCGTGGCGCCCCTTTCACGCCATGCGCCCGGTCGAGGCCGGATCGTTATGCTCAATTTCCGCTCAGATGTAATGACGCTGGTAGCACTGCGTCACTAGGGTCCTTGCCTAACCGAGGAGGACGGAGCAAGAAGCCGATGAGCGGAGTTTCAGTGAACAAGGCCGCCGAGGATGCCGCGCCTGCGGGAGACGACCTTGTCGTACTGAGCAACGTCAACAAGCACTTCGGCGCGCTGCATGTGCTCCAGGACATCGATCTGACCATCGCCCGTGGCGAGGTCGTCGTAGTCATCGGGCCCTCCGGGTCCGGGAAGTCCACGCTGTGCCGCACGATCAACCGCTTGGAGACGATCGACTCGGGCGCGATCACGATCGACGGCAAGCCACTGCCCCAGGAGGGCAAGGAGCTCGCAAGGCTGCGTGCCGATGTCGGCATGGTCTTCCAGTCGTTCAATCTCTTCGCGCACAAGACGGTGCTCGAGAACGTGATGCTGGGCCAGGTCAAGGTCCGCGGGGCGGACAAGAAGACCGCGGAGGAGAAGGCCCGGGCCCTGCTCGACCGTGTCGGGGTCGGTGTGCAGGCGGACAAGTACCCCGCGCAGCTCTCCGGCGGTCAGCAGCAGCGCGTCGCGATCGCACGTGCGCTGGCGATGGACCCCAAGGTCATGCTCTTCGACGAGCCCACGTCGGCGCTCGACCCGGAGATGATCAACGAGGTGCTCGAGGTCATGCAGCAGCTGGCCCGGGAGGGGATGACCATGGTCGTCGTCACCCACGAGATGGGCTTCGCGCGTTCGGCCGCGAACCGTGTCGTCTTCATGGCGGACGGGAAGATCGTCGAAGAGGCCACGCCGGACCAGTTCTTCAGCAACCCGCGCAGCGACCGGGCCAAGGACTTCCTGTCGAAGATCCTGCACCACTGACACCGATGACCTACGACGACCAACGACACGAGGATTGTTGACATGAAGCTCCGTAAGTCGGCCGCCGTTGCGGCCATCGCCGTGCTCGCCCTGACCGCGACCGCCTGCGGCGGCAAGGAGGGCTCCGCCGGTGACAAGCCGTCGGGCGTCAAGCCCGGTTCGTCGGAGGCCCCGAAGCTGCCGACGTACACCGTCGCGACCGGTGTCGACCTGGACTCGCCGGTCTTCAAGGAGGCGAAGAAGCGCGGCAAGCTGGTCATCGGCGCCAAGGCCGACCAGCCGTACCTCGGCTTCGAGGACCAGTCGACCAAGGAGCGCTCCGGCTTCGATGTCGAGATCGCCAAGATGATCGCGGCCGACCTCGGCTTCTCCGAGAAGCAGATCGAGTGGAAGACCGTCGACTCCGGCATCCGCGAGACGGCCATCTCCAAGGGCCAGGTCGACTACTTCGTCGGCACCTACACGATCAACGACGAGCGCAAGAAGCAGGTCGGCTTCGCGGGCCCGTACTACAAGGCCGGCGCGGACCTGCTGGTGCGCAAGGACGAGACGTCCATCACCGGCAAGGAGTCGGTGAAGGACAAGAAGGTCTGCTCGATCGTGGGCTCCACCCCGCTCCAGGAGATCAAGAAGCCCGAGTACGGCGCGCAGGTCGTCGAGCTGGCGAAGTACTCGGACTGCGTGCAGCAGCTCCTGACCAAGCAGGTCGACGCCGTCACCACCGACGACTCGATCCTCAAGGGTTACGCCGCCGCCAACTCCGGCAAGCTCAAGGTCGTCGGCAAGCCGTTCACCGACGAGCCCTACGGCGTCGGTCTGGCCAAGGACGACAAGGTGCTCCGCGAGGCGATCAACAAGTCGCTGGAGACCCACGTCAAGGACGGCACGTACAAGAAGATCTACGAGGCGACCCTCGGCCTGTCGGGTTCGGACTACACCGAGCCGCCGGCCGTCGAGCGCTACTGACGCAGCCCCGCTGACGTCCCGTCACTGACGCCACCCGCGTGAGTGAAGCGTCCCGTACGCCGCCGCGGCTGAGCCCGGCGGGCGTACGGGGCGCCCCTTCCCCTGCCCTGATGCCGCTGACCGCCGACGCGGAGACCCCATGAACGTATTGCTCGACAACTTCCCGGAATTCCGCGACGGCTTCATAGGCACTGTGTCGATCACCGTCATCAGCTCGGTCATCGCCCTTGTCCTGGGTGTCGCCGTCGCCGGCTGCCGGGTGTCCCCCGTGCCGCCGCTGCGCTTCTTCGGCACCGCCTGGGTGACCCTGCTGCGCAACACCCCGCTGACCCTTCTCTTCCTGATCTTCTTCTTCGTCGTACCGGAGATCCTCTTCCCGGGCATGAGCCCCTTCCTGCTCGGGTCGCTGGCTCTCGGCTTCTACACCTCCTCCTTCGTGTGCGAGGCGGTCCGCTCGGGCATCAACACCGTTCCGCTGGGGCAGGCCGAGGCCGCGCGCTCCATCGGCATGACGTTCGCCCAGACCCTGCGGATCGTGGTGCTCCCGCAGGCCACCAGGTCCGTCATCCCGCCGCTGAGCAGCATCTTCATCGCGCTCACGAAGAACTCGGCGATCGCCGGAGCCTTCAGCGTCACCGAACTCTTCGGGTGGCAGAAGCTGATGAGTGACCGGGGCTACGAGATCACGCCCGTCTTCATCTGGGTGGCCCTCGGCTACCTGGTCGTCACGTTTGCCATCAGCGGTCTCTTCCGGCTGCTCGAGCGTCGTATGGAGGTCGCCCGATGAGTGCCAGCGTTCTCTACGACGCCCCGGGCCCCAAGGCCGCTGTCCGCAACCGGATCTACGCCGTGGCCGGAAGCCTCGCCATCCTGGCCCTGATCGCGGTCAGCCTGGTACGGCTGTCCGACAAGGGGCACCTCGCCCCCGAGATGTGGGACATCTTCAACTACGCGGGCATCCGGCAGAACATCGCCGACGCCGTGCTCGCCACCCTCAAGGCCTTCGGTCTGGCGGCGGTCGGCTCGCTGGTCCTCGGCGTCCTGCTCGCCGTCGGGCGGCTGTCCGACCACAAGCCGGTCCGCTGGGCCGCCACCACCTTCATCGAACTCTTCCGTTCGATCCCGCTGCTGATCACCATCTACGCCATCTGGGTCGGCTTCCTCACCGACTACTCGATGTGGGCCCTGGCACTGGGACTGTCCGTCTACAACGGCTGTGTCCAGGCCGAGGTGCTGCGCGCGGGTGTCAACTCCGTGCCCAAGGGGCAGAGCGAAGCGGCGTACGCCCTCGGGATGAGCAAGACCCAGGTCATGGTCAGCGTGCTGATGCCGCAGGCGATCCGCGCGATGCTGCCGACGATCATCAGTCAGCTGGTGGTGACCCTCAAGGACACCTCGCTCGGCTTCATCATCCTGTACCCGGAGCTGCTCCAGACGGCACGTCTGATCGCTTCCAACACCCAGGTCAACGGGCAGTACCCGTACGTGTCGACCATCGCCGTCATCGGCACGATCTATGTGGCGATGTGTCTGCTCCTGTCGGCGCTCGCCACCTGGATCGAGAAGCGCGGCAGGCGGGCCAAGACCGGTATCGCGGTGGCCGGAGCCGCCGAGACGCCGGAGATCCTCCCCGCCGGCAGCCTCGCCGGACCGCGCACCGAGGGCGGTCCGGCAGACGGCCCCGGCGCGAACGAGGGAATCAGCAAGACGGACTGACCCGTCAGGCGCCGCATCTCCCGCAGTGGGTGACGCACCGTTCGCCTCCTTCCGTTCACGGCAGCCCGTCGGTACACCGGCGGGCTGTCCGGGTTCCCGGAGCCACCCGCATGAGCAGCAAACCGCAGGCGGCGCCCTGGTCTCCCCGGGGTGCCGCCCACGGCGGGGTCCCGGCCTCCCCGGGGCGGCCGAGGACGCAGGAGCTGCACGGGTCGCGTGGGGCGGCCGTGCGGGCGCCCCTCCCCCTGTGGCTTGACGCAAGCACCGGCAGTGGGTTGCATTCGTTCTGTGATCGCGTCCCGAACCACCGCCGCCGCGCCCCCTTCCTCCTCTCCGTCCCCTTCGGCCGCTTCAGCCTCTGCGACCTCGCCGATCAGCGCCGGAGGGCTCACCCCGTGGACCCGGTGATCGTCGTCGGCGCCGGGCCGGTCGGGCTGGCGCTGTCGCTCGCCCTCGCGGCTCAGGGCGTTCCCTCCGTGCTCCTCGACGAAGGGCCCGGCAAGGACGAACCGCGCCCCGCGCGCACCGTCGTGCTGCGGGAGGACACCGCGGACCTGATGGAGCGGCTCGGCTGCTCAGCGCTCCACGACGAGGGGCTGCGGTGGGCCGGCTGGCGGTCGGTGCGGCGTAAGCAACTGGTGCGGGCGGTGCCGCTGGGCGACGAGGACGGCGTGGTTCCGCTGCCTTCGCCCCTCCATCTGGCCCAGCACGCGCTCACCGGAGGGCTGCGGGCCGCAGCCGCCGCGCAGGACCTGGTCACCCTGGTGCCGTTCAGCAGGATCGACGCCCTGGAGCAGGACGCACGCGGCGTCACGGTGCACACCCGGGAGCCGGGACCGACCTGGTGGCGCGGGAGCTACCTGGTGGGCTGCGACGGGGCGCGGTCCACCGTACGCAAGCTCCTGGACATCAGATTCCCCGGTCGTACGGCGGTGGAACGGCACGCCGTCGCGGCGCTCCGTGCCCCATTGCCCTGGCCCGGTGAAGCCGTGCTGCACCGTGCTCCACCGTGGCGTACCGGGGGTGCCGAAGTCACCGCGCGGCCGCTGCCCGACGGGGTCTGGAGGCTCGACTGGCTCCTTCCGCCGCGTGGCGAACTCGTCACCCCCGATGCCCTGATCACCCGGATCCGCGACACCCTCGAGGGCTGGTGCGGTGAGACGCCGGCCTACGAACTGCTGGACACGGGCGTGTACACGCTGCACCACCGGCTCGCGAGGCGCTGGCGGGCCGAGCGCGCCTTCCTCGCCGGTGACGCCGCCCACCTGCTGGGCGCGCTCGGCACCCAGGGTCTGGACGAAGGGCTGCGGGACGCCGAGAACCTGGCCTGGAAGCTGGCGCAGGCCTGGCACCACGGTGCCTCCGAGCTTCTGCTCGACAGCTACCAGGCCGAGCGCAGGGCCGCGGTCGCCTCACGGCTGCGGGCCGCCGACCAGTCGCTGCCGATACTGCGGGGCGGCGCGGGTCTCCGGACACTCATGCCCGGCACCGCGCGCGGACAGGACACTTTGCTGGCCGACGGCCATCTGGGATGCGGGCCCCTGGGCGCGCCCCCGGCGTACACGCACTCCCCCCTTTCACCCCGGCCCTCCGATGCCCATACGCCGGTGGGCACGGCTCCCGGTGCGCCGGCCGTCGATGTGCGGGTGACCGCGACCGACGGGAAGACGGTGCGGCTGCGGGACCGGCTGGGCCTGGGGCACCTGCTGGTGATCCTGGTCGCTCCGGGCACCGGGGTGTGGGACCGGCGGCACTGGCTGACGGCGGGTGTCATGCCCCGGCTGGTCGACGCGGTGGACGCCCTCCCCGTGAAGGCCGAACTGCTGGTGACCGAGAGCTACCCCGGAGCCACGGCCCATACGGTGCTGCTGGTCAGACCGGACGGGCATCTCGTCGCGGCCTTCAGCGGGGTGCGGCCCGCAGAACTCTTCGCGGCGGCCGACGCGGCGCGCGGAGGCGGCGCGGACATGGCGTACGGCGCCCGGGCGCACACGGGTGCGAGCTCCGACCGGAGCGCGGACGCCAATTGACCGCAGGGGGCGATTGACCGCCGGGGACGATTGACCGCCGGGGGCGCACATGGTGTACTCCCGACCATGACCGACACCGATGTGCGCCTGTGGCGGAGGGTCCATATGGACCTCGTCCGCTACGCGGGCTGCGTGTGTCGCTCGTCCTGCTGAATCGCCCTTCACCCGGCACCCCGTGCTGTTTCACGCGCGGTCGTGCTTCCGAGCGAACTTCTCAGGACGGTCCCTGTGTCTGCGTCTTCTCCTTCCCTGCCCGCCTCCGCATCCGTGTCCGCGTCCGCCGTCGACACCGGCCCATCGGCCCCCGCTCCCAGTCCCGGCAGCGTGAACGCTCCGGCCGCCCCCGGCCCGGATGCTGCGGCTCCGACCGCTGCGGAACTGCTCGACTTCGTCCGCCGGACCGCGGGGAACACCGCGCTCGTCGCCTCGCTTCCGCTCGATCCCGCAGGGCGCACCTGGCTCCGGCTCGACGGCCCCGGTGGCAGCGAGGCCTGGCTGATCGGCTGGCCGCCGGGTACCGGCACCGGCTGGCACGACCACGCCGATTCGGCGGGGGCGTTCACCGTCGCCGCGGGCGGCCTGAGGGAGCACTCGCTGGCCGCCCGGCTGCCCACCGACGGCTGGAAGACCCTCGAACTGAGCCGGGGCATCGACCGGACCCGGCTCCTGGCGACGGGCCAGGGCAGGGCTTTCGGCCGGCACCATGTCCATGAGGTGCTCAACGAGTCCGGCCACGAGCACGCCGTGTCGGTGCACGCCTACTATCCGCCCCTGCCGCAGATCCGCCGTTACAGCCGCACAGGAGCGGTACTGCGCCTGGAGCAGACCGAACGCCCGGCGGACTGGCAGTGAGCGGCGGGCGGAACCGTCAGGGCCCGGTGGGCATCGATGAACTGCTCGGCCGGGTGCGGGACGGATATGAACGGATCGGCCCCCAAGAAGCGGCAGCTGCGGCGGCCGAAGGCGCGCTGCTGGTCGACATCCGTTACGCGTCGCTCCGCGAGAAGGACGGCCTGATCCCCGGGGCTCTGGTCGTCGAACGCAACGAGTTGGAATGGCGCCTCGACCCGCAGGGCAGCCACCGTGCCCCGCAGGCCGTGAGTCACGATCTGCGGGTTGTGGTGATCTGCAACGAGGGTTACGCGTCGAGTCTCGCGGTCGCTTCCCTGCGTCAGCTGGGACTGCACCGGGCCACGGACCTGACCGGCGGCTTCCAGGCGTGGCGCGCGGCCGGGCTCCCGGTCACCCTCTGACCGGAAACGCCGGGCTCGCAAGGCCCCCGGGCCGAACGGCCGGGGGGCCGGGAGGCCGGGCCGGGAGGCCGGGCCGGGG
>NZ_DATMVN010000578.1:0-2956 GCF_035563135.1 Streptomyces sp.
TGCGCCTCGACGGCAAGGCCGTCAGCCTCGCGCCGCCCCTGATGGAGCTGGGCAACGCCTATCTCTCGTCGATCCGTCTTCCCGGCCTCCTCGGCGACCGGGTGGACGCCCTCGCGGACGAACTCGACGAGTCCGTGTCGCTCGCGGTGCCCGACGGCGGGGACATCCGTTTCGTGCACCAGGCGACACGGCGCCGCGCGATGTCCCTGAGCTTCCGCATCGGCGACCTGCTGCCGGCCGAACGCACCGCTCCCGGCGCGCTCTTCGCCACCTGCTGGGAGCCCGAGGAATGGCAGGCATGGCGGGATCGGCGGGCCCTTGATCCGAAGGGAGCCGGCTTCCCGTCCTTGCCGCCGCGGCCGTGCCCGGCGGACGACCTGTTCGAGGACCGGGTGGACGCGGCGCGGGCCGAGGGCTGGGCACTGGACGACCAGCTGATCGAACCCGGCCTGCTGGCTCTCGCCGTACCCGTGCACGACCCCGCCGGAGGCATCGCGTGCGTGCTCAGTGTGGTCAGCCACACCAGCCGGCACAGCGCACAAGGGCTCCGCGACAGCCTGCTGCCCCGGCTGCGCGATGCCGCCGCGGTGATGGAACGCCGACTGCGCGACGCACCGCCCCCGGGGCCTGCGCCCGCCCCCGGGGCCCTCGCCTCATGGACCGCGGCATCGAAACAGGAACTGGGCCGGGGCTTCGTCGAATCCCTCGCCCGGGGCCTGACCGTCATCACCGCGTTCGGTGACAGCGGCGCGGCCCTGACGCTCAGCGCCGTCGCACGGGCGACCGGCCTCTCACGCGCCTCCGCGCGCCGCGCCCTGATCACCCTCGAACACCTCGGATACGTGGCGGTCGACGGACGGGACCACCGGCTGACCCCGCGCGTCCTGGCACTCGGATATCCGCCGCTCTCCCGCATCACCCTGCCGCGGATCGCGCAACCGCACCTCGCCGCTCTGGCAGGGCGGATCCACGACTCCACCTCCCTCGCCGTCCTGGTGGACGACTCGGTGCAGTACGTGGCGCGTGCCGCCACCCACCGCATCATGAACGTCAACATCACCGTCGGCACCCGCTTCCCGGCCTACGCGACCTCTCTGGGCCGCGTACTGCTGGCCGACCTCCCCGCCTCCGGGCTCGGACCCCTCCTCGACCACGCGGAACTGCGCCCGCTGGCCCCCCACACCCTCACCCGGCGCGCCGAACTCGAAGCCGCGCTGGAACGCGTACGCACGGAGGGGTACGCCCTGGTCGACGAGGAGCTGGAAGCCGGCCTGCGTTCGATCGCCGTCCCCGTGCGGGACCGCGCGGGGACCGCGGTCGCGTCCATCAACGTCGCCATGCACAGCAGCAGCCGGACGATCGACGCATGCCTGGAGCAGGTCCTGCCCGAACTGCGCCTCACCGCCGGGAGCATCGAGTCCGAACTGCACACCGCGGCCCGGTTCACCGACGTGGCGGTGGTGTGAGCACGCCCGGGTGCGGCCGTCCTCGGCCGGAGCCCTCCCGGCCGCAGGAGCATGCCCGGACCCCCGCTCGCTCAGGAGGGTGCCGGCGTGTGCAGCAGGGCCTCACCGCTCGGACCTGCCATGGCCGACGCCAGGAACCGCTCGATCCGCCCGAGGCCGGCTTCGACCGCGAGCGACACACAGATCCCGTACGGCCCGGCCGGGGACGAGCTCCCGGGCGGCGTACGGAGCGAACCCGGCGTCCCGGCCTTCGTCCCGGCCGCGGGCGGCGGAGGACCTGCTGAGCGTCGGAAAGGGAGGACGTGTCGAGTGAAGTGCTGAACAAGGGGGCCCCTTCGAAAGGCGCCCCGGACGGCGCGCTCTGCGCAGAAGCCGAGTGGGTGTCAGCCGGAGACCACAGGCACGGGGACGATGAAGAGCTCACGGACTTCGGCGCCGGGGCGGAGGTGAACACTCCTCTGCCGCCTCCTTCGCCATATTGCCCTCCTGCCTCACGGATCCGGCCGCTCCGGCCGGCGTCCGCGCGGGTGAAGGCTGTCGCGCGCTTCCAGGCGCTCTCCCGGGGCAGGGGAAGCCACCGCCCCGGCCCACGTCCGGCGGCACGCGCCTGCCGGGCTCCGCAGCGGGTAGGTGACCCGTCGGCGGGGCGTGTGCGCCGCCGCCGCCCGCGCCGGGCGCCGCGCCGCCCGGTGAGCATCGGAAGCCCACCGCACCGCCGGGCCCGCTCCAGGTGCGGAGGAGGGCGGGGGAACAGAGGATGCGAGGGGTGGCGAGCCGCACCGGCCGGTCCCGTCGAACCGAGAAGCGACGTCCGAGGGAGACGACACCATGGCGCCCGAGCAATCCTCTTCCGGCAGCACCGCACAGCGGGACCCCGGCCTGGCCCGGCCACTGGCCGAACGGGCGGGATGGAGCGATGTGGACCTGCGCGCGGTGGACACCGTACGGGTCCTCGCCGCCGACGCCGTCCAGAGGACGGGCAACGGCCACCCCGGTACGGCGATGAGTCTCGCCCCGCTCGCCTACCTGCTGTTCCAGCAGGTCATGCGGCACGATCCCGAGGACGACCAGTGGCTGGGCAGGGACCGCTTCGTCCTCTCCTGCGGCCACACCAGCCTCACCCTGTACATCCAGCTCTACCTGGCGGGCTACGGCCTGGAGATGGAGGACCTGAAGGCGCTGCGGACCTGGGACTCGGCGACCCCGGGCCACCCGGAGTACCGGCACACCCGTGGTGTCGAGATCACCACGGGGCCGCTGGGCCAGGGGTTGGGCGCCGCCGTCGGCATGGCGATGGCCGCGCGCCGGGAGCGGGG
Source organism: Streptomyces sp. (assembly GCF_035563135.1). Classification (GTDB taxonomy): domain Bacteria; phylum Actinomycetota; class Actinomycetes; order Streptomycetales; family Streptomycetaceae; genus Streptomyces. The sequence continues at coordinate 2,783 of NZ_DATMVN010000578.1, forward strand.
CCTGCTCGACCCGGACGCAGCACCGGGCGCCAGCCCGTTCGACCACCACGTGTACGTGCTGGCGTCCGACGGCGACATGATGGAGGGGGTCGCGTCCGAGGCCGCGTCACTGGCCGGTCACCAGCAGCTGGGCAACCTCGTGCTGTTCTACGACTCCAACCACATCTCCATCGA
>NZ_DATMVN010000579.1:0-4440 GCF_035563135.1 Streptomyces sp.
GCTCCACGTGCACGCCCGTCCACGGACGCCCGGTCGGTACCGGTCGCTCACCCGGTTCCCGTGTCCGGTCGAGGTCACGTCGTGTCCGGTGGGTTGTGCGGCCAGTCGACCTGCCCGCCGGTCTGTTGTGGAGGGGTGCGCCGTCACATAGGCTTTGTGCGCTCAGCGAAATTCTGTGCGACGTACGAGCTTGGCGCCCAGGTTGTTGCCGAGTCCCCGAGCCCCTGGGAGGGATGTCACCGATGGAGATGACGGATCCGGGAGAGGTCGGCTTCGACCCGCAGCGGCTGCAGCGGCTCGTCGAGTCGATCCAGCACGACGTCGACACCGGCTTCTACGACGGTGCCCAGATCACAGTCGGCCGAGCGGGTCACCTGGTGGTGGACGAGGCGATCGGCTTCGCCGACCGGTCGCAGGAGCGGGCGCTGCGGACCGACGACGTGCTGGTCCCCTTCTCGATCAGCAAGCAGCTCGTGGTCGCGACCGTGCTGAGCTTCGTCGAGCGGGGACTGCTCTCGCTCACCCAGCCGGTCGCGGAGGTCCTGCCCGACTTCGGAGCCCGGGGCAAGGGCTCCGTCACGCTGTTCCACCTGCTCACCCACACCGGTGGCGTGCTCGCCGACGTCCCCATGCTCCCGGTCGAAGACCTGATCTCGCTCGAGCGCTTCACCGCCTACGTGTGCGCCTCCGCACCCGAGACCCCGCCCGGGCAGCGCGTCCTCTACTCGAAGCTCGGCGCCCACGCGGTAATGGCGTCCATGCTGGTGGCGGTCGATCCCGGCAAGCGCTCCTTCGACGCCATCGTCGCGGACGAGGTCCTCCGGCCGCTCGGCATGGACAGCACGACCCTCGGGCCCCCACCGGGCGATCGTTACCTGGCGCCCGTGGTGGCCCGCTACCGGCGTCCCGCGGGCATGTTCACCATCGAGGGCATCGAGGGCTCGGGCCACCTCATCACGGCGCCCGGCTCCCAGATGCCCGGTGCGGGCTACACCACGACGGCCGAGGACTTCTACAAGTTCGCCGATCTCCTGCGCGGCGGAGGGGTCCGGAACGGCTACCGGCTGCTCTCCCCCGCCATGATCGAGCTCGCCGCCCGCAACCACACCGGCGAGATGCCCAACTCCCTGCTGGACTACGCGCTCCAGATGCGCAACTGGCTGCCGTGGCCGGCATACCACGGGCTGGGGTTCTTCGTCCGCGGTGACGCTCTCACGCCCGGTCCGCTGCCCAACCTGGGCAGCAAGGGCACCTTCGGCGGCTGGGGCGCCGGCACGTCCTGCTTCTGGGTGGACCCGGCGCGGGACGTCTGCTTCACGCTCATCACCGTCGGCTCCCTGGAGGACACCGACCACCTACCCCGGACCCAGCGCCTCGGCGACATCGTCCTCGCGGCCCTCACCGACTGACCGGTCCTGATCCGAGCAGGAGGAGAAGAGATGAGACTCGAGGACAAGGTCGCCGTGGTGACCGGAGGTGGATCCGGTATCGGGCTGGCCTCGGTACGCCGGTTCGTCGCCGAGGGCGCACGCGTCGTGGCCGTCGACCGCGACGGCGATCGTCTGAAGGACTCCCTCGATGGTGTGGACGGCGCCATCGCGTTGGCAGGCGACGTGACCCGGAGCGCGGACCTCGACGCGGCGGTCGCGACCGCCGTCGAGGAGTTCGGCCGGCTGGACGTCCTGGTGACCGCGGCCGGCATCGCGCAGCCCAGCAGCCAACTGACGACCGAGTTCGGCGGTGACATCACGGAGATCAGCGACGCGGACTTCGCGGAGGTGGTCGAGGTCAACCTGTACGGGACCTTCTACGCGCTGCGCGCAGCGGTGCCGGCCATGCGGCGCAACGGGCCCGAGGGTGGTTCGATCGTGACGATCTCGAGCGTCGGTGCCCTCGCTCTCCTCCCGTTGATCCTGCCGTACCCGGCATCGAAGGCAGGGGTCATCGGGATGACACGCGCCGCCGCGGCGCGACTGGCCGCGGAGAACATCCGGGTGAACGCCGTGGCCCCCGGGTCGACCGACACCCCGATGCTCGCGCAGAACGGGCCCGAGGCCCGCCAGGCGATCATCGACCTGGCCCCGATGAAGCGAATGGCGTCGGCCGACGAGATGGCCAACACCATCCTGTTCCTCGCCAGCGACGAGGCGGCGTTCTTCACCGGCCAGGTGCTCTCGCCCAACGGCGGGACCGCCTGACCGGCGGTCTCCCGTCCGCCGCCGTCGTCACCCGGGTCCTGCCCGGGCGGCGACGGCGCCCCGGTGCCCCACGTCGTCCGGCCGCCGCGTGCAGGACCCGTCGCATCTTCCGTCCCTGGTCGGCGGGTCCCCGCGCGCGGGGACCGCGTCGAATTGCAGCGGTCGGCCTCGGTCACCACTCGGCTCGGTAGACCTCCGCGTAGGGGAAGTCCGAGCCCAGCCGGTGCAGCGCCGACTCGCAGTGGTCATCGATGCGGCGGCGCTGCTCAGCGGTGAGCAACTCGGCCGACCCGCCGGCCGCGCCGCGGCGGACCATGCGGGTCTGCTGTGAGCCGAGGGGGGTGAACGGGCCGAGGTCGAAGCGCTCGCCCACCGCACGCATGGCCTCGAAGGTGCAGTGTGACCTGACCCGCTCCAAGGCTTGAGGGTCGAGGTCGACACCCATCAGGTCCGCGACCTGGCCGATGCCGCCGGGGAGGTCGGCCACGAGCTCCTCGTAGCGCAGGGCCAGGACGTTGGGCCGATGGCGCTCGGCCCACCAACCGGCGACGTGCTCCGGCCACGGCCCGCCGGAGGGGGCGAACCCCTGTTCGCTGAGGAACAGCTCCACCCACGCGCTCACGCTGGGCATCAGCGGCCCCAGCGCGATGCCGCGGACGAAGTGGTAGCTGGAGACCACCACGTCCTTGGGGTCGCGGATCACCACGACATAGCGCGCGGCGTCGGTCAACGGCGTCGCCTCACGAGGCAGGTGGGTCTTCACCGGGCGCAACCCGGTGGGAGCCTCGCGCCAGGTGGGCTCCTCCAGCGGGACCGCGACGGAGGTCTGGCCGCCGGGAGCGTCCGGCCACGGCGCCACGTCGTGGATGTGGTCGAACCGGCCGAGCCCGACGGTCGCGACCTGGTGGACGATCTGCAGCATCCAGTTGGTGCCGCTCTTCTCGTAGGTGGCGACTACGACGTCGTGCTCCCCGGGCAGGTACTCGCCGAAGTCGGCCGGCCGCGGGCCGAACCGACCGAGGACGGAGAGCAGCCGCACCCACAGTCCGAGGCGCTCGACCACCCGCAGGACAGGGCTGACGCCGCGAGCCACGGCCTGCGCTCGTGGGGAGGGCACCACCTCACCGTGCGGCCCGCGCCGGTTCGAGGCGGGCCGACCGCCGGCGATCAACCGGACGGAGCGGCCGCGGCCGATGGCCTGCCGTAGCCGTTCGCGCGCCGTGGCCACACCGTCTTCTGCATGGCCGTTGGGCACCGGCTCACTCCTGGGCGAACGGGATCTGCCGCAGCACTAGGCCCCGGCCGTGGTGGGGTCCCCCGCGGTGTCCTCTGGCGGAGCGGGCACGGCGGACGGGCCGGCAGCAGAGGTGACGCCCGGACGGCCGCGTCGCGCGACCGCCATGGTGAGGAAGGACGTGGCCACCCCGGTGGCCAGCGCGGCGACTGCCACGGCCGGCCCCCTCCGCTCGATGCCCAGCACACTGTCCAAGGAGAGGTCACCGGCTCCGGTCTCGGCCAGCGCCGTCACCGCACCGATGAGGACGGCGTTGTACTCCCACCCGCCATTGGCCGCCCACGGACCGTTGGGCAGGTGCACCTTGCGGATGGCGGTGGTCATCACACCGGTGAGCGCGGACGCCGCGAGCGGCGTGGCCAACCCGGCGGCCAGCAGCGCGCCGCCGGCGGTCTCGGTGACCCCGGCGAGCGTGGCGTGCACCTTCGCCGGCCGCATCTCCAGCGCCTCCATCATGCCCTCGGTGCCGGCGCGTCCCGGGCCGCCGAACCAGCCGAAGAGCTTCTGTGTGCCGTGGCCGATGAACAGCCCGCCGATCAGGAGGCGTGCTCCCAGACGTCCGATGCTCATGTCTTCTCCTCGGATCTCAGTGGGGTGACCGTGCCGCGGCTGTGTCAGGAGCCGGGGCTGCCGGGCGACCGGCCGGACCAGGCCGCCTCGAGCAGTGCGGAGACGCCCTCCTGTGTCACCAGCCGCGGGTTCGCGTAGGGGTTGGCGACCGCGAGCTCCACGATGCGCGAGATGTCCGCCTCCTGCATGCCGAGCTCGGCCAAGGACCGCGGTGCGCCCAGCCGGCCGGCCAGCTCCCACAGCTCCCGGGCCGGGTCGGCGACGCCGCCGAGCGCGCGGGACAGGGCGGCGACCGCGTCGGGGGCGGCGGGCTGCGCCCAGTCGCCGTACAGGTCGTCGTACTCCCGGCCGGGGCCGATGACGACGGCGGCGACGTCG
>NZ_DATMVN010000580.1:0-5652 GCF_035563135.1 Streptomyces sp.
TCGACGCCTCGGTGATCGCCTTCGGCCCCAGCCGCAATCATCTGGACAGCTGCTACTTCGGCAAGCTCTCCATCCTCAACGGCGCGATCAAGCACTCCGGCGACAACCTCACGGGCGAGGGCGCGGGGGACGACGAGGTGATCGTCGTGGACCTCGGCCGGATCCCCGCCGACGCGACCGGTCTGGTCTTCACGGTCAACTCCTTCACCGGGCAGAAGTTCACCGAGGTCGCCAAGGCCTACTGCCGGCTGATCGACGCGGCGACCGGGGAGGAGCTGGTCCGCTTCGACCTGACCGGCGCGGAACCGCAGACCGGCGTGATGATGGCCAAGCTGATCAAGCAGTTCTCCGGCGAGTGGGAGATGACCGGAATGGGCGAGTTCGTGAAGTCACGGACCGTCCGCGGCATGGTCAAGCCGGCCTCGAAGGCTCTGTAGCACCCCTCACGGGTGCCCCGGAACGGCTTCCGGGGCACCCGACGGGTTTCCCCTCAGGTGCCCCGGATCCGGAGGGTCTCCGGTGGGACGCTGTGCGTGCTCGTCCGCCTTCTCAGAGCTTGGTCAGCTTGGAGTACGGGCTCAGGATCCTCCCCTGTCGCCCCGAGAAGTCGATGAGCACTGCGTCGTTGTCGCCCTCGACAGCAAGGACTCGGCCGAGTCCGAACTGGTCGTGCGACACCCTGTCGCCCACATCGAAGCATTCGACCGGTGGGGCCGCCTGGGCCGGGCGGTTGAAGGGACTGGAAGGCAGGTGACGCCGGGATCCGGCTGACTGTTTCATTACGGTCGAGTATGCGCCCTGTAAGCGCCCGACGCCATGCCCGACCGCTCCGGAGGGGCAGTAGTGCCGCATTCGTAATCAGCGGCTCCCCGGCCCGTTCCGTGCTCCTGCCCGCTTCCCGCAAGGGCACCGGGCAGGACACCGCGCCGGAAAGACCCCCCGGACGTGTGGCGGTTCTCGCTTCCGGACGGTGCGCGTCCGGCCCGGTCACCCGGCGTACGCCTCCCCGTACACGCCGCACCTGCGGGTGGTCAGTGCTTGTGCGGCTGACGCTTCCACGGCCCGGTGATGGCGAGCATGATGCCGGGGTTCTGGATGTTGGCGAACAGCGTCCTGCCGTCCGGGGAGAAGGTGACCCCGGCGATCTCGCTGTAGGAGGGGTCGTCCTCCGTGCCCGCGTTGAGGTCGTTGCGTGCGATCGGGTAGGTGCGGCCGCTGTCGGTGGCGCCGAAGAGGTGCTGGATGCCGTTGCCGTCCTCGGAGATGACGATGCCGCCGTACGGGGACACGGTGATGTTGTCCGGTCCGTCGAAGGCGCCGTCCACGGACGGGTCCGGGTTGACTCCGAGGAGGACCTTGAGGGTGACCGTGCGGCGCTTGGGGTCGTAGAACCAGACCTGGCCGTCGTGGGCCACGGGGCTCTCGCTCCGGGCGAACGAGGAGACGAAGTAGGCGCCGCCGTCGCCCCACCACATGCCCTCCAGCTTGCGGGCGCGGGTGACCTCGTTGTCGGCGAACTGCTTGCGCACCGAGACGGTCCTCGCGTCACGGTCGGGTACGTCGACCCAGTCCACGCCGTAGACGGTGCCGATCTCCGTGGCGCGGGACAGGTCGTCGACGAACACGCCCTTCTTGTCGAAGCACTTGGTGGCCTGGAGGACACCGGCGTCGTCGGCGAGGGTGCGCAGCTTGCCCCGGCCGTGCTTGAAGCCGTGCGGCGGGACCCAGCGGTAGAGCAGGCCGTTGGGGCCGGACGCGTCCTCGGTCAGATAGGCGTGGCCCCGCTTCGGGTCGATGACGACGGCCTCGTGGGCGTACCGGCCGAAGGCCTTGACGGGGCGCGGGTCGCGATTGGCGCGCCTGTCGTACGGGTCGACCTCGAAGACGTAGCCGTGGTCCTTGAGGAGACCGTTCTTGCCGGCCTTGTCCTCGGTCTCCTCGCAGGTGAGCCAGGTGCCCCACTCCGTGCTGCCGCCCGCGCAGTTGGTCGACGTACCCGCGATGCCGACCCACTCGGCGGTACGGCCGTCGCGGCGGGTCTCCACGACGGTGCAGCCGCCGGCCGCGACCGGGTCGTAGACGAGGCCCTCGGTGAGCGGGACGGGGTACTTCCAGCCGGCCCGGGTGCCGCTCAGCTCGTGGTTGTTGACCAGGAGGGTGACACCGCGGGGGCCTTCGAAGGCGGCCGTGCCGTCGTGGTTGGAGGGGGTGAACTCGCCGCTCTCCAGCTTGGTGACACCGCTGTGCGTGACGATCCGGTACGAGAATCCGGCAGGCAGCGCGAGGATGCCCTTCGGGTCGTCGATCAGCGGGCCGTAGCCCAGTTCCTTGTCGTGCCCGTGCCCGTGGTCCCCGTGGCCGTGCTCGTGACGTGCGTCCTCGGCGGCCAGCGCGCCGGGGGCGGTCGCCAGTGCCCCGACGGCGCCGGTGAGGGCGATGCCCGCGCCGGTGAGGGCGGACGATCTGGTGAATTCCCTGCGGGTGAAGGACATCGCGGACTCCTGGTGCAACATGACCGAGTGGTTGGCCCGATCACGTTCCCTCCCTCCCGCCAACTCCAGCTGAACACCACCCGGCGCGCCGGGGGACCGTACCTCAACCCGGTCCCCGGACCGGGACAGAACCGCCCAAAGACCTGGCCGAAACGAACCGGGGCTGGCCGAAACACACCGGTCCGTCGAGCTGCTGGACACGCCGGCGCCGCCTCCACCGCGACGGGTGGAGGCGGCTGGTGCCCCCGGGCGGTCAGCCGCGGCCGAGGACCTTGCGGGCGGGTCCGAGGTCGAGGAAGACCGTCTCCCCCGTGGAGTCGTCCAGACCGTCGTTGTCGGTGACCGCGTAGACGTGGCCGTTTCCGGCCACGGTGAGGCCTTCCAGCTTCTCCTGCGTCCAGCCCTTCGTGGCCCGCAGGGCGGGCAGCACGTCGTGGGCGAGGGTCTTCGGCAGGACGGTGAGGGCGCCCTGCGGGGCGGCGGTCCGGGGCAGGCCGACCGTGTGGATCCGCTTGACCCTGGCGGCCGGGCCGTTCAGCTTGTCGCGTTCGACGACGGCGAGCCTGCCGCCGGCCACGGTGATCTCGGACAGGCCGATCCAGTCACCGGCCGCGGTGGTGGTGCCGAGCCGGTAGCCGTACCAGCTCCAGGTGCCGGCCCGGACGTCGTAGCGGCCGAGGCGGACCACTCCGGCCGGGTCGGCGGCGGTCCCGCGCTGGAGAGCCGCCCAGACGATCTCGCGGCCGTCGCGGTCCGTGGTGGCGGTGACGCCTTCGAAGCCCTGCGGACCGAGGCCGGCGGCGACCTCGGACGGGACCGGGACGACCTGCTGGGTGACGCCGTGGCGGTCCAGGCGCACCAGTTGGTTGCCGGGCCCCTTCTTGCCCTCGACGGCCAGCCAGAAGCCGCCCTGGGGCCGGGCGTGGATGCCTTCGGCGTCGTAACCGACGGGCTCGCCCGCAGCGTCCTTGACGGTCAGCTCGCGCGTGATGACGGCGGGCTCGCTGTCCGCGTCGACCGTGAGGATACGGGTGGTGGAGTACGCCGCGTCGGTGACGGTGTACAGCTCGTCGGCGCGGCCCGGCACGGCCGACAGGGCACCGAGCGCGCCCCAGCCGATGGGGGTGCCCGTGGAGTCGTCGGCGGACACGAGCGAGGGGAAGGAGGGAGCACCCTCGGCCGGACGGAACAGGCTCACCGAGGCGCGCACACCGGCCTCGGCGTCGTCCTCCTCGCTGGAGACCGCGAGCAGTCCGCGCGAGGGGATCGGCAGCAGGCCCTCGGGACCGTTGGTGGCCGGCAGCACCTGCTTGAAGACCGGGCGGGTGGGCCTGCTGATGTCGTAGACGGCGACGAAGTTGCCGCGCTCGGAGCCGACGAAGGCGTGGCGCACACCGTCGTACGTGGCGATCGCGAGCCCTTCGGGCTCGGTGCCCTTGTTCTCGGAACGGCCGTCGTCCAGCAGGCCGTGACGCGCCGCTGTGTGCTCGAAGCTGTTCCCGGCGTCCCAGGCCACCTCGCCGGTGCGGCTGTCGAAGACGCTCCAGCCCCGGGTGCCGCCCTTCCAGTCGCCCTCGTTGGCGGTGGCCAGGTAGCGGTCGTCGATCCAGCCCAGTGCGTCGGGTTCGCGCGGTACGCCGCCGAGGGACCCGGTCTGGTCGATGACGCCGTCCTCGACGGTGTCGACACCCTCGACGGAGGCCGTGCCGGCGGTGAACGCCTTGGTGAGACGCCCCGACGCGAGGTCGATCATGACGACGCCGTTGTTCTCCTGGAGGGTGACGGCGAGCTGGCCACGGCTGTTGACGGAGACGTACTCCGGCTCCGGGTCGGTGGGCTCGGTGATCCCGGCCGCCACCAGCGCGGGCAGCGCGGAGCCGTCCGCCCGTGTCAGCGGCACCGCGCGGGTGGACCACCCGGCGGGCGAGGCACCCTGGAGGTCGACGATCTGCACGAACCCGGCGGGCGCCTGCGGGAGATCACCCTCCTCGCCGCCCGCAGGGGCGGCCTCCTCGTCGCGCTCGTTCTCGATGGCGACGGCGGCGTACCGCTCGTCCTTGCTGATCGTGATCGAGTCGGGCTGGCCGCCCAGGTCGTGGCTGGCCACCCGCTCGCGGGTGGCCAGCGAGATGACGTCGAGGCGGCCGGAGGGCCGGGTGTGGCTCGCGCTGGTGTTCACGACGACCAGCACGTACCGGCCGACGACCGACACCGAGGTCGGCTCGTCCTCGGCGTCGCCCAGTTCGGCCAGGGAGAGCGTGCCGAGCCCCCTGGGCCGGCCGGCGTCGCCGATGTCCAGGAAGCCGATGCGCTTCGCGGCGGCGTCCGTGTAGATGAGGGTGCGGCCGTCCTCGCTGGTCGCGGAGATCTCGGCGACCGTCCGTGCCGCGGCGTCCTCACCGGCCGGCCGGTTCTGGAACACCGGGTAGGTGGCGGCACGTTCGAAGGCCGCCGCCCTGGATCCGCGGTCGCCGCCGTGCGGCTGACCCGCGTTCGCCACGCCTGCGCCCGCCAGGGTGCCCGCGGTCATGGCCAGGACCGCGAGCGCGGCGCAGGTTCTCTTCGGGAGCATCGTTCCTCCGGTTCGGTCCACTGAGGAACCGGATGCTCGCAGTCATGGACCATGACCGGCGGACCACCCGGTGAACGGACGGCGAAGACCAGGGGCACCACCGGAAACGGACGGGCCGCGGCAGTCGTCGTGCCGCGGCGCCGCCGTGCCCGTGCCTCGGTCCATCTGCCGCGACCGCGCCTCAGTCCTTCTGCCGCGACCGCGCCTTGTACGCCGCCTTGCGGGCGGCCTTGGAGATCTTCCGGTCCCGGTGCAGCCGTCCCACGGCTTCGAGCACCTCCGCCGTCGCGGGGTGCTCCACCCGCCACGCCTCGTCGAAGAAGCCGCTGTGCTGCCCCGACAGGCCCTCGACCAGCTCCTGGAGCTCGTCCAGGTCGCCGTCGGTGTCCAGTTGCGCGGCGATGGTGTCCACGGCGAGCCAGAAGATCATCGCCTCCGGAGGCGCCGGCACGTCCGCCGCGCCACGCTCCGCGAGCCAGACCCGCGCCAGGCCGCCGAGCTCGGGGTCACCGAGCACCGCGCGTACCGAGGGCTCGGCCTCCGGCCCGACCAGGGCGAGGGCCTGCTGGCAGTGGAGCCTGCGCAGCG
>NZ_DATMVN010000581.1:0-4629 GCF_035563135.1 Streptomyces sp.
GTCTGCGCCGGGTCGTAGGTGACCACCGCGGTCCGTGCGATCGGGTCGGCCTGCACGGCCAGCACGCCCGGCCGCTGTCCGAGCACCTCCTCGGTGACCGCCTTCTCCGTGGCCCAGTGCACTCCGGCGACCTCGAGCACCGCCGTCGTCTGCCGAGTCGCCATGACCCAGGCCTCCTCCACTCCGGTCCTGTGCTCCCCGTCAACCACATACCCCGCCCGGGTATTTCTCGGGTGAGACCGCAGGAGTCCGTGTGAGCGTTCTCGGTTCGGTGCGCTCAGCTCGGTCGCGCCTGCCGCTCCGCCGGTGGAGCAGGCCGTCGATGGTGCCGACCAGCGAGCGTGGCCTCCCGGACCGCCATGTCCCTCAGCCCGCCTCCCACCGGCACGCCGAACCCCATGTCGCGCGCGTCGCGCTCGGACGGCCGGCGGCGGGCGGTCGAGCCCGGCGGGGCCAGGTGGGCACGCGCGCCGGACGGTGGCCGGTCCGCTGCCTAGGCTGGCGGCGTGTTCTTCCTCTTCGGCTTCGGCACCAAGCAGCAGGACCTGGGCCCCGGGGAGGTCCGCACCTGCCCCCGCTGCGGCAACACCACGCAGTGGGCGCGCGTGCGGCAGGTCAAGCAGTTCACGGTCTTCTTCGTGCCGATCGCCCGGTGGGGACGCCGGCAGCTCGAGGTCTGCGGGATCTGCGGTACCGCCGTCGAGGTCTGAACCCGGTCGCGTCGAGTCCGGTCGGCGGCCGCCCCGCCCCGTCGGCTCCCTGTGTGCGAGACCTGCACACCGCCCGCTCCGCCCGTCCCGCAGTCCTCGCCATCGTCGGTGACAGGTGGACGACCCTGCCCCGGGGGATGGGCCGCGTCCCGGTGTCCGAGGCGCCGTACCGGTGCGGCGGTCGTCGGCCATGGTTGCGGGCCTGCACGAGGTGACGACGGCCTCCGGCCCGGCGGACGCGGGGTCCTCTGACGCACTCCCCGGGAGCGGGTGTCATCGCCTCGTCACCGCGGGCCTGGTGCGGCGGTGACGGGCCCTCCGCCCCGCCCGGAGACCGTTCGGGTGCCGGGCCGTGCTCGCGTGCCAGACCGCGCAGGGACCCGGTGCGTCAGATCGGATCGGGCTGCGCAGCGGGCGGTCGGCAGCTGCCGCACCACCTGACCGACGACCCTGGCCACCGTGCCCACGCGGTCGGACGATGACCTCCTCGGCTCCGATGCCGACGGGCCTTCCGGCGGGGGGACGATGTGCGTGGCTATGGGCTGGTCGTAGCCGTACTGGTAGGCGGCGCCCTGCTGCTGTTCGGCCTCGCGGAGTGGGCGGCGTTGCCCCTGCTGGCCGACCCACTGCCCGCGATGCGCAGCGCCGGAGTGGCCGCGGCGCTCCTCGGTCTGGGGCTGCTGATCGCCGACGTGTTCCTCCCGGTGCCCTCGAGCGTCGTGATGGTGGCGCACGGAGCGCTGTTCGGTCTCGTGCCAGGCGCTGCACTGTCCCTGCTCGGCGGCGTCTCGGCCGCGCTGGTCGGCTTCGCGCTGGGGCGTCGGGGGCGGGGCGTCGTCGAACGCGTGACGACGCCGGCTCAGCGAGCCGCGGCCGACCGCCTGCTCACGCGCTGGGGTCCGTGGGCCGTGGTGTCCAGCAGAGCGGTACCGGTCCTGGCGGAGACCGTGGCCGTCCTCGCGGGGACGTCATCGATGCGCTGGTCCGTCCTGATCTGCGCCGGCGCAGCGGGGACCGCTGTGCCGGCCCTGCTCTACGCAGCCGTGGGGGCGAGTGCCGACACGGCTGCGAGCCTGGTCGTGGCGTTGCTGCTCGCGCTCGCGTTCTCGGGGCTGGTGGTCGTGACCGGCGGCCGCCTGCGCCGATCGTCCCCCCGTCCGTAGCCCCGCAGGACTGCCTCAGTCGAGCGCCCGCGCGATCCGGCTCCACCCTGGGGAGCCCGTCGTGCGGCGGGTTCGCCGGCCGGTCGGTGCGCCGCTGCCGACGCTAGGGTGACCGTCGTCTGGTTGGCCACCGTCCTGCGAAGGCGCCGACATGATCGACACCCGCGAAGAGCTCACCGGGGCGTTGCACGAGGCGGCCGAGCTCGAGCACGGCCTCATGATCCAGTACCTCTTCCCGGCCTTGTCGATGAAGAAGCGGCTGGACGAGGGGTTGAGTGCACCGCAGCAACGGTGCGCGCGCTCCTGGCAGGCCACCATCCTCCGGGTCGCCGTCGAGGAGATGGGGCACCTGGGCACGGTCTGCAACCTGCTCGCATCCATCGGGGAGGGTCCGCACTTCGACCGCCCGAACTTCCCGCAGCGGTCGGGGTACTACCCCTTCGACTTCGACCTGGTGCCCTTCTCCGACGAGGCCCTGTACCGGATGCTCGTCTTCGAACTGCCGCAGGGCGAGCCGCTACCGCCCCCTCCGCGCGTGCCGGGGGCGCAGCGTGTCACCACGGAGTCCGTCCAGGCCTTCGCCGCTGCGCCCGATCCGCTGACGTACGACTACGTCGGCGAGCTGTACGGCAAGATCGCCGACGGCTTCCGGCGCATCGACGAGAGAGAGCTGTTCATCGGTCCGAGGTCCGCCCAGACCGACAACAGGTGGTCCGTCGACCTCGACCTCCGCCAGGTCGTGGACCGGAGCTCGGCACTGGCCGCGATCGAGGACATCGTCGTGGACGGTGAGGGGTCGCCGACGGGACGGAGCAGTTCGCACTACGGGCGGTTCGCACGGATCCGGCAGGAGTACGAGGAGAGCGGCTTCTTCGCCGCGGCGCGTCCCGTCGTCGTCAACCCGCGGACACGCCTCATCCGGGACGCCCCGACCGGGGGGACGCTGCTCGTCGAGGAGCGCACCCGGCGGGTCGCCGAGTTGTCCAACGGCGCGTACGGCTCGGTGCTGCTGATGCTGGAGCACTTCTTCGGCTCGACGTCGGAGACGCCGGAGCAGCGGGCGGTCCTCCGCGCTTCCACGGGTCAGATGATGAGCGTGGCGATCCGGCCGCTCGCCGAGGTGCTCACCGAGATGCCCGCAGTCGGGCCGGAGAGCCCCGCGACCGCCGGCGCGCCGTTCGAGATCTACGACCGGGAGTCGGCGTCGCCCTTCCCGTCCGCCCGCTGGACGATCCTGCTCGAACGGCTCCAGGCGGTGATCGACGACGCGATGTCACTGGGCGAGGACGTCCCCCGGGTCGCAGCCATCGGGGACACGGTCAGGTTCGTCCGTCGCAACCTCGCCGAGGTGGCCGGATGATCGACCTCGTCTTCCGGGGCTGGTTCCAGTGCCGACTGGCGACCGACCCCGACCCGTACGACGAGCCTCGCGGTGTCTCCGGCTACGTGCACGCCTACGCCGGTGAGCCGGACCTCGACCGCGTGCTGCGGATGCAGGCTCCGCCGTTCGTGCGGGCCTACGGGCCCCCGGTCGGCGTCCGCGTCCACCAGGTCTGGCGCGACGGACAGCAGCAGGACGAGCACCCCCTGCAGGGCGCGTCGGTCGAGCTGGTCGAGGAGCCGAAGTTCGAAGGGCGCAACGGCGTCATCGCGGACGACGGGTTCGAGCCCATCTGGCCCTTCGCGCTGCGGGTGACCCAGGGCCCGTTCGCTCTCGCCCGGCGCGTCGTCCCCGCCGACCCGGATCACCCCTTCGAGGGGCTCTTCGCCGGCGGCGTGGAGAGGGCACCCGCGGAGATCCGAGAGGCCACCGGGATCGGGGACCTGGCGGCCGTGTGGGCGGAAAGGGTCTCCCGGCTGCAGCAGGACGTCGAGACCGCTGCCGAGCCCGAGCACACCGCCATACGGGAACGACTCGAGTTCCTCGAGGCGAGCCTCGCGGCGCCGGGGGGCGGCGCGTCCAGGTTCTTCGGTGCGCGGCTCCGGTACAGCTACGAGCTCGCCTCGACGCCCGTGGTCCAGGACCCGGAGGGGTGGCTCCCGTCGTCGATCGACAGCGCGAGCCCCTGGCCGGTGGACTTCTGGATGGGCGGGTGGGACGCCGATGTGCTGTGCGGCTTCTGCTGGGGACAACTGCGGCTGCCGGCAACGACCGATGCCGCGGACGAGCGCAGCGGCGCGCCACTCCGGGTCACCGACCGGCGCCCCTGAGGTCGACCGTCGGTTGCGGTGACCCCCGTCGGCCGGACATGGTGTGCCCGCTGTTCCCGGCAGCCTGGTCACCGGACCCATGGCCTCCCGTGGGAGGAGCCGCACCGGGCAGCGCGGACATCCGGCACGCTCCGTCGTGAGCTGTTCGAACAGGTGGAGGGCCCGATGCTGATCACCGAGGACCTGGACGACGTCGCCGTCCTGCGCATCGAGCACGGCCGGGTCGGCGCCCTCGACGTGGAGCTGCTGAACGCCCTCACCGAGGCCGTCACCGCGTCCGACCGGGCGCTGGTCATCACCGGCAGCGGCTCGTCCTTCTCTGCCGGGGTGGACCTGCGCCAGATCCTGGACGGCGGCCGGCGCTACACCGAGGAACTTCTGGCTGCGCTGTCCCGCACCTTTCGCGCTGTGTTCGACCATCCGCGGCCGACGGTCGCGGCGGTCAACGGGCACGCGATCGCCGGTGGCTGCGTGCTGGCCCTGGCCTGCGACGTGCGGCTGATGTCGGGCGGACGGATCGGGTTGACCGAGCTGGCGGTCGGCGT
>NZ_DATMVN010000582.1:0-7094 GCF_035563135.1 Streptomyces sp.
GTCCGTCCAGCACCGCGGGCAGCGCGACGATCGCCGCGCCCACCACGGTGAGCCCGCAGATCAGGGCGATGAGTCCACCCCCCAGTGCGGTCGCGGTCGCCGCACGCGAGGCGATCCGTGTGAGGACGCCGTCCGCCGTGCGCACCTGCTCCCTACGGGAGGGCAGCGCACCGGCGACAGTCAGCTCGGCCGTCCCGCCGAGAAGATCGGCGACCCGTACGGCCAGAGCGGCCCGGGCGGGTGCCAGCCTGCGCTCGGCGCGCCGGGCGCAGGCATCGCTCAGCACGGGCACGCCCACCCCCGCGAGGAGCAGCCCGGCGGCCAGTACGGCGCCTGCCTCGGGCAGCATCCAGCAGGTGAAGGCGACAGACCCCGCCCCGACCGTGAGTGCCGTCCCCGCGGGCAGCAGCCACCGCAGCCAGTAGTCCTGCAGCGTGTCCACGTCGGAGACCAGCCGGGAGAGCAGGTCACCCCGTCGCGTGGCCCGAAGGCCGGCGGGCGCGATGCGCTCCAGCCCGCTGTACACGGCCACCCTGAGCTCGGCGAGCATCCTGAGCACGGCGTCGTGGGAGACCAGCCGCTCCGCGTAACGGAAGACGGCCCGGCCGATGCCGAAGGCCCGGGTCGCGGTGACCGCGACCATCAGGTACATCACCGGAGGCTGCTCGGAGGCGCGTGAGATCAGCCATCCGGAGACGGCCATGAGCCCGACCGAGGACCCCACGGCGAGACTGCCCAGCAGCAGAGCCAGCCCCAGCTTCCCACGCCGGGACCCGGCGGCCTCCCGGACCCGGGCCAGGACGCGGCCGCCGGGCCTGGGGGAGGTGGCCTTGAGCAGCACAACCTCCCCCGCGCCCAGGCGCCCGGCCCCGTCCGGCACAGCTGAAGCCGTCACACCGGGGGCGGCCGAAGCCGTCCCGCCGGGGGCGGCCGAAGCCGTCCCACCGTCCGGCACCCTCTGTCCGGCCGGCGTCCCGCCCGGCCCCGGTGCCAGCGCCACCACACGGTCCGCGACCGGGAGCAGCGCCGGCCGGTGCACGACCAGCAGTACGGTGCGCCCCGCGGCCAGCCTGCGTACCGCGTCGACGATGCCCGCCTCCGTCTCGCCGTCCAGACTCGCCGTAGGCTCGTCGAGCAGCAGCAGCGGCCGGTCGGCGAGGAAGGCCCGCGCCAGAGCGACGCGCTGCCGCTGTCCTGCGGAGAGCCCGGCGCCGTCCTCACCCAGCGGTGTCCCGGCGCCGTCCGGCAGTGCGTCCACGAAGTCGCCTGCCCCTGCCTCCCGCAGTGCCGCCATGACCGCCGCGTCGTCCGCGTCCGGGCGGGCCAGCCGCACGTTCTCCGCGATCGTCCCGGCGAAGAGATGAGGGCGCTGGGGCACCCAGGCGATCTGCTCGCGCCAGCGATCGGGGGAGAGGGCTGACAGATCGGTTCCGCCGACCCGTATCCGCCCCTCGTCGGGCACCGTGAACCCCAGCACCACATCGAGGAGCGTGGACTTACCGATCCCACTGGGACCGACCAGAGCGACGGTCTCCCCCGGCTCGACCACGAGGGAGGCGGTATCGAGGGAGGGCTCGGCCCTGCCCTGACGCCTGACCGTCACCCCGTCCAGCTCCAGCCGCAGCGACTGCGGCACCTCCTCGGAGCCACCGGCCGTGGGCTCGGTCTCCAGCACCTCGAATATCTCCTCCGCGGCCGAGAGTCCTTCCGCGGCCGCGTGGTACTGCGCGCCGACCTGGCGGATCGGCAGATAGGCCTCCGGCGCCAGGATGAGAACCACCAGCCCCGTGTAGAGGTCGAGCTCTCCGTGGACGAGCCGCATTCCGATCGTCACCGCGACCAGGGCCACCGAGAGAGTCGCCAGCAGCTCCAGGGCGAAGGAGGAGAGAAAGGCGATGCGGAGCGTCTTCAGCGTGGCCCTGCGGTACTGCGAAGTGATGCTGCGAATCGATTCGGCCTGTGCCTTGGCCCGTCCGAAGACCTTCAGCGTCGGCAGTCCGGCGACCACGTCGAGGAAGTGCCCGGAGAGCCGTGACAGCAGTCTCCACTGCCGGTCCATCCGGGACTGGGTGGCCCATCCGATCAGAATCATGAAGAGCGGAATCAGCGGCAGCGTCACCACGATGATCGCCGCCGACACCCAGTCCTCGGTGACGATCCGGGCCAGCACCGCCACCGGGACGACGACTGCGAGACCGAGCTGGGGGAGATAACGCGAGAAGTAGTCGTCGAGGGCGTCGACGCCCCGGGTGGCAAGAGCGATCAGCGACCCGGTGCGCTGCCCGCTCAGCCATTCCGGCCCCAGGCTGGAGGCACGTTCCAGAAGCCGGCCGCGCAGTTCGGACTTGACCGCGGAACTCGCCCGGTGCGCGGCCAGTTCGGTCAGCCAGGCCACGAGCGCCCGCCCCAGCGCGACAGCGGTGAGCAGGAGGAGGGGGGTGCGGAGCGCGGCAGCGCTCAGCCCGTCCTCGAACCCGCCCACCACCACCTCGGCGACGAGCATGGCCTGGGCGATGACCAGGGCAGCTCCGAGCAGGCCCAGTGCCACCACGGCCGCCATGAAGAACCGGGTGGCCCGGGCGTACCGGAGCAGACGCGGGTCGATCGGTTTCACGTGAAACAGCTCCCCAGTGAGCTCATGCCGTTCGCTCAGCCAGTTCGGTGCACAGGGCACGTTCGGTGTGCCGCATCGGCCGGTTCACGGCGCATCGGCACGTTCGGTGGACATCGCCGGTCGGTGGACATCGCCGGTCGGTGGACATCGGCGGCCGATGGACATCGGCGGACAGCGCGCATCGACGGACAGTGCGCATCGGCGATCAGTGCGCATCGGCGATGTGATGCGTGCCTATGCGCTTGCGGAACACCCAGTACGTCCATCCCTGGTACAGCAGCACCACCGGAGTGGCGATACCGGCGCACCAGGTCATGATCTTGAGGGTGTACGGGCTGGACGACGCGTTGGAGACCGTGAGGTTCCAGGCGTCGTTCAGCGAGGACGGCATCACGTTCGGGAAGAGCGTGAGGAAGAGCATCGCGACCGTCGCAGCGATGGTCACACCGGAGAACGCGAAGGACCAGCCCTCGCGCCCCGCCGCTATGGCACCGATGGCCACGAGCAGGGATGTCACGGCGATGACCATTGCCATCAGGCTCCAGCCGTTGCCGTTGTCCGCCTGGGTCAGGACGAGGAAGCCCAGCGCGAGCACCGCGGTGGCCAGGCCCAGCTTGAGGGCCAGACCGCGTGCTCGCTTCCGTATGTCCCCGACCGTCTTGAGCGCGGCGAACACCGAGCCGTGGAAGGTGAAGAGGAACAGGGTGACCAGTCCGCCCAGGAGGGCGTACGGGTTGAGCAGGTCCCAGAGATTGCCGACGTACTCCATGTCGGCATCGATCTTCACGCCGCGGACGATGTTCCCGAAGGCCACGCCCCAGAGAACGGCCGGGATCAGCGAGGTCCAGAAGATCGCGTGCTCCCAGTTGGTCTGCCAGCGCTCCTCGGGCCGCTTCGCCCGGTACTCGAACGCCACTCCGCGCACGATCAGGCAGAGCAGGATGACCAGCAGGGGCAGATAGAAACCGGAGAACAGGGTGGCGTACCACTCCGGAAAGGCCGCGAACGTCGCACCGCCCGCGCTGAGCAGCCAGACCTCGTTCCCGTCCCAGACCGGCCCGATCGTATTGATCAGAACCCGGCGCTCCTTGCGGTCACGGGCCAGCAGCTTGGTGAGGACCCCGATACCGAAGTCGAATCCCTCCAGGAAGAAGTAGCCGGTCCACAGGACGGCGATGAGCACGAACCAGACGTCGTGGAGTTCCATCTCGCAGCTCCGCTTGATCTCAGTAGGAGAAGGCCATCGGCCGGTCGGCGTCCTGGTCGTGGCCGCCGATCCGGGTGGGCGGGTCGAGGTCGGCCTCGGTGAGCTCGGGCGGTCCGGCCTTGACGTACTTCAGGAGCAGCTTGACCTCGATGACGGCGAGCACCGCGTAGAGCGCCGTGAAGCCGATCATGGAGGTGAGGATCTCCCCCGGCGAGACCCCCGGAGAGACCGCGTCACGGGTCTGGAACACCCCGTACACCACCCAGGGCTGGCGGCCCATCTCGGTGAAGATCCAGCCCCAGGAATTGGCGATCAAGGGGAAGAGCATGGTCCAGAGGGCGGTGATCCAGTAGAGCCTGGCGAGCTTCGGACTCAGCGCCTTGTTCCTGAACAGGACCAGATTCGGCACCTCGTCCTCACCGGTGCGCAACGCCGGCGGCAGCAGGAACTTCCGCCGCGTCAGCCACAGTCCCAGCAGACCGAGCCCGAAGGACGCCATACCGAAGCCGATCATCCAGCGGAAGCTCCAGAAGGCGACCGGGATGTTGGGCCGGTAGTCGCCGGGTCCGTAGGTCTCCTGCAGCTCCTTGTTGATGTCGTTGATGCCCGGGACGTAGGAGGTGAAGGTGTTGTCCGCGAGGAAGGAGAGCACGCCGGGTATGGAGACCTCCACGTCGTTGTGCCCCTCGGCGACATCGCCGACCGCGAAGAGCGAGAAGGGGGCGCCGTCCTCGCCCTCCCACAGGGCCTCCGCTGCGGCCATCTTCATCGGCTGCTGCTTGAACATCACCTTGCCGAGCGTGTCTCCGCTGACAGCGGTGAGCATGCCGGCGGCCACCACCGTGACCAGTCCGACCCGGAGTGAGGTGCGCATCACCCTGATGTGCTTCTTGCGGGCCAGGTGGAAGGCGGAGATGCCCACCATGAAGGCTCCCCCGACGAGGAAGGCCGCCGTGATGGTGTGGAAGAACTGGGTGAGTGCGGTGTCCTGGGTGAGCACCTTCCAGAAGTCGGTGAGCTCGGCACGGCCGCGTTCCTCGTTGATGCGGTAGCCGACCGGGTGCTGCATCCAGGAGTTGGCGGCCAGGATGAAGAAGGTCGAGAGGATCGTGCCTATGGACACCATCCATATGCAGGCGAGATGGATCTTCTTCGGCAGCTTGTCCCAGCCGAAGATCCACAGGCCGATGAAGGTGGACTCGAAGAAGAACGCGATCAGCGCCTCGAAGGCGAGCGGTGCGCCGAAGACGTCACCGACGAACCGCGAGTAGTCGGACCAGTTCATACCGAACTGGAATTCCTGGACGATTCCCGTGACCACGCCCATGGCGATGTTGATCAGGAACAGCTTCCCCCAGAACTTGGTGGCCCTGAGGTACTTCTCGTCGTCCGTGCGCACCCAGGCGGTCTGCAGGCCGGCGGTGAGCGCGGCGAGGGAGATCGTCAGGGGGACGAACAGGAAGTGGTAGACGGTGGTGATGCCGAACTGCCATCGCGCCAGGGTCTCTGGTGCCAGAGCCAGGTCCACGACTCTTCTCCTTACGTCGCCGTGATCACAGCCGCAGGTCGCCCGGTCGAACCACCCGATCACGGGAGGAAACAGGGCACGCTTGTGAACGCGTTCACATTCACAAGCATTATGGCGCACATGTCTTCGAAGGCGTCGAGCGGGGGGTGGTTTCCGGCCGACCCGCCCGAGCCCACCGAAACCGGACAGGCCGCCGAAGGAACGGGCGGCGGCGCCGGACGCGGAAGGACCGGTGGCCCCTGACCTCGGTCATCGAGGTCAGGGGCCACCGGAAGCGATCGGGCAGCGGCCGCGCCGCTACTGCTCCTGACGGAAGGACTCCGCCACCTTCAGGAACACGTCGTTGGCCTCGGCCTCCCCGATCGTGACCCGCACCCCCTCACCGGCGAACGGCCGCACGACCACCCCCGCCCGCTCGCAGATCCCGGCGAATTCGAGCGTGCGGTCCCCGAGCCGCAGCCAGACGAAGTTCGCCTGGGACTCCGGTACGGTCCAGCCCTGCCGCACGAGCCCCTCGTACACCC
The DNA here is from genome assembly GCF_035563135.1 of Streptomyces sp. Classification (GTDB taxonomy): domain Bacteria; phylum Actinomycetota; class Actinomycetes; order Streptomycetales; family Streptomycetaceae; genus Streptomyces. The sequence continues at coordinate 5,874 of NZ_DATMVN010000582.1, forward strand.
GGGCGCGCTCACCGACCAGCGATCCGACCCGCCCCAGCAGCTCGTCCTCGGCACGCAGCGAGGCGACCGCGGCGTCCTGGGCGACCTGGCTGACACCGAAGGGGACGGCCGTCTTGCGCAGTGCCGCCGCCACGGGCTCGTGCGCCACGGCGAAGCCGACCCGCAGACCCGCGAGGCCGTACGCCTTGGAGAAGGTCCGCAGGACCGCGACATTGGGCCGGTCCCGGTAGATCTCGATGCCGTCGGGCACGTCGGCGTCCCGGATGAACTCCTTGTACGCCTCGTCGAGCACCACGAGGACGTCGTCAGGGACGCGGTCCAGGAACCGCTCCAGCTCCGCCCGGCGCACCACCGTGCCGGTCGGGTTGTTCGGATTGCAGACGAAGATCATCCGCGTACGGTCGGTGACCGCGCCGGCCATGGCGTCGAGATCGTGCACCTCCCCGCCGGTCAGCGGCACCTTGACGGATGTCGCACCGCTGATCTGCGTGATGATCGGATACGCCTCGAACGAACGCCAGGCGTAGATGACCTCGTCACCAGGGCCCGAGGTCGCCTGGAGCAGCTGCTGGGCGACACCGACCGACCCCGTGCCGGTCGCCAGATGGGAGACCGGCACACCGAACCGGTCGGAAAGCTCGTTCATCAGACCGGTGCACGCCATGTCCGGATACCGGTTGAAGGCGGCTGCCGCAGCGAGTACCGACTCCATGACTCCCGGCAACGGGGGATACGGGTTCTCGTTGGAGGAGAGCTTGAAGGCAACCGGCCCCTCCGCGGACGCCGGCTTGCCCGGCACATACGCAGGGACGCCGTCCAGTTCGGCGCGCAGCTTGGGGCTCGTCTCGCTCACCGCAGGTCCTCCTCGACCATCCGTCCACATCAATACTGCTCACCCTATGAGGATTGGGCATCCGTGCGAACGGCCCGGATCCGAAATCGCTCGCTCCGAGGAGGGACACCTGCCGTGCGCGGCTCCGGCCGGCTTCGGGAGGGGAGCGCCGCACGTCCCGCCGCACGCCGGTCGCTCACTCCGTGGCGCGCATCCCTCGAACAGGTGAGTTGAGACCTCTCCGAGACATGGGGCATTCAACAGGTTCATGTGCGTCGATGCATGACACATTGACCCTGACACCTCCAATACCCTTGCTTCGCAAGGGAATTACGCCTTTTTGATCATGCAGAAACGTGCCTGTCAACGTGTGCATATGCGACCGGCCC
>NZ_DATMVN010000583.1:0-28007 GCF_035563135.1 Streptomyces sp.
GCCGGTGTCGTCCGACGAGGCGTTCCAGACCAGCTTCACCTGGTCCGGTGCGGGCTCGGTGAACGCCAGGTCCGCCGGGGCCGTCGGGGCCTGCGTGTCACCGGTGCCGGCCCGCCGGGTGACGGTGTTGCTGTCGGCGGACCGGTTGCCGGCCGCGTCCTTGGCCCGGACGTGGTAGGTCACGGTCTGTCCGGCCGGGCGGTTGTCGGTGTACATGGTGACGTCGCCCGCCACGCTCGTCAGCAGCGTGCCGTTCGCGTAGACGTCGTACCCGGTGACGCCGGTGTCGTCCGTGGAGGCGGCCCAGGTCAGCCGCACCTGGCCGGTGGCCGGCTCGGTGTACACCAGGTTCGCCGGGGCGGTCGGCGCCTGCGTGTCACCGGTGCCCGGGCCGTAGACCTCCAGCTCCGATATCTGGGCGGCCGGCTGGACGCTGTTCGCCGTGACCAGGACCCGGAGGTACCGGACGGTGGTCGCGCCGAACGCAATGGTCACCGTGTTCCGGGCGGACGGGGAGAACTCGTACGCCTTCGAGGTGGTGAGGTCGGTGAAGTCCGTGCCGTCGGCGCTGCTCTGGACCTTCAGGGTCTGGCTGCGGGCGCCCCACCCGTCGGGCAGGCGCAGGACGACGCGGTCGGCGCGGACGGAGGAGCCGAGGTCGGCCCGGAGCCACTGGGGCAGCTCGTTGTTCCGGCTCTCCCAGTAGGTCGCCTTGTTACCGTCGTTTGCGTTGCCCGCCGCGTACACCTCGGTGTGGCTGCTCGCGGTCAGGGTCCTGCCCGCGGCGAGGTTCGCCGAGGTCCCGTCGGCGCCGTGCACCTCGAGTTCGGAGAGCTGGGCGGCCTGCCAGCCGGTGTTGGCGGTGATGTCGACGCGGACGAAGCGCGTCCGGGCGGCCGGGAAGCCCACCGTGACGGTGTTCCCGGCGCCGGGGCTGAAGGAGTACGTGGCCGAGCTCTTGAGGGTGGTGAAGCCGGTGCCGTCGGCGCTGCCCTGGACGGAGAGCGTCTGGTTGCGGCTCTCCCAGCCCGCCGGGAGCTTCAGGACGACCTCGTCGACACGGGTGCTCGTACCGAGGTCGGTCTGCACCCACTGCGGCAGGTTCGGTCCGGCGCTCTGCCAGTACGTGCCCTGGTTGCCGTCGGTGATGTTCCCGGCGCCGTACTCCGGCACCGCGCTGCTGGCGGCGGCGGGATCACCCACGGCGATGTCGGGGCCCCCGGCGGCCTGGGCGGTCACGAGCGGACCGCCGAGCGCCAGCAGGCTCAACGCGATCACGGCGCTCATGCCCCGTGATCTCCGGTTGTGCGTTCTCATGTGTCCTCGATCTCGGCCTCGCGCCCGTGGGCTGCGCGGCGCGGCTCGTCGGATTGCTCTGCGGCTCGCCACATCAGTTGTTTGCGGCCAGCGGTGCGAGAGTTGCAGAGAATTGCCAACTCGTCTACAGCTCAAGGCAGTTGGGTCGCGGGCGTCGTGTCGGCGCGGTCCAGGGCATGCCGAAGCCCCCGCTCACCAGGGGTGGCGGGGTGTTCGGGGTCCGGGTGGGTCCGGCCACCGCCGTGGCCGGACCCCGCCGTCACGGCGCCTGGGGCGCCGGTGGCCGCGTCACGGGTTGCTGATGACGAACTGCGAGCCGGGCTCGACCAGGATGTCGCCTTCGGCCGAGTTGGTGATCGTCACGTTCGACAGGGTGGCGCTGCCGCGGGCGCCGCTCATCGCGAGGATGCCGGAGCCGTTGTTCGACCTGTCGATCCGCACGTTCGTGATCTTGACGTTCGGCACCTCGCCGCCACCGGTCTTGAACTGGATGCCGTCGTACGTCGAGTCGACGATGTCCGTGTCCCTGATGGTGACGCCCGGAATGGGCTGGCCCTGCGCGAACAGGGTGATGGCGCCGAACTCCTGGTCCTCGTTCCAGAACGCGCCGCCGGTGCGGTACAGGGCGTTGTTGGCGATGAGGGTCTGCCCGGAGAAGGGCAGCGGGTCGTGGTCGGTCGCCAGCATGATGCCGGGGTAGTTCATCGTGTCGGAGATGATGTTGTTCTCGATCGTGTTGCCGGAGCCGCCGTAGACCGCGATGCCGTTGGCCCGCCACGGGAGCTCGATCGTGTTGTTGCGGAAGTGGTTGTCGGAGCCGACGTCCACCGAGGTGTCCTTGACGTACTTGCTCGCCCAGACGGCCAGCGCGTCGTCGCCGTTGTTGCGGAAGGACGAGTTGAAGACGGTGGAGTTGCGGGTGCCGTTGGCGAAGTTGATGCCGTCGGCGTAGGTGTTGCGGACCCGCATGCCGCTGAACTCGACGCCGTCACCGGGGCCCCACAGCTCGGGGATGTTGGTGTAGTCGCGGCCGGCCCAGACCCCGACGTTGGCGTGCTCGATCCAGACGTTGCTGATCTTGGTGCCCTTGCCGAACCGCCCGTTGAGACCGACGCCGCCCTCCTCGTCGGCGTTGTTGCCGCGGATGGTGCCGGAGCCGAAGATGGCGATGTCGGAGATCCGGGTGTTGTGGTCGATGTCGAAGCCGAAGTTGCCCTCGTGCGGGTGGTTGATGCCGCCCGCCTGGTGCGGCGGCGTCAGGGTGTACAGCTGGGAGTGCCACATACCGGCGCCGCGGATGGTGACGTCACGGATGCCGACCGTGTTGTGGACGCCCCGGTCCAGCGGGTCGTCGGTCAGGATCTTCTGCTCCTGGCGCCACTGGCCCGCCGGGATCCACACGCAGGAGATCTCACCCTTCTGGTCGGCGGTCACCGCGCGCTGGATGGCGTCGGTGTCGTCGATGCCGTCGTTGGGCACGGCGCCGTAGTCGGTGATCGACACGCAGCCGGCCGGCTGGGACGCCGGAGGCGCGACCTGCTCCAGGTCGATCATGTCGATGATGTAGAAGGAGGCGCTGTCACCCGCGTCCCGCTGGAGCCGGAACTCGGTGCCGGCCGGGTAGGACTGGGCCAGCAGGGCGTGGGACTCGTCGAACAGCCGACGGGCGTCGGCTCCGGGCGTGTTCGTCAGGCCCTCGGGGTCGTCGGTCCTCCCGTAGAGCCAGCTGTGCTTCGACGACAGGGTCAGCTTCCGGACGAAGACATCGTTGGCATAGAGGCTGATCGTGGCCTGGGCGCCGCCGCCGGACGGGGCGTCCGGGATGGAGTTGCGTACGACGATGGAGTTGGACGCGTTGGTGGAGGTGAACTCCACGAACTCACCGGTGGAGTTCAGACGGACCGACTTGCGGCCCGAGGACTCGGTGGCGAAGTTGGTGTGGCCGAAGGTCCGCTTGGCGTCGGCGGTGAGCAGGGTGCCCTGGTAGCGGGCGTCCTCCGCCTCGTACTCCGTGTACGGCACGGCGGCGCCGCGGCCCACGACCAGCGAACGGCTGAAGACGTTGTTGTTCTCGTTGGTCTCGGCGACGGTCGCGGTGGCGTCGGCCGTCGCGGTGAGGGTCACTCCCCCGTTCGCGGCGGTCCAGGTGCCGGAGAGCGGCACGGTGACCGTCTGCCCGGCGGCGACCGCGGGCGTGGTCCCGTTCAAGGTGGTGGCCCCCGCGGCGAGGCGGGTGACGGAGCCGGCCGCGACACCGGCGGTGCCCCGGTTCTGGACCGTGGCGGTGAAGGAGACCTGCGCGCCGGCCGCCGGGGAGGACGGGTTCGGTGTGATCGCGGTGACCGTGAGGTCGGGTCCTGGTGCCTGGCCGACGACCAGCTTGGAGGCCCCGGTCCGGCTGTTGTTGGAGTCGTCCTGCTCCACGACGGTGTTCGCCGGATCGACGACCGCCGACACGGTGTAGCTGCCCATCGCCTTCCTGCCGACGGGGATCTTCACGGTCGCGGAGGCACCTGCGGCGAGTGCGCCGACCTGCGCGGTACCCGACACGGCGCCTTCGAGGCTCACGTTGACGGAGGTGGCCGGCGAGGCGGCGGTCCCGGCGTTGCGGACGGTCGCGCTGACCTCGACGGGGTCCGTCTCCGAGGGGGAGGAGGGGGCCCACACAAGGTCGGTGACGGTCAGGTCCGGGTTCGGCGCCACGGCGCCCACCACCTCGAATTCGGCGACCTGGGCACCGGGAGCGCCGTTGTTGGTGAAGAACCTCAGCTGCACGTCGGCGTACCGGCCGGTCACCGGGATGGTGACGGTGTTGCCGCCGGAGGACGGGCTGAACCGGTACTCGGCGCGGGCCTTGAGGGACATGAAGCCGGACGCGGACTGCTCACGTCCGAGCACCTCGACGGACTGGGTCCGCGGGCCCCACGCCTGGCCGGGGTCGAGCTTGATCCGGACCGCTTCGATGTCGGCGTTGGCGCCGAGCTCGGCGGTCAGGGTCGCGGGGAAGCCGGCCGACTCCCAGTAGGTGGCGGTGTTCCCGTCGTTGGCGTTGGCCGCCGTGTACGTCTGGGTGAACGAAGAGGCCTTGATCGGCTTGTTGCGCGCCAGGTTGGTGCCGGTCGGCGGCGGGTCGACCGGACCGCCGTCGTCCTCGCCGAAGATCTCCAGCTCGGACAGCTGAGCCGCGTTCCATCCGGTGTTGGCCGCCACCTGCACGCGGATGTAGCGGGCCGTGGTCGCGGTGACGGGAATGCTGACCGTGTTGGCGTCGGCCGGGTCGAAGGTACGCGCCCCGGATCCGGAGAGCGCGGTGAAGGAGGATCCGTTCGTGCTGCCCAGCACGCTCAGCGTCTGGACACGGGAGCCCCAGGAAGCCGGCAGCTTCAGCGCGACCCGGTCGACCTCGGTGCCGGCCCCCAGATCGACCTGTACCCACTGGGGGAACGACCCGCCGGGGCCCTCCCAGTAGGACGCCTGGCTGCCGTCCGTCACGTTGCCGGCGACGTAACTGCCGTTCGTGCCGCCCGCCGTCGCGGGCCTGCCCAGGGCGAGGTTGGGGCCCTCGGCGGCATGGGCGGGTGCGGGAAGCATCCCCACGCCTATCAGACCCGCCATCACCGAGCCGGTGATCACTCGCCGCCCGTGGTTTCTCAATCGCATGAAGTCCTCTTGATTCCTCACCCGGGCTGCCGGCCGTGACTCGCCCTGCCGACGGCGCGAACAGCGCCGGGGAAGGAGGGCGGGGTCGGAGGCGGATGCGCGGATGAACGTCGACAGGGTCCTCGCACGACACCTTCCATGCCCAAGGCGGAACATTTGAGTGTCAGCCATCGTTTTTGAGCTGTTCAGTCAATCTTTTGCGATAACCAGGTGACAGGTTTCCGTCAGGTCACCACTTTGTCAACGGGACCGGCACGACTGCCCTGTTGGAGGGACGCGCACACCAGGTCAGCGTCCTGAGCGGCCGCCCGCGGCGAACAGGACGGATCACCCCCCATCCCGCCCGGGGCGCCCGGTCCCGGCCGCGCGAGTCACAGGCCGGCTTCGGACCTGCCTCGTTCCGCGGCGACCCGTGAGGGCGAGGAATCCGGGTGGAAGGACCGATGACGACCGGGGGCCGTCGGCCCTGCGGTGCGGGACGGCGAGGTCTTGGCCGGCGCGAGGACCGCCGCCCAGCGCGATCACGCCCCTCGCGGGCAGCGGTTGGACCACGCCGCTCCACGCTCTTCGACGGGGTACCGCCCGGACCCGGACGGGGTTGTGGCGAGCACGGGTTCGGTGTGCCCATCGACGATGACCCGCCTGTTCGTGGAGAGCCGGCCGCCGCGTGCGGATGCGCTGCCTTCCGGCCGCGCACCGGGGCCGCGCGCCGTCCCCGGTCCCCCGTCCCCCGTGCACGGGACCGACAGCACCCGTTGCCCCGCCATCCGTCATCCGCCATGCGCTTCACGGCGGATACGGGAAGCCGCCCACGCGCGCCGGGCGCAGGAAAAGGGCCGGACCGTCAGGTCCGGCCCTCAGGCACCGTCCGTACGGCCGCGCACCCCGCGCGGAACCAGGAGCGAGCCGGTGAGCGGGCGCGGGTCAGATGCTGGACGGTGGCGCGGTCGAGCCCCGCACCACGAGCTCCGGCTCGAAGAGCAGCTCACCAGGGTGCGCCCGCGTCCCCAGGATCTGGGCACACAGGAGGTCCACGGCTGCCCGCCCCATCGCTTCGATCGGTTGCCGCACCGTCGACAAGGGCGGCTCGGTGCAGTTCATGAAGGCCGAATCGTCGAACCCGAGCACGGACACATCGGTGGGAACGGTGAGTCCGCGCCGCCGAGCGGCTCTGATGGCGCCCAGGGCCAGCGGGTCACTCGCACAGATGACTCCGGTCACCCCTCGGTCCCACAGCCGCCCCGCGGCCGCCTGCCCGCCCTCGAGCGAGAACATCGAGCGCTCCACGCACTCCTCCGGCAACGCCGTTCCCGCCGCTGCTGCGGCCGTCCGCGCCGCGGTCAGCTTCCGGCGCGAGGGAATGTGGTCCTCGGGACCGAGGACAAGGCCGATGCGTTCATGCCCCAACGAGGAGAGGTGACGCCATGCCTGCTCCACCGCGGCTATGTCGTCGCAGGAGACACACGGAAAATCGAGCTCCTCGATGGGCGCGTTGACGAGGACGACGGGGATCTTGCGCTCCGCCAGCTGCCGGTAGTGTTCGTGCGGCGCGTCGGCCTGCGCGAAGAGCCCCCCGGCGAAGATCACCCCGGAGACCTGCTGCTGCAGGAGCAGGTCGACGTAGTCGGCCTCCGAAACTCCGCCCCTGGTCTGCGTGCAGAGCACCGGCGTGAGTCCCTGCTGCGCCAGAGAACCGCCGATGACCTCGGCGAAGGCCGGAAAAATTGGGTTCTGCAGCTCCGGCAGGACCAGACCCACCAGCCTGGCCCGCTCCCCGCGCAACTGCGTGGGACGCTCGTAGCCGAGGACGTCCAGTGCGCTGAGCACGGATTGGCGGGTGGTCTCCGAAACCCCCGGCTTGCCGTTGAGAACTCGGCTGACCGTGGCCTCGCTGACTCCCACCTTTTTCGCCACTAGAGCAAGTCGTCGCGTCACGAACGCAACTCTAGCGCAAAGAGAGTCAGAAAGTTACACATTTCTTGCCGAGATTGCAGCACGGCCGCAAGTCGCAGGCCCTCACCACCTGGCCCCGCGGAAAGGGGCACCGGCGGCGGCCCCAGGGCGTGTGCCGAAAGTAGATCTTGGGCTGTGAATGATCTCAGCCCATGGGGCGGGAAGATCTCACGGACGAGCAGTGGGCGGTGCTGGAACCGTTGTTGCCGAAGGGCGCCAGGGCGGGGCGGCCGCCCGTGTGGCCTCGGCAGCTGTTGATCGACGGCATACGGTTCCGGGCCCGTACTGGTGTTCCTTGACGTGATGTTCCTGCTGAGTACGGGCCGTGGAGCCGGGTCTACGACCTGTTCCGTCGATGGCAGCGGAACGGCACCTGGCACCGGACCCTCACCCGGCTCCAGTCCCTGGCCGATGCCAGGGGTGCGATCACGTGGGACCTGAACGTCGACTCCACGGTCTGTTCGCGCCCACCAGCATGCGACCGGGGCTCGTAAGCAGGGCGGCCTGCGGAAGGAGCCACCGGGCGGCGTGTTCATCGAGCCTCGTGATCACGGGTTGGGACGGTCGCGAGGCGGCTTCACCATTAGTGATCCGGCAGCGGTTCGTGTCCTGAGCCGCGTTTTCGGAAGTGGCAGTAGCGGGCGATGGCCTGGCGACGTCTTCTCCGGGCGGACCGGTTCAGTGCGTGGGTGACGGGATCGTGGTCGGCTCGGGGATGAGGCAGGAGAGTGTCCAGGAGCCGGCACGGTAACAACCGAGGTCGGTCGGTGCAGGTGAAGTGCCTCCACGCACCGTTCGTCGACGTGTTCACCGTGCCGCCCGAGGTGCCGTCGGTGTTCGTGGAGCGCAGACCGGCCCGGGTGGCCCAGGTCGACGATGGACCCCCCGTTGGCGCCGGGCCGAACACCAGCCCGCTGCCCGGCGTGGCCGGCGCCTGCCCCCGCGGCGGCATCATCGAGATTTCATCGCTCTTTCCTAACGTGGCCCCGTTCGGACGAAGGTCTCTACCAGGGGGAAGGACGGGCTCGATGCCGCGGAGGAGATTCAGAGCGAGGCTGCCGATGGCAGCCATGGCCGTGGTGGCGGCACTGAGCACCATGGCGGCCACCGGGTCGGCCGCACCGGGACCGGCCGCCGAAGGGGGCCCGGCCAAACCGACGATCCGCTACACCGAGTACGGAATCCCGCACATCACCGCCTCGGACTGGGGCGGGCTGGGCACGGGTTACGGATACGCGGCGGCCAAGGACAACATCTGCACCCTGGCCGACACCTATCTGATGGTCAACGCCCAGCGGTCCCGTTACCTGGGACCCGACGGCAGGACGAGCCCCGGGCAGAACCAGAACACCACCACCAATCTCAACAGCGACCTGTACTTCCAGCGGATCAAGGACAACGGGGTGGTGGAACGGCTGGTCGCCGAGCCCGCCCCCGACGGGCCCGAGCCCGAGGTCAAAGAGGCCATTCACGGCTACGTCCAGGGATACAACCGGTACCTGTCCGAGACGGGCGTGGACAACCTCACCGACCCGGCCTGCCGCGGCGCCGACTGGGTGCGTCCGATTACGGAGCTGGACGTCTACCGGCATGCGCACGCCGAGATCATCATGGGCACCGCCGACCCGCTGCTGGACGGCCAGGTGACCGCTGTGCCCCCGGGGTCGTCAGCAGCCGCGTCGCGGGCGTCCTCAGTTGAGAAAAAGGCACCGGCCAAGACCTCGCCCGCGAAAACCGCGGCGAGGATCCGCGACGCGATGGCGGCGAGCCGTAGCCAGGGCATGGGCAGCAACGCCCTGGCGGTCGGATCGAAGGGCGTGTCCGGCGGCACCAGCATGCTGCTGGCCAACCCGCACTTCCCGTGGCAGGGCAAAAACCGGATGTGGCAGAGCCAGCTCACCATCCCGGGCAAGGTCAACATCTCCGGGGCCAGCCTGCTCGGTCTTCCCGCGGTGAACATCGGGCACAACGACGACGTCGCCTGGAGCCACACCGTCGCCACGGTCGCCCCGTTCGGGCTGTTCGACGTGCAGGTGGATCCGCTCAATCCGACCAAGTACCTGGTCGACGGCGCATGGGAACAGATGACCTCGCAGCAGGTCGCCGTGGACGTCCGTCAGAAGGACGGCTCCCTCGGCAAGGTCACCCGGACTTTGTGGTCCACCCGGTACGGCCCGATCACCACGTCCATCCTGGGCTACCCGCTGCCCTGGGTGGTCAGCGCGCACGCGGTGCGCGACGTGAACATGAACAACCTGCGGGCTCTGAACACCTGGTTCCGCCTGGACCAGGCCAAGGACGTCAACGAGGTGGTGGACACCCTGGAGACCACACAGGGCGTCCCCTTCTTCAACACCGTCGCCTCCGACCGCAAGGGCAACGCGCTCTACGCGGACATCCAGGCCGTCCCCAACATCACCGACGAGCACGCCGCCTCGTGCCTCACCGAAACCGGCAAGCTGCTGTTCAACCAGTCGCTCCCGCTGGCGGGCGTACCGCCGGTCTCCATCCTCGACGGCAAGCGCAGCGCATGCGACTGGCCCAAGGATCCGAACGCGGTCGAGCCAGGACTGCTGGACCCGCGCAAACAACCGCGGCTGATCCGGTCCGACTACGCGGGCAACGCCAACGACAGCCCCTGGCTGGCCAACCCCGAGCAGCCGCTGACCTATCCGCGGATCATGGGCGGCATGGGGTCGCCCAGGTCGCTGCGCACCCAGGAACTGATCCTGACCGCGCAGAACCGGATCAATGGCACCGACGGCCTGCCGGGCAAGGGCTTCACTCCGGAGTCCATGGGGCGGCTGCTCTTCGCCGACAACAGCAGAGCCGCCGACCTGGCCCTCAACGCCACGGTGTCGATGTGCCAGAGCGTCGCCTTCGGGCTCATCCTGGTGGACGGCAATCTGGTCAACGTGAGCGAGGCGTGCCCGATTCTGGCCGCATGGAAGAGCCACGACTTCACGGCGGACAGCCGGGGGTCCCTGCTCTTCGCCAATTACTGGGCTGCGCTGCAGGGTTCACAGGGAGTCGAGAAGCTGCCCTGGCGTGTTCCCTTCGATCCCAAGGATCCGGTGCACACGCCCAACTCGCTGGACTCCGGAAGCTCGGCCGTCCGCGACGCGTTCGGGCGGACGGTCATCGCGCTGCGCAAGGCAGGTATTCCGCTGAACGCGCCGCTCTCGGACATCCAGAAGGTCACTCGTGGCAGTGAACAGGTACCGATCCACGGCGCGTTCGGAAAACTCGGCGTGCTGAACGTGATCGAGACCGGGCAGGTCGACGGGAAACTGGACGTCGTCTTCGGGTCCAGTTTCATCCAGCAGGTGCGATTCACCGCCGAGGGCCCGCCGGAGACGTACTCCGTCCTGGCCTACTCCCAGTCGGCCAACCCGAACTCGCCGCACTTCACCGATCAGACAAAGTTGTTCTCGGCGGGCCAGTGGGTGACCGAGCGGTTCACCGAGGAACAGATCGCGGCCTCACCGGAACTGGAGACCAAGGTCCTCGACTGAACCAGGGGCCCGTGACCGGGACTTGCCCCGCGAGCACGCCGGGGACCGTCGACGACGGTCCCCGGCGTGCTCCTTCATGGGCGTTTCATCGCCGGCCGATACCGTGCGTGCTGCGCGAAGAAGAGACCACAAGAAGCACACGGATCACGGATCACAAGGGGGCACGCTGTGAAAAGACAGTCGAACTGGTGGCGCTCGGTAATGGCCTGGATGGTGGCCGTCGCCGCTGTCGCCATGGTCATGCCTGCGGGCGTGGCACAGGCCGCCGATGGTGCGGCGCCACCGAGGATGGAGGACGGCTTCGGTCTGACCCAGGTCGGTACAGCGACGGGAGACGCCACCAACTTCTACCTCACGGTGACCACGCCCGAGGTCGCGGGCGAGCAGCACATCAAGATCATCCTGCCGAGCGGCTACTACGACGACCCGGCCAGACGCTATCCGGTGATGTACTTCCTCCACGGTTCGCCCGACGACCCGATCCAGCAGAACTACCCGGCGCTGAGCATGTCGAACGAGATGATCACCGTCATCCCGGATGGCGGGGCCCGGGGCTGGTACGCCAACTGGCTCGACCAGAAAACCCCGGCCGGGGCCCAGAACTGGGAGAACTTCCACCTCAAGCAGGTGATTCCGTACATCGACGCGAACCTGAAGACCATCGCCACCAAGAAGGCGAGGGCCGTCGCCGGCATCTCCATGGGTGGATTCGGGGCCTTCCACTACGCCCAGGTCCGTCCCGACTTGTTCAGCCAGACCGCATCCCTGTCGGGCGACATCGACCTGTCGGCCGCCTCCATGGACCTGCGGTTCGCGGTCGTCGCCTCCCTCATCGACGCACAAGGCGGGGAGAACTCCCCCTACAAACCCGCAGTGGACAGCGACGCCGCATTCGGCTCGCCCTACCCGGTGTTCAACGCCGACTGGCGGTTCAACCAGGTGGACCCGAAGCAGAACATGGAAAAGCTCGCCGGAATCGGCGTCTCCATCTACACGGGCGACGGCGGAGGCCAGATCGGCACGTTGGAGTTCTGGGTCTCGGGCGCGGCCAAGAACGTCAAGGCCCGCATGGACTCGCTGGGCATGCCGTACTACTACGTCAACTACGGCGACGGTTCCGGCTGGGGCACCCAGTGCAACGGCGACCACAACGCCGGTTGCTGGGAGCAGGACCTCCGGGACCTGATCCCCCGGCTGGAGAAGGCCTTCGCCTCCTGACCGTCCGCAGGACCGCACGGTCGTACGCCCGCCGTTGTCCCGCGCCGCAGCTGCGGCGCGGGACAACGGCGGGCGCTTGCCAGGCTCTCGCGCTTTCTCGTTCTGCCTTCTGATCACCCCTTCTCGTTCTATTCGACGGCGGGGCCGGGACCGTTCAGCCAGGCCCACTGTGACCAGGTCGAGAAGCCGGTCTGCCACCGGTGGTAGACGCCGGCGCTGCTGGTGCCGAACACCTCGATGCGACCGTCGGCGTTGTTGGCCGTGTTGATCTCGGTACCGCCCTCTCCGAAGTTCTCCCATGCGGAGAAGGCCGCGTTCGGTGCGGTCTGCCAGGTGTGACTGGCCGTATCGGCGTTGATCGCGAACACCTCGACCCGGCCGTCGACCGTCCGGGAGGTGGTCAGCGCGGCGTTGGCGATCCCATGGGTGTCCTGCCATTCCGACCACGAGGCCGGTCCGGTCTGCCATCGGTGGAATACGCCGTTGGGATTGGAGGCGAACACCTCGAGCCTGCCGTCCTGGTTGTAGCTGGCGGCGACATCGTGCCCGCCGGTGCCGAATTCCTCCCAGGCCGACCAGCCGGCGTTGACGCCGGTCTGGTACAGGTGCCGGAAGGTCGAATCCGACAGTGCGAACACTTCCAGCCGTCCGTCGGGTGCGTTCTCCATGGCGAGGCGCGCATCGGCCGGACCGCCGACGACCTCTTGCCACTGGTCGGCCCAGCCACCGCTGGGCGCGGTCTGCCATCGGTGGAACACACCGCTAGGGTTGGAAGCGAACACCTCGATACGGCCGTCGGCGTTGTTCCCTGTTGCCAGCCGGTGCCCGCCGGTGCCGAAGTTCGCCCAGGAGGACCAACCCGCACTGGGATCGGTCTGCCACATGTGGTCGAGCGTGGTGTCCGACAGCGCGAACAGCTCAAGCCGGCCGTCCGCGTTGGACGCCACTGCCAGTTCCGCGTTGCGCGGACCGCCCACCGGCTGCCACGGCGACCAAGCACCGTTCACCTCGGTCTGCCACGAGTGGAACACACCGTCGGCCCCGGCTGCGAAGGCCTCCAGCCGTCCGTCCGCGGACCGCCCGGACACCACCTGACCCGAGGCGTACGGGTGCTTGGGGCCGGTGCTGGTACCGGACCACAGCGCGCTGACGATGAGCTCCGCGTCGCCCGCCTCGATCCCGTACAGATAGCGCAGGTCTTCTCTCGGCTGCTGAACCTGCCAGCAGACGTCGCCGATCGCCTCGTTGTTCCACGAGCCGTTCTCGAAGTGGTCTTCCATCGCATTGAGGAAGGCGTTGGTGGCGTAGATCGGGTCCAGGCGCTGTTCCCGGCTGCCCCACCAGTCCTGCTGCTGGAACAGCCCCAGGCTGGTGTGGTCGACGGCCGCGGAGTAATTGTTCATGCTGGCCTCCACGATGATCGTGGCGATGGCGATTGCCGCGGCCCTCGGGTTGAGCCCCCGGTCCTTCACCGCCTGCGTGACCATCCGCGCGCAGGACATCTTGTACGCGTTCAGATATCCGGCCATCTTCGCGTTCAGCTGCGGGTTGAGCTGGTCAGCCATGATGCCGTCGGTGGCCGAAGGGCCGGCCGGGTCACAGGGCACGGTCGGAATGGCCAGCCCCTCCGGGCCGCTGAAGTAGTGGGAGACACCGTACCGGTCGTCGCCCGGGCGAGGAACAGGCGGAGGTTCGGCAACGGCGACCGAGGTGGTCATTCCGATGACCAGCCCCCAGATACCGGCCAGGAGGGCCAGTCTGATGAACACGCGGTGTAAGCCGGGTCTTGCCATGGTGTGCCCTTTCCTTTTCACGAACTTCGCGGGAGTTCAGCCGATTTCCGGCCCCTCCGGAACAAGCCGGTCGGCCAGTTGCGGCAGATGACGGACAGCGCCGGCCGCCGGGCCGGGCAGGGCGGCCGATTCCCTTCGGTCATCGACGCCGACTGTAGGGGACACCGATGAAAGACCGATGGAATCAGCCTTCTTACGGTCTGGGGACACGGATCCGATGTCGGCAGGGGTCCCCCGCCGGACGAGCGCACTACGGGTTTCATCGGGAAATCATCGGTTGCTGCCACTGTCGTCCGGTGACCTCGGCCGATCGCGTGCGGCAGAAGACAGCAGACGCGCAGGCCAACTACATGAGGAGAATCGAATGCGAGCAAAAGCATCGCGGCCGCGTCGGCCGGAATCATGCTGACTGCCGGGCTTTCAGTGGCCCAGGGCACCACTGCTCAGGCAGCGGCTCCGTGCGAGGGCACCTGCACAATCGTCGTCGGTGGCACGGGCAGTTCGTGGAACAACGACAACTTCACCGGCAACATCCAGCAGCACGTCGGATATCCCACCCAGATTCCCAACGGCGCGAGTGCCCGCGCGGGAGTCAACGAGCTGAACCGGCTGGTCCGCGACCAGCGGAACGTGTGCCCTGACCAGCACGTCAAAATGGGCGGATATTCCCTGGGCGCCGCGGTGGTGCACATCTGGGTCACCGAGAACTGACAGACGTTCGGCAATGTCAACGCCATTCTCATCGCCGATCCCAAGCGCCAGGCCCCGCCCGGCGCCAACGGCGGATCCGTGCCGTTCGGAGGCATCGTCGGCGCCCCGCTCGCCGGCGCCGACAGGTTCTTCGGCAACGTACCGGTCAAGACCATCTGCCACTGGGACTACGTCTGTGACGAGTCCGCCGGCATCTGGACCTACCCGGCCAACCACATCAACAACTACCCCCACGACTTCGACATGGGCCACCACAACGACAGCTCCAACGAGCAGTGGTACAACGGCGCCTGGAGCCCCGCCTCCTGGTGACCGCACAGGCCCCCACCGCCCGGTGAGCGGCCCCGTCCTTCACCGTCTGCCCTCGGCCGGGATCAACCGGCCGCCGGCAGATGGTGCTGTGCGGCCGTGCCGCACGACGGTGGGGGCGAGGCCTTCCTCGTCGCCGCGCAGGATCATCTGGTGCGTCCGCCGCAGCATCCGGCTCGGAGCAACACCCAGATCGTCTGCAAGCCGGCAGCGGGCCCGGTCGAACACGGTCAAGGCGTCGGCCTGGCGGCCGTTGCGGTACAGCGCCCGCATCAGCATCGCGGCCAACGGCTCGTTCAGCGGGTTCGCCGCGGACGTGGCGAACAGCTCGGCGATCGCTTCCGAGTCGTGGCCCAGCCGCAGCTGCCACTCCGACTTCTGCTGTACGAGGGCGATCCTGCGCTCGGTGAGCCGCAGCCGCTCCAGCTCGGCGAGTGGGCCCGGCAGACCGGCCAGGACCTCTCCGCGGAACAGCCCGATGGTGTGGGTGCACAGCCGGACCGTCTCGGTCGCGTCGCCCGCTCTGTCGGCGGCCGCGATGTCGGCAACCAGCTCTTCCAGGCGTGCCGCGTCGACGTCGACTGCTCCGGGCACCAGTCGGTACCCACGCCGGGCGTGCTCGATGACCGAGTCCGGGCTGTCCCCGATGCGCAGGGCCTTGCGCAGCCGGTAGATGTACACCGGCACCACGTTCGCGACCGGCGGCTCCACTCCCCACACATCGCCCAGCAGTTCCTGCTGGCTGAGGGTACGCCCCGCTCCCAGAGCCAGCGCCGCCAGTACGGCCTGCTGACGCAGATGCCCCAGGTTCAGGGGCCGTCCGTCCTGCCATGCCTGCAGCGGACCGAGTAAGGAGATCCGTATCTTCGGCCCGGCCGCCCGGTCTGTCGCCAACCGGTCCATCCCGGCCCGGCCCGCGGCAGGCTGTGGCGCCGGGCTCACCGGCCGTGTGCGGCGGCCGCGCCCGGGGACGACGAGGCCGCAGTCGAAGGCATGGACAATGGCGGCGGCCCGGTCGCGCAGGCCGTGTTTCGCAAGGATCCGCGCGAGGTGTTCGGCCACTGCGGCCTCGGGGATGGCGAGGGCGAAGGCGATCTCGTCGTCCCGTAGGCCGCAGCCGACCGCGGAGAGCACTCGGTGCTCCTGATGCCTGAGCATGGTGGCAGTCGGGCGTTGGGTGGTGGCGGTCATGGGCATCGCTGCTCCCCGGGATCTGACTGGTCGGTCTGTCGGGCGCCGTCGGCAAGTTAGTGGCGAGAGCGTCGGTCAAGGCATCCGGAACGCTCCGGAGTGACATGCACGACCGGGGCTTCTCCCGCACGGCGGCTATCGCCCGCGCGGACTGCTTCCCCCGTGCGCGTCAGCCCTTCTGGTGAGCTCGGTCGAGGAGACTCCTGCGGCGCGGTGAGCTGCCGCGAGCCGGACATCCCGATGGTGGTGTCCCGGGCGGTAGGGCCAACAGGCCAAGCCACCGGCCATTGGTGACCGGCCCCGAAGGGCCTGTGGTCCGTGCCGGTGGCGGATCACCCGCCATGCTGTTCCCGTGGTTACGGTGTGCCGGTCGGAGGGGGCGTGAAGGTGGCCGGTGCGAAGTTCCGGTGCCGGCCCCGGTAGGTGCGTCCGAGGTGGTGCTGCAGCCGGACATGGCGGAACTGGTACACGGCTCCGGTCTGGCGCAGCACCCCCCGGTGGTAGGCGTCGTCCAGGAACGCGGCGGGGTCCCAGGGGAGCCGCCCGGTCAAAGGCATCCATACACGTGCCAGCACGACCCATTGCCCCCAGGCCGTGAAGGCGAACACATAGGAGGCCGCGCCGCCCAGGCCTCCGACCGAGCCGATGTACAGGCTGTCCTGGACTCCCCAGTTGAGCGATCCCACCATGCCCTGGAGCAGGTGGACGATCAGGTACCCGCCGAGGGCGATGGCCAAGGTGAACGCGGGGGCCAGGATGAGGAACTGGCGGCCCGCCGTCGTACGGTTCGAGGACAGGAGACTGATCGGGGTGGCCGCCGTCGTAACGTCCACGGGCACTTCGAGTGCGGCCATGAGCCCGAAGACAACACCGGCGGCAGAGCCGAAGACCAGCCCGAGGACCAGCATGTTGATCAGGGTGCCCTGGATGATGCGCGGGTCGGTGACGGATGTCCCGGCGGCCAGCGCGCGTCCGAGGGTGAGGGCGCAGGCGCATCCGACGCCCATGACGGTGCCGCCGATCAGCCCCTGCCCGAACCGGACAGCGAAGGTGCGCAGGGGCCGGAGGCCGCGACCGTCATGCCCGGTGCGCAGCTCCAGCCGGACCCGGGCAGGTTCGAACGCGGCTCCGCGGCCGGACCGGTCCACCAACGCGTACACGGCTCCGAAGGCGAGACCTGCGGCAGGCCCCATGAGGCCGCCTTGCAGCAGGAGTTCGCGCAAGGGCAGCGAAGTGAGCAGCAGGCCGAGCAGCCAGTTGGCCAGGGTGACGTTCACTGCGGTGGCCAGCACGACGGCCAGGGTCCGCACCGTGCGTGACAGGGAATCGCCGAGCTGCCACCACGCGAGGTCCTGGCGCTCCACATCGAGACGGGCCAGGTGGTGGGCGAGGTTGCCGAGCCAGCGTTCGGCCCGCGCGGAGTCCGCGTACGATGCCTTCGGCTGCGTTCCGGTGGCATCCCGTTCCGCAGGGCGCCGTCGGTAGACAGCGGGCACGAAACCCGCCAGCAGATGTTCCTCCAGGCTCCTCACCGAAGGAAACCGGGCAGCATCCAGGAGTTCGGCGGGATCCCTGCCGGGCGTCTCGCTGTACAGGGTGCGTGCGAGGATGATCATGAGCGGGGTGGTCAGCACCGTGGCGAGGACGGCGGTCCCGGGCGCCTGGCGCGTGCGCAACAGCGTGAGGACCGCGTCCCATGCCGAGCCGGATACGTCGGTGCTGTCGCCGTCGCTCTCCTGGGAGGGGATGGTGCGGGTGGTACGGGGCAGGTAGTCGACGAGGTCCTCGACGGTGAGGTCGGTGAGCTCGATGCCCCCCGCCCAGACGAGTGGTGCGTGTGCCGCCCTGACCGCTTCGGCGTACTCGTCGCGCCGGCTCGTCAGGATGAGCGGTACGGAGGTGGCGTTCAGGGCCTTCAGGGCTTCGCACCGCAGGCCTTCGGCGATCTCGTCGAACCCGTCCAGGACCGGAAGGATGAGGTCGGCGTCGATCATCGCGGCGGCCAGGGTCGCCCCGGGCGTGGTGTAGCGGGCCAGATGCGGGTGGTCGCGTAGCAGTCGGCCGATCAGCCAGTCCCGCAGTGCGGTGGTCGAGGGGTCCCAGGAGCCGACGCTGAAGATGACCGGCACCCGGCTGTGCGGGGCAGCGGCTTCCAGGAGGTCCAGGGTGAGCCTGATCGTGAGGATGGATTTGCCCGAGCCCCCGCGGCCGAGGACCGCCATCCGCCCGGAGGGGATCCTGAGGTAGACCTCGGCCACGCTGCGCAGGTCGCCGTCCAGATCCACCTCGCGCGGTGTCCCACCCGGTCCGAGACGTTGAATGTTCTCCGCGCGGTCGGTCAGCCCGGTAGGCGTCGGCTTCCACCGGACGGGCAGCGGGAACGGGTCGTGGACATGGCGTTGCGCCTCCTCGCGGCGCCAGCGGCGCCGCACCTCCGTCGCCAGCTCACGCGCGGCGTCGGCGAGGGCGTCGTGCACCGGCAATCGGGGTGGCTCCGGCGCTGCCGGCCGCTGGCCGTCGCGCCGGGTAACGCTGTCCTGGGCTGGCTGACCGGTCAACTGCGCGGGCACCGGATGAGGTTCGGGCCGGATCTCGGTTCCCGCCCGGCCGGCAGGGGCGGAGGATGAGCCGGCGACGGTGGCAGCCAGCCTCAGCCGGTCCGCCTCTTCCAGGCCGAGTGCGTCGGCAAGCAGATTGACCGTCCCCATGCGGTGGTTCGTGGATCCGCCGCTCTCCAGCCGGCGGATGGTACGCACGCTGACACCGGACCGTTCAGCCACCTGTTCCTGTGTCAGGTCCGCCTCGACGCGCAACTGGCGCAGCAACGTGCCGAGAACCTCCGTCATCGAGCCTCTCCCCCTGCTCACCGGTTCGAACGGCGGTGAGCCTACCCGCGGCCTCCGGTCACCGATGGCCGGTCCTCTGGCCTGTACGGCCAACATGACCAAGGTCACGCTCGGAGTCGGCGCCCGGAGCGCACCGACGGAAGGCGAGGAGCGGACGTGGCCCACCGCTACTGGTGCGGGGAGTGCGGCTTCAAGACACCCTGGCTCGCACGGCCCGAGGGACTGCATCGGCAGGTCGAGCACTACGCTCGCAAGCACCCCGGCACTCCCCCGGCCGGCCTGCTCGAGACCCGAAGGCGTGGTCCGAGCTCGGCCGGATGTCTCCTGCTGACAGCCGTCGCGTTCATCCTTCTCAGCCTGGCGGCCTCCTGCTGCCATTGAGCGGAGCTCCGATTGACTTCCTCGATTCGGGAGTGGGGCACACCGGCATCGGGCGGGCTCCTACCGCTCAGCGAGAAACCGGGTCACCGCCGGCAGAGCCGCGGGGTCTTGGAGGAAGAAGAGATGGCACCCCTCGAAGGGTCTGTGTCCCCGGCCGCGGTCTCGCCGTGGTCGCCATTTTCGATCAGCCGCAGGACCTCGCGGAGCACACGCTGCTCGGTGGCGCGATCGTCCAGGAGCCGACCGATCCGAGCGGTGGCCGAGTCCGCACCGGCCGGTAGTGCGGCACGCACCAGTCGAAGTACTTCGGCAAGGCACGCGCCGTGTACATCTTCGCGCGGCACACGAACGATGACGGTGGCAGGCTGCACGTAAGAATTCATCTCATTTGGTGAGTCTGCGGTAGCAGATGAGGGTGCAGGCGATGCTGGTGAAGGCCGGGAGGTGGTCGGCCTCGCGTTCGTAGCGGCGATGGAGTCGTCGGCAGCCGGCAAGCCAGGACATGGTGCGTTCGATGGTCCAGCGGTGTCGGCCGAGTCGCTGCGGGGTTTCGATGCCTTTGCGGGCGACGCGGTGCCGGATTCCGCGCCCGGACAGCCATTGCCGCAGGTGGCGGTAGTCGTAGCCCTTGTCGGCGTGGAGCTTGCCGGGCCGGCGCCGACGGGGGCCTCGGCGGGAGCGGATAGGCGGTATGCCCGTCACGAGCGGGATAAGGGTTTGGCTGTCGTGAACGTTGGCGCCGGAGATTGTGGCGGATATGGGCAGACCGGACCGCTCGCCACCACACCTACCGAACTTACGAAAAGATCAGTAAGCCAGTCCGAAGACGACCAGATTTTGAGAGTGAACTCCTGCACGGGATGGGTACCGTTCGGTGTGCGTGAGGGATGTTGGCCTGGGACGGGGTGGGGGCAGTGAGCGGAATAGTGGTCTATCTGCCACAAGGCAGCGGTGATGCCGGAAAGGAGTCGTGTGCCAATCCGGTGACGTTACGGCTCGGGCCGGGGCAAGTGGCGCGCTTCGGGAGGGGATCTGCGGCGACGCCCGTCGAACTGCGGCTTGATGACGAGGCGATCTCCCGCCTTGCGGGCGAGATCCGGGTGGTGGACGACCACTGGCAGCTCAGCAATCACAGCGCGCACCAGAGCTATCTGGTGGAGAACCCGGAGGGGGCGGGCGAGTATCTGAGGGTGCCGCCGCGGCGGGCCGCGGCTCCCATCCCTTTCGAATTCTCCAGGGTCGTACTCCCCACCCGCCGCAACACCACGGTCTCCTTTCAGGTGTTCGCGCCCGACCACGTCTACTTGGACCCGGACGACATGGGCCTCCAGCGGGGCAGCCGTACGGTCACGGCGTACTCACTGGACGAGACGTCCCTCTATTTCCTGGTCCTCGTGGCGCTCTGCGAGCCCCGGCTGCGCGATGTGTCGCCGGTCGCGGTGCCCACCACCCCGCAGATCGTGGAGCGGCTCAAGGGGCATCCAGCCTGCGGTCAGCTGAGGGCCCGGGCGGTCAGCTCACACATCGACTACCTCGCCGAGGAGAAGACCCGGATCAGTACCCCGCCGGAGCACGAACCCGGCAGAGCGGCCCGGCGCAATGGCAAGCGGGAGGCGCTCGTCGGACTCGCGCTGCGCTTCGGGCTCGTACGGGAGGCGCATCTGGCGCTCCTGCCGCCCCGGACCGGAGCGGGCGACCGGCAGCGGAAGTCGGCCGGTTGACCCACCAGGATGAGGGGCGGCGCGTCACCCAGCGGATCCGAGGGGGCAACGGTGCACGGCCTGGCCGACACATCGGGCGATGAGCGCGCCGAGTTGCTGCCACGCGGTTACCGGGTCTGCGGCTGGGAGGTCACCGAGCCGATCGGGGCCGGCGGCTGGGCAACGGTCTACGCGGGCCGTGCGGTCGACGCCGCGCGAGCGGGGCGGACGGGACAGGTGCCGGCCCCGATCGACCCTGCGAGTCAGGTTCCCGACGACGTCGCCCTCAAGTTCCTGCCGACCGCCGGACTCGCTCCGCTGCAGGCTCGCAAGGTCGCGGAGAGCGCCCGACGTGAGGTCGAACTCGGCCGTCGGGCCGGGCATCCGAGGCTGATCCGTCTCCTGGACCTCATCGTGCTCACGGATCCGGACCGCCCGTGGCTGGACGGCGCGATCGTACTGGTGATGGAGCGGGCCGAACACAGTCTGCGGACGGTGTTCGATGCCGGAGTGAGCGAAGCGGAAGTCGCCCGGCTGTTCGCCGCGATCTGCGAAGGACTGGCCCATCTGCACCGCAGCGGCTGGGTGCACGGTGACCTCAAGCCCGAGAACATCCTGCTGATGGCCGACGGCTCACTCAAGCTCTCGGACTTCGGCCTCGCCACCGAACTGACCGGCACCACCGGCACCCACGGATACGCACCGCCGATGGGCACCTTCGACTACCTCCCGCCGGAGCGCTGGAAGGCGCCGCTCGGTGAGCGGGGCGTGCAGGTCCGGCCGAGTGCCGACATCTGGGCCCTGGGCATCATGATCCACGAGGTGTTCACACGCGGTGTCTCACCGTTCCCCGGCGGGACGCCGGGGTCGCGCGGTGCTGCAGTGCAGGAGTACGCGGACGGGCGCGCACCGCTGCGTATCGACGGGGCGGTGCCGCCGTTCTGGCGTCAGCTGGCCACCGACTGTCTGGCCCCGGTCCACGCCGCGCGCAGCGCGCACACCGCCGAGAGCTTGCTGGCCCGCATCATCTCGCGGGAGTCAGTCCCTTCGGTACGTCGACGGCGGGCAACCCGCGCTGCCCTCCTGGCTGTCGGCGTGTGCGGGGCGGCCGCCGCGCTCTGGTCGTCTGCCGATCCCGGCGGCGCACCCGTGGACGGGGAACCCGCGGGCCGGATCCGGGTGTTCAACGCCGAGACCCAGTGCAGGGACCGCCTGGGCCGGGATCCGCAGTGCAGTCTCGGTCTGGCGATCGACCCCTTGAAGCCGTACACGACCGACAACGTCGTCCCTACCCGGGTCTGGCATGGCGACGCCCTCGACGTCGACTGCCGGCTGTCCCAAGGAATGCCCATCATCGACGAGTCGGACGCGAGCTCCACCGGCTGGTACCAGGTCCGCCTCCCCAAGGGCGGAACCCATTCGAAGGCCTGGCTGCCCGCCGTGCGCACGAGGGGACACCCCGAGGTCCCCGCGTGCCCACGTCCCGTACCGGAGCAGTGAGAGAGCGGTCGGCAACGCCCCCACGCGTCTGTGCGTGGCTCCTCTACGCCTTGCGAAGTCGGGCGATGATGCCGTCGATGTCATGGTTGAGCCAGTAAGGGCGGACGTAGTGGCCGCCCTCCACCTCGTGCGCCTCGTGCGGGATGCCGACGCGGTCGAGGTGGTACCGGAACTGCCGCTGGGTCTCCAGCACCACGGACTCGTTGGCCCACCCCTGGATGTCTTCGGGGCTGGTACCGGCGACCATGAAGACCCGCTTGTTGCGGTAACTCTCGATGCGCTCGACGGGGTTGTCGGCGGTGACCCTGGCCTGGTCCCACGGGATGCCGTAGACGCTGCCGCCGTTCAGTTCCACGGCTGCGGAGGACGCGTTGGCCCAATGGGTAACCGCATCACCTGGGTTGCCACGCAGGTTGGCCGGGCCGGAGTGGGCGCTGACCGAGGCGAAGTGGCCCCAGTACTTGGCGGCGTACTTCAGTGCACCGAAACCGCCCATGGAAAACCCTGAGACGGCGCGGCCGTCGTACTCGGCGTACGTGCGGAAGTTCGCTTCGACCCACGGGAGCAGCTGGCCTATGTGGAAGTGCTCCCAGTTCCGGGGGCCCACGTTGGAGTGGACGGGGTTGGAGTACCAGCCCGCAGGTCCGCCGTCGGGCATCACGATGATGATCTGCTTTCCGGCGGTCAGACCGCGGATGTTGTGCAGGCGGTCGAAGGTGATGAAGTCCTCCAGGCCGCCGTGCAGCAGGTAGAGGACGGGGTAGGTGCGTCCGCTGGTGTGGTAGCCGTCGGGGAGCAGGACGTTGACGCCGGGGTTCCAGCCGATCGCGTCCGTCGCGAACCGGTAGTACCACATGCGAGGGTCGTCCCTGTTGTGCTCCACGACGCTCAGCCCTCCGGCCGCATGGGCCGAGGACGCCGCTGCAAGGGCGCTCCCGCCGCCGAATGCCGCCGCCGCGGAGAGTCCGCCGACGGTCTTCAAGAGGTTTCTGCGGGTAGGGGTGTACTTGGTCAACGTCGCCTCCTGGTCGGGATCTGGCAGGAAAAGGGGTCAGAACCAGCTCTGGTACTGACTGCTGTTGCATGGCCAGGTGCGGAGCCCGTAGCTGCTGTCGTCGATGCACCGGCCGGTGTGCTGATTCCGGAACTCCAGCGTGCCGTCATCCCAGACCTTGACCCACCAGCTCTGCTCCGGGGTCGAGTTGCACCACGCGGTGTGGAACCCGTCGCCGGTGTCCGTGATACAGCGGCCGGTGTTGATGTTCCTCAACTCGCGTGTGCCGTCGCCCCAGACGCGCACGGACCACTGTTGCGGATTCGAGCCGTTGCACTCCCAGGGGCGGAATCCGTTGTCGGTGTCGTCCATGCACCTGCTCGTGGCCTGGTTCCTGAAGCTCTGGATAGGAGTCGATGCGATGTCCACGGACTTCTGTGTGGCGGCGAGGGAATGTCCCTCCGCCAGTGCGGTCGACGCCGATACCAGGGGTATCAGGGCACATGCCGCACCGAGCAGCATGGTTCGTTTCCGGGGCATGTCGCCGCGTCCTTTCGGTCGTTGGATGCCGTGAGGGGCCGGATGGGGTGCGCGTGCGGCTCGTGAAGCGACGGGCCCGTGCGCACCAGCAGGTCGAAAGGTATCCACGGGTTCCCGGCCAGGGCATCCGGAACGTTACGGACTGACAGTGCCGGGTGATGTCCGATAGGGAGCGGAGTGCCGTGAGGGAACGGCACTTCCGGTTCGGTACTCCGTCGTGTCCGGTCGCGGGGACCGGGCAGGCTTCCGCGCAAGCGGGACCCACCTCACGACCGGACGC
This sequence comes from Streptomyces sp., assembly GCF_035563135.1. Classification (GTDB taxonomy): domain Bacteria; phylum Actinomycetota; class Actinomycetes; order Streptomycetales; family Streptomycetaceae; genus Streptomyces. The sequence continues at coordinate 23,909 of NZ_DATMVN010000583.1, forward strand.
CCCGCTCGACGGGCAGGGATCAGAGAGCGGGACTGCCCGACACCACGGGCTCGACCATGCGGTCCCCGAAGGCCGTCCACGGTCGCCATCCCCCGCTCGGCTGTGCCTGGACACGGGTCCGTATCCGGCCCTCGGCGGTGACGGCGAAGACGTGCGTCCGCCCGGTGGCGTCGAGCGCGGCCGTGGGCGTGGCGGCGAGCCGGATGCCAGGTTCGCCGAACTCCGCGCCGGGGTCCCAGGCGCCACCCGGCGCCACCTGCCAGCGGTGGCTGAGCCGGGCCCCGCCGGGTGTGAGGGAGAAGGCCTCCAGCCGGCCGTCGGCGTTGACAGCGAACGAGGGGGCTGCCGCGCTCCAGCCGAACAGCGGGCGCCACTCGTCCCAGTCGCCGCTCGGCCCGGTCTGCGGCCGGTGAAACGCCCCCACGCCGGACGGTCCGATCGCCGCGACGGTGAGCCGGCCACTCCCGTCCCTGCCCGCCCGTGGCGCACCGCCCGCCGCGGTGCCGAGGCGGTGCCACACAGCGGTCCAGGCGCCGCCCGGCGCCTCCTGCCACCGGTGGAAGATCCCCGAGCCGCCAGGCGAGAGGGCGAACGCCTCAAGACGGCCGTCAGCGTTGGCGGCGATCACCGGTGGGGCGCCCGCCGCTCCGCCGAAGCCGGACTCCCACGGATCCCAAGTCAGCGAGCCGGGCGAGCGCTGTCGTCGCCGTGCCAGCGAGGCGCCGCCCGGGGCTAGGGCCAGGGCCTCCAGCCGGCCGTCGGCGTCACGGGCGACGGCGGGGGCGGCGCCTGCGGGGCCGCCGAACTCCTCCCAGTCATGCCAGCCGCCGTCCGGCCGCTGCATTCGGTGGTGTAGGTTCAGGCCGCCCGGGGCGAGGGAGAACACCTCCAGCCTGCCGTCGGTGTTGCGGCCGAGGGTGGGGACCGCCCCGGCCGGCCCGCCGAAGACTTCCCACGGGGACCAGGTGTCGGTGTACGGCTCCAGCTGAACGCGCCGCAGCATCGAACGGTCGCCCGCGTCGAGAGCGAACACGGTCAGGCGGCTGGCGACGTCCAGTTCCGCCACCGGGTTGTCCGGGCTCTGCCACGGCGGTGGGGTGTCTCGCCAGTGGAGAGGCGCCACGTACAGCCCCTGGCGGAACCAGCCCGCGGCGCTCGCGTACCACTCAGCTCCGTCGGCGATGACCTCGACGGCGTGACCGGGCACATGGCCCGCGTAGCCGTCGAGGTCGAACCTGAAGGGGTCCCGGGACGCGAGCACGTCCGTGCCGTCGTAGCCGTTGCGCGGCCCTGTGAACAGGTAGTACCAGCCGTCCCGTTCGACGACGTACGGCGACTCGGTGACCGAGATGGCCGTGTCGGTGCTCGCGTCGGTGAACGCGATGGCCGGCTCGCTCCAGCGCAGCAGGTCGTCGGAGCGTCGGCAGGCCACGACATGGTGTCCGCCGGTGTCCGACAGCTCGGTGTAGTACATGACCCACTCGCCACCGGCCCGCACCACCATCGGGTCGCGTGCGACACGTCCCCGGAACAGCGGGCCTGACGGCTCGCGGGTCCAAGTGGACAGGTCGTGCGACGTGGCGAGGTTGATCGCGGCACCGTTCGCACCGCCGGCGGCATAGAACATCCAGAACCGGCCGTACGCCTCGACGACGTGCGGCGCCCACAGGTGTTCTTCGCCGAAGTAGGACGGGGCGACGGTCAGGGCGTCGGCGTGGGTGGTCCACGGCCCGTGAAAGGTCTGCGCGGAGGCGTGGGCGAACGCGATCTCCTTCGTGCTGTCCGGGGATTCGCCGCGCGGCGCGCTGTCGCCGACGATGCTGAACAGGTGCCAACGACCCTGCGCCTTGATCAGCGTGTGGTCGTTGAGATAGCGGGGCCCGGCGAAGGTGGACGGATCATAGACGTACGCGAAGGGCCCGGCGCCGATCCACCGAGGGGGCGGCACCGTCGCGGCGGCGCCGCCGGCGCCGAGGGTCCCAGCAGCCGTGGCCCCGGCTCGGCCGGCTCCCAGGAGCGGGAGCACGCCCGCTCCAGCCGCGCCCCGCATCAGGTTCCGTCTGCTGATCGGAAACATGAGCCTCTCCAGAGGGACCGCGTAGCCGACCGTGCCGTACAGGCTCGGCCGACTACGGATCGTAGATGTGTCACTTGTCTGACGGCCGGTCACCTGACGGCGGGGCCTGCGGTGTTGTTGACCCAGCCCCATTCGGACCAGGTGGAGAATCCGGTCTGCCATCTGTGGTAGGTACCGGTGGGACTGGCACCGAAGATCTCGATCCGGCCATCCGCGTTCGCTGCCGCGGTGACCTCCGTGCCACCACCACCGAACGTGGCCCAGTCGCTGTAGGGCGCGTTGCGGTCGGTCTGCCAGGCGTGCATCGCCGTTTCGCCGTTCATCGCGAACACCTCGACACGACCGTCGGGCGTCCGCTCACTGCTCAACTGCGCTTTCGCAGGACCGCCGGTGGGCTTCCATTCCGACCAACCGGCCGGATCTGTCTGATACCTGTGGAAGACACCCGCCGAACCTGAAGCAAATACCTCAAGACGGCCGTCCGCGTTGTGGTCAACAGTCAGATCATGAGCGCCACCACCGAAAGCACCCCACGCCGACCACCCGCCATTGGGCGCGGTCTGGTACTTGTGCTCGAAGGTCTCCCCATTAAGCGCGAACACCTCCAGCCGACCATCCGGAGACTTCTCCATCTCCACCCGGCTGTCCGCCGGGCCGCCACCGGTGGCCTCCCATTTCGACCAGCCACCATTCGGCGCCGTCTGGTACTTGTGGAAGAGACCGACCGGCCCCGACGCATACACCTCGATCCGGCCGTCCGCATTCACACCGGCCGCCACATCACGACCGCCACCACCGAACGCCTCCCAGCCCGACCAACCCTCCGATGCCGACAGCTGATAACGATGCTGGAAAGTGCTCCCGTCGATCGCGAACATCTCCAGCCGGCCATCCGCATTCGGAGCGATCGCCAACTCCGCGTCGCCAGGACCACCCAGGAACTCCCACGCCGACCAGTCACCATTCGCCTCGAGCTGCCAGGCATGATGCACACCATCAGCACCAGCCACAAAAGCCTCAAGCCGGCCATCCGCCGACCGCGCCGACACCACCCGGCCCGACTCAGCCGGATACACCAAAGGCTGTGGTTGCGGACCACTGCCCGGAGTGCACGGCAGCACCACGCCGCGCTCCGCGAGATAGGGCTCGGGGTCAATGCCGTACGAGGTGGACCGGTCCCCCCAGATCCGCAGATGAAGGTGGGGACCGGTCGAGTTGCCCTCGGATCCCATCAGGGCGATCTGCTGGCCGGCCACGACGTGGTCGCCGACGGAGACGTCCCGCTGATACATATGCCCGTACTCGGAGAGCGTCCCGTCGGGGTGCTGGATTCGGATCCATTGACCGTAGCCGTCCTCGTACCCGGAGATGGTCACCTCTCCGTCACCCACGGCGTAGATCGGCGTTCCGTAGTTGTTAGCGATGTCGACGCCGTTGTGGCCGCTGTGGTAGTGCTGGGACACCATGCCGGCAGCCGGACACGCCGCGGCGAAGTTGGTGGTACGGGCCGCGGCCGGGGTCGTGGCCAGCAGTACCGGCAGGAGGGCGGCTGTCGCCGCGAGAATCAGGTGCAGTGCACGTCGGGAGAGTCCGATCAGCACGAGACGCTCCTCCCCTCGTTCGTCTCAGGGTGAGTGGGATATGAGTGGGATATCGGGACGAGTGGGATAGGTGCACGGTACGTGGCGCGCTGCTTCGGACCGTGCCGGTTCGCCGGATCAGGCCGGGAGCGGGCGGTCTGAAAGGTAGCAACGGGGTGGGGGCCGGGGACCCCGGAAGGTTACGGACTGACAGGCGGGAACGCGTCGGCTAGTGTGCTGTGCCTGAAATTCCAGGGTTGAGTCGGGTAGCCGGGTCACGTTGCCATGACCCGGCTACCCGACTTAGAGGGCGTTTGATCTAGGCAGATTGCCCTTTATCTCCTAGTAAGTCCCTCGCCAGGTGGGTGTGGTCTCGTCCGTTATGCGCTTGGCAAGGTTGTCGATCGAGGCGATGTGGATCATGGCTTCGGAGCTGGTTGTG
>NZ_DATMVN010000584.1:0-6697 GCF_035563135.1 Streptomyces sp.
CGCCCCGGCCGGTGCCGCGTCGGCCGAGGCCCGCCCGGCGAGGAGCGGCGCCCGGTGCGTGCTCCCGGCGGGCCGGCCGGGAGCCCTCGTACGGGACGTACCCGGGCTTCCGGCCGGTGCGGCGAGGAGGCGTGCCGGACGTCGCGACAGGTCGGACCCCGGCTGGTGCGGTACTAGTCGCCGCCCCCGAACGCCGCGTCGAACGACGCGCTCGGCGGGTCGAAATCGAACCGCTTCAGCGAGGCCAGCGCCTCCGGCGCCCCCGTCAGCCGGTCCATGCCGGCGTCCTCCCACTCCACGGAGACCGGCCCCTCGTACCCGATGGACCGCAGCATCCGGAAGACGTCCTCCCAGGGCACGTCGCCGTGCCCGGCCGAGACGAAGTCCCAGCCGCGTCGTGGATCACCCCACGGCAGGTGTGAGCCGAGGCGCCCGTTGCGTCCGTCGAGGCGCTTACGGGCCTCCTTGCAGTCCACGTGGTAGATCCGGTCCCGGAAGTCGTACAGGAAGCCGACCGGGTCGAGGTCCTGCCACACGAAGTGGCTCGGGTCGAAGTTCAGCCCGAACGCGGGCCGGTGGTCCACGGCCTCCAGGGCCCGTTTCGTCGTCCAGTAGTCGTACGCGATCTCGCTGGGGTGCACCTCGTGGGCGAAGCGCACGCCCTCGGCGTCGAAGACGTCCAGGATCGGGTTCCACCGCTCGGCGAAGTCCTCGTAGCCGCGCTCGATCATGTGCGGCGGGACCGGGGGGAACATGGCCACCAGGTGCCAGATCGAGGAGCCGGTGAAACCGATGACCGTGTCGACGCCGAAGGCGGCCGCCGCGCGGGCGGTGTTCTCGATCTCTTCGGCCGCCCGCCGGCGTACGCCTTCGGGCTCCCCGTCCCCCCAGACGCGGGCGGGCACGATGCCCTGGTGCCGCTCGTCGATCGGGCTGTCGCAGACGGCCTGGCCGACGAGGTGGTTGGAGACCGCCCAGCACTTCAGCCCGTACTTGTCGAGCAACTGCCGCCGCCCGTCGAGGTAGCCGGGGTCGGCGAGGGCCTTGTCGACCTCGAAGTGATCGCCCCAGCAGGCGAGTTCGAGCCCGTCGTAACCGAAGTCCCGGGCGAGCCGGCAGACCTCCTCCAGCGGGAGGTCCGCCCACTGGCCGGTGAAGAGAGTGAAGGGACGGGGCATGCGCAGAACCTCCTAGAAGGGGACCGGGGTGTGTACGGAGTTCTTGGCGGCGCTCTCCTCGACGGCGGCGAGCACCCGCTGCACCTGGAGCCCGTCGGCGAACGAGGGTACGGGGGCGCGGCCTTCGGCGATCGTGCGCACCACGTCACGGGCCTGGTGGACGAAGGTGTGCTCGTAGCCCAGGCCGTGGCCCGGCGGCCACCAGGCCTCCAGGTAGGGGTGCTGGGGTTCGGTGACGAGGATCCGGCGGAATCCGGCGCTGGTGGCGGGTTCGGTGTGGTCGTGGAAGGAGAGTTCGTTGAGCCGTTCCAGGTCGAAGGCGATCGAGCCCAGCTCTCCGTTGATCTACAGACGCAGGGCGTTCTTGCGGCCCGCCGCCATCCTGGTCGCCTCGAAGGAGGCGAGGGCTCCGGAGGCCAGCCGCCCGGTGAACAGGGTCGCGTCGTCGACGGTGACCGCTCCCCGTGCGGTGGCGTCCGCGGCCCCCGGGAGCCCGGCGGCGGCCCCGGCGAGCACGGGCCTCTCACGTACGAAGGTCTCGCTCACCGCCGACACCCCCACCAGGTGCTCCCCGGCCAGGTACTGGGCGAGGTCGACGATGTGCGCCCCGAGGTCCCCCAGCGCACCGGATCCGGCGCGTTCGCGGTCGAGCCGCCAGGTGAGCGGCGACTCGGGGTCGACGAGCCAGTCCTGGAGGTAGGCGGCCCGCACGTGCCGCAGGGCCCCCAGCCTCCCCTCCTCGATCATCGTGCGGGCGTAGGTGAGGGCGGGCACCTTGCGGTAGTTGAAGCCCACGATCGCCACCTGGCCACGGGCCGCCGCCCGCCCGGCAGCCTCCGCCATGGCTTCCGCCTCGGCGACGGTGTTGGCGAGCGGCTTCTCGCACAGCACGTGCTTGCCCGCCTCCAGTGCGGCGACGGCGATCTCCGCGTGGCTGTCGCCAGGGGTGCAGATGTCGACCAGCTGCACGTCGTCCCGGGCGATCAGGGCGCGCCAGTCGGTCTCCGCGGCGGCCCAGCCGTGCCGGGCTGCGGCGGACTCGACGGCCTTGCGGTCGCGTCCGCAGATCGCGGCGAGAGCGGGTCTCATCGGCAGGTCGAAGACATGTCCCGCGGTACGCCACCCCTGGGAGTGGGCGGCACCCATGAACGCGTATCCGACCATACCGATGCCGAGCGTCACCGTAGGCGGCGGCGCCTCGGTCTCCTGCTCCGTTTCTTCCCTACCGGCCATGCGGGCTTCCTCCTCGTCGGTGGTTCGGTGGCGGCGGCGGTGCTGGATCAGCTGAAGCCCGTCGGCAGGTACTGGTCGATGTTCTCCTCGGTGACCACGGCCGAGTACAGGGTCAGCGAGGTCGGGATCTCCATCTCCGACAGGCCGGAGACGCCCTTGCCCTGGCCGAGGGCGCGTGCCAGGTCGATCGCGGAGGCGGCCATCGTGGGCGGGTAGAGCACGGTGGCCTTCAGGACGCTGTTGCCGGCCTTGATGGCGTCCATCGCGGACTTCGCGCCCGCCCCGCCGACCATGATGAACTCGTCACGGCCGGCCTGCTGGATGGCCCGCAGCGCTCCCACGCCCTGGTCGTCGTCGTGGTTCCACAGGGCGTCGAACTGCTTCTGCGCCTGGAGGAGCTGCGCCATCTTGGCCTGGCCCGACTCCACGGTGAAGTCCGCGGCCTGACGGGCCACCAGCTCGATGTTGGAGTAGTTCTTCAGGGCGTCGGCGAAGCCCTGGCTGCGCTGCTTGGTGAGTTCCAGGTTGTCGATGCCGGCGAGCTCGACGACCTTGGCGCTCGCCTTGCCCTTGAGCTGTTCGCCGATGTAGTGCCCGGCGTTGAGGCCCATGCCGTAATTGTCGCCGCCGACCCAGCAGCGGTAGGCCTGCGGCGAGGCGAAGACGCGGTCCAGGTTGACGACCGGGATGCCCGCCTTCATGGCTTCCAGGCCGACCTGGGTGAGTGCCTTGCCGTCGGCGGGGAGGACGACGAGGACGTCGACCTTCTTGTTGATCAGGGTCTTGACCTGACCGATCTGGGCGGCGGTGTCGTTGGAGCCCTCGGTGGTCTCCAGGGTCACCTCGGAGTACTTCTCCGCCCGTGCCTTGGCCTGGACGTTGATGGCGTTGAGCCACCCGTGGTCGGCCTGGGGTCCGGCGAAGCCGATGGTGACGGGCTTGCCGGGCTTGTCGTCGGCGGCGGGCCGGCTGTCCGGCGCGGCTGCCGCCTCCTTGGGCTCGTTGCTGGTGCAGGCGGTGAGGAAGGCTCCCGCGGAGACGGCCGCGGTGCCGAAGAGCAGTCCTCTGCGGCTGGTTTCTGGCATGGCTGTCGAACCCTTCATCCGGTGTCGTGCGTACGGAACAGCGGGTGGGTGGTCAGTGCTCTGTCTCGAGGGGGCTCAGGTCTCGCCGCCGCGCAGGGTGCGGTGCTGGACGAGGACGGCGGCGACGATGATGGCGCCCTTGGCGATCTGCTGGACGTCGCTCTGCAGATTGTTCAGCGCGAAGATGTTGGTGATCGTGGTGAAGATCAGGACCCCGAGCACGGAGCCGACGATCGTGCCCCGGCCGCCGCTCAGCAGGGTGCCTCCGATGATCGCGGCGGCGATGGCGTCGAGTTCGTACAGGTTGCCGTTGGTGTTCTGCCCGGAGCCGGACAGGATGACCAGCATGAAGGCGGCGATGCCGCAGCACAGACCGGAGAGCAGGTAGAGGTAGAGCCGCTGGCGGCGTACGTCGATGCCGGCGAGCCTGGCCGCTTCCGCGTTGCCGCCGATGGCGACCGTACGGCGTCCGAACGTGGTCCGGTTCAGGATCAGCCAGCCGGCGACGGTGACCGCGGCGAAGACCAGGACCAGGGGCGGGATGCCCAGGACGTAGGCGTCGGGCAGGCCCAGGTCGAGGACCGACCGGACGGTGACGATCTGTGTCTTGCCGTCGGTGATCTGCAGGGCGAGGCCGCGGGCCGAGGCGAGCATGGCGAGCGTCGCGATGAAGGGGACCAGGCGCCCGTAGGCGATGAGGACCCCGTTGACGAGCCCGGCGGCGAGTCCGACGACCACCGCGGTGAAGAGGATGCCCGCGAAACCGAAGTCCTGGGTGGCGAGCGTCGTCGCCCAGACGGAGGCGAGGGCCACCATCGCGCCGACCGACAGGTCGATGCCGCCGCCGATGATGACCAGGGTCACGCCGACGGTGACGACGCCGATGACGGAGGACTGCGTCAGGATCAGCTGAAGGTTCCCGGTGTCCAGGAACGCGTCCGGTTCGGTGAGGCCGCCGACGGCCACCAGCACGGCGAGGACACCGAGCAGCGACAGGTTGCGGACATCGGCGCGCAGGCCGAGTGCGCGCAGGCCGCCGCCCTGCTTCGAGGGCGGCGCGGCGGCGGGGCCGGTCACGGTCCCCTGCTCCGGCCCGTGGTGCTGCGCCGACGGCGCGGGCTGTGTCATGACGTCGGGCTCCCTTCCATGACGAGGTCGAGGACACGGTGCTCGTCGAGTTCCCTGGCGTCGGCCGTGTGTACGACACGGCCCTCCCGGAGCACCAGCACCCGGTCGGCGAGGCCCAGCACTTCGGGCACTTCGCTGGAGACGAGCAGTACGGCGAGGCCTTCGTCGGCCAGCCGGCGGATCACGGCGTAGAGCTCGGCGCGGGCGCCGATGTCGACGCCGCGGGTCGGTTCGTCGAGCAGCAGGACCCGGCAGCCGCGCAGCAGCCAGCGGGCCAGGACCGCCTTCTGCTGGTTGCCGCCGGAGAGGGTGCGGACGACGGCGTCCGGGTTGTCGGGCCGCAGGGAGAGTTCGCGGGTCGCGGCCCTGGCGGCGTCACGCTCGGCACCCCGGTCGAGCCAGCCGGCGCGGGCGAAACGGGACAGGGAGGAGACCGAGACGTTACGGGTGACGGATTCCGTCAGCAGCAGTGCCTGCGCCTTGCGTTCCTCGGGGGCCAGCCCGATCCCGGCGGCCACCGCGGCGCGGACGCTGCCGGGGCGCAGCGGCGTGCCGTCGACGAGGACGCGGCCCGCGGCCGGTTTGCGGGCGCCGTAGACCGTCTCCAGGATCTCGGAGCGGCCGGAGCCGACGAGGCCGGCCAGGCCGACGATCTCGCCGGGCCTCAGCTCCAGGTCGACGGGCTCGAATTCGCCCTTGCGGCACAGCCCTTCGACCCTCAGCACCGGGGCTGCCGTGGCCCGGCCGCCGGGGGCGGGCCGCTCGGGGAAGACGTATTCGACGGTGCGGCCGGTCATCATGGCGACGATGTCGCGCGTGGGGGTGGACTTGGCGGGGAGACCGCCGGCGACGGCCCTGCCGTCCTTGAGCACGGTCACCCGGTCACCGATGCGGCGGATCTCCTCCAGCCGGTGCGAGATGTAGACGACGGCCACCCCGTCGGCGGTGAGCCCGTCGACGATGCGGAAGAGGTTGTCGACCTCGTCGGGGTCCAGCGCCGCGGACGGTTCGTCCATCACGATGAGCCGTACGTCGTGGGAGAGCGCCCGCGCCATGGAGACGATCTGCTGGTGTGCGGCGGAGAGGCTGCCGACCGGGCACGCCGGGTCGATCTCCGGGTGCCCGAGGCGTTTCAGGAGCGCGGCGGCCCCGGTACGGGCCTCACGGGTCCGCACGACGAAGCCCGCGCTGGTCGGTTCGTGTCCGAGGAAGACGTTCTCGGCGACCGACAGGCCCTCCACCAGGTCGAGTTCCTGGTAGATGGTGGCGATCCCCAGGCGCATCGCGGTGATCGGCGAGGACAGCTGGACGGGTTCACCACGCCAGGTGATGGCGCCGCCGTCGGGCTGGTGGGCTCCGGCCAGCACCTTGATGAGGGTGGACTTGCCCGCGCCGTTCTGGCCGAGGAGGCAGTGGACTTCACCGGCCAGCACCTCCAGGTCCACGCCGTCGAGGGCGCGCACACCGGGGAACGATTTGGTGATGCCGGACATCGTGAGCAGGGGTGGTTCTGGTGCCATGACGGATCCCCTCGGCGAACGAGGTCTCCCCTGCTCGGGCGGGGCCGAGAGCCGGGGAAGGCCGGTGAGCGGGCAGGGCGCAGTGCCGGCGGTGCCGTACTGCTGACGGAACTGCTGGGTGGTACTGCTGTGCTCGTGCTGTGCGGTTCTGCGGACGGAGCCCGGAACAGGCTGTCTACGGATGGGGCTGTGGAACACGTGCCGAACGGCGCGCCGGCCCGGGCATCAGGCCGGCGAGAACAGGTGGTCGCTGATGAGCCTGGCCGCGCCGGTCACTCCGGCGACGGGTCCCAGCTCACCGAGGACGATGGGGAGGTTGCCCGTGGCCAGCGGCAGGGACTGCCGGTAGACCTGGGTGCGGACGCTGGCCAGCAGATTGTGGCCGAGTCCTGTCACCCCGCCGCCGATCACGACGAGGCCCGGATTGAAGAAGCTGACGAGTCCGGCGATGACCTGGCCGACCCGGTTGCCGCCCTCACGGATCAGGTCCAGTGCCGCGGGGTCGCCGGCCGCCGCGGCGGCCGCCACATCGACGGCCGAGAGCCTTCCGGCC
>NZ_DATMVN010000585.1:0-10213 GCF_035563135.1 Streptomyces sp.
TCGGTGGAGTCCGATCGCTCGATCTTCACCAGGACCGCCAACGGCCGTCCGTGCTTCGAGAACTGCTCGCCGAGCTGGGCGTCACCGAGGAAGCGGGTGATCTGCTGCTGCGTCTGCGCGGTCCCGCCCACCGCGGCGACCTTGCCGCGCAGCACCCCGTACTGCTGGGCGGGCACGGACTGGACGGTCAGGTCGACGGAGGCGCCGACCGGGACCGAGGCGGCACTGCTCCCGGACACGTACAGCAGGACGACCAGCGGATCGTCGGCGCCGTCGATCCGTTCGACGCTCGCCACGTCCGCGCCGGTGGTGATCACCGCGCCGATCGTGGCCGTCACCGAGGTGAGCCGGCCCGCGTCGATCGTACGGACGACGCGTTCTCCCTGCTCCGTACGGACCTTGAGGAGGGGGGAGTCCCGGGGCAGGGTCTGGCCTTCGTCGGCGAGGACCTCGGTGATCTGTCCGGCGACGGGGCTCTGGAGGATGTAACTGCCGCGGGAGTGCGTGAGGATGCCGGGCGCGTCGAGTGTGCTGGCGACGGAACCCGTCACGGCCCAGAAGGCGGCGGCGGCCATCACGGCGACGGTGACACAGAGGACGAGCAGACCCTGCGGGCGGGCGAAGCGCACCGGAAGATCGAGCTGTTCGGGCGACTGCAGCTTGGAAAGGGCCTGTTGGCGGAACTGCACGTAACTCTTCCCTCACCTGTCAGCGGTCGGCACCGAGCCCCGGAACCGATGGGTTCCGGGGCTCGGTGGGTGCTGCCGTGTCTCAGAGACCGGCGGTCAGGCCGGAGGCCAGACCGGTGACCGCGCCGGTGTTCACGCCGGTGGCGGACTCGACGAGACCGGTGACCGAGCCGACGACGCCGGCGACCGGGACGATGCTCTCCACGGTGCCCGTGACGTTGCCGAGGAGGCCGCCGACGAGGCCGCCCGAGACGTTGTCGAGGTCGCTGTCGGAGATCTCGGCGGTCTCGACCTGGGGGGTGTAGTTCATGATGAGCGCTGCCCTTCGTACGGAAATTGCTTTTCTACGGAAACCCGTGGTGCGGCCTCCGTATGGCCCAGGATCAAAGCACGCCTGTGCCTCGCACAGCCAATCGAACTACGGCGGATATGTGGCTGTCGGCCCATTGGAATCGACTTACGTGCAGAAGTGTTCATTCCATGGCGGAGATTTCTCCACGAGCTTCACCGCATGCATTCCGCGCCGTTGCGACCTCATGTCCCAGAATTGGGGCGTTTCCTCCCCAAGCGACTCACTGCGCGTCTCGGACCTGCTGTTTCGTGCCTGAACACGTGATCGATGTGCGTACGCCGTGTGCAGGTTTCTCCGTTCCTGATGCCCGTGCAATTCCAGGGGCATGCGATGCGCACCGTCGGTGGAGTTCGGAAGCTGTCGGTATTCACGCCCTTGTGGAAGCTGAGCGTGGCTCCCTTTTTTGTGCGCCCTCTGCGAATGGATGGCGCGTTTATGGAGCGTTTGCAGGTCTGTGTGTCCACGGCCTCACGTCGTCTGCGGAAGTGTGGAGAAGGCGTGTCGCCTTTCTCGGCGGCGGTCGGCGGTGTGATCGACCGCGGGGCCGGCCGGCCGGGGGTGGATGGAGGGGTGGTCCGATTCATCCGATGAAACGGCCGCATCCCTCTTCTCTCGGACGACGTGCGGCGCTACCATCGGGATGCTTTATGGGAGCGCTCCCATCTCTGTTCGTTTCCGTACCGCCGCTGCGCGGCGGTCCAGCTCGGAGAGGACGTTTCCGTGCGCTTGAGCACCAGACCCATCGCCGCCCTGGTGGCGGCGCTCGCCCTTGCCGCCGGGTTGTCGGTCGCCGGTGACCCGGCGGTGGCACGCTCGGACGAGGGGCCCGCCCCGGCCGAAGCATCGGATGTGTCCATCGCGGCGGACACCTACACCTGGAAGAACGCACGGATCGACGGCGGTGGCTTCGTACCGGGCATCGTCTTCAACCGGTCCGAGAAGAATCTCGCCTACGCGCGCACCGACATCGGCGGCGCCTACCGCTGGGACCAGGCGGGCAAGAAGTGGACCCCGCTGCTGGACTGGGTGGACTGGGACCGCTGGGGCTGGTCGGGGGTGGTGAGCCTGGCCTCCGACACGGCCGATCCCGACAACGTGTACGCCGCCGTCGGCACGTACACCAACAGCTGGGACCCGACGAGCGGAGCGGTTCTGCGTTCGGCGGACCGCGGCGCCTCCTGGAAGGCGGCCGCACTGCCGTTCAAGCTCGGCGGCAACATGCCCGGACGCGGGATGGGGGAGCGGCTCGCGGTCGACCCCAACAAGAACTCCGTGCTGTACCTCGGCGCCCCCAGCGGCAACGGGCTGTGGCGGTCCACCGACTCGGGGGTCACCTGGTCGGAGGTCACCGCCTTCCCGAATCCCGGCAACTACGCGCAGGACCCGTCCGACACCAGCGGCTACGGCAACGACAACCAGGGCATCGTGTGGGTGACGTTCGACGAGCGCTCCGGCAGCGCGGGCAGTGCCACCCAGGACATCTACGTCGGTGTGGCCGACAAGGAGAACACCGTCTACCGCTCCACCGACGGCGGCGGCACGTGGTCCAGGATCGCCGGACAGCCCACCGGATACCTCGCGCACAAGGGTGTCCTGGACTCCTCGACGGGCCACCTCTACCTGACGCTGAGTGACACGGGCGGGCCGTACGACGGAGCCAAGGGGCAGATCTGGCGCTACGACACGGAATCCGGTGCGTGGACGGACGTCAGTCCCGTGGCGGAGGCCGACACCTATTACGGCTTCAGCGGCCTCTCCGTCGACCGGCAGCAGCCCGGGACCCTGATGGCGACCGCCTACAGCTCATGGTGGCCCGACACCCAGATCTTCCGTTCCACCGACAGCGGTGCGACGTGGACCCAGGCGTGGGAATACACGAGCTATCCGAACCGCTCCAACCGCTACACCATGGACGTCTCCTCCGTGCCCTGGCTCAGCTGGGGCGCCGATCCGTCCCCGCCGGAGACCGCGCCCAAGCTGGGCTGGATGACGGAGTCCCTGGAGATCGACCCGTTCGACTCGGACCGGATGATGTACGGCACGGGCGCGACGGTCTACGGCACGGAGGACCTCACGTCCTGGGACTCCGGCGGCCAGTTCAAGATCACGCCCATGGTGAAGGGCCTGGAGGAGACAGCAGTCAACGACCTGGCGAGCCCGCCCTCCGGCGCGCCGCTGCTGAGTGCGCTCGGTGACATCGGCGGTTTCCGGCACACGGATCTCGATGCGGTGCCCGCCATGATGTTCACCTCGCCGAACCTCGACTCGACCACCAGCCTGGACTTCGCCGAAGCGGCCCCGGACACGGTCGTACGGGTCGGCAACGCCGACGCCGCTCCGCACATCGGCTTCTCCACCGACAACGGCGCCAACTGGTTCCAGGGTTCCGAGCCCGCCGGGGTCACCGGCGGCGGCACGGTCGCCGCGGCGGCGGACGGCAGCGGATTCGTCTGGAGCCCGGACGGCGCGGCCGTCCACCGCACCACCGGATACGGCAACTCCTGGACCGCCTCCACCGGAATCCCGGCCGGGGCGACGGTCGAGTCGGACCGCGAGAACCCGAAGAAGTTCTACGGGTTCAAGGCCGGCACCTTCTACGTGTCGACCGACGGCGGAGCGACGTTCACCGCGAAGGCGAAGGGGCTGCCGGCGGAAGGCAACGTCCGCTTCAAGGCTCTGCCCGGCGCGGAGGGCGACATCTGGCTCGCAGGCGGCGCCCCGACAGGCGCGTACGGGCTCTGGCGCTCCACCGACTCCGGCACGAGCTTCACCAAGTTCTCCGGGGTGGAGCAGGCGGACAGCGTCGGATTCGGCAAGGCGGCCTCCGGGGCCTCGTACCGGACCGTCTTCGTCAGCGCGAAGATCGGTGGGGTGCGCGGCATCTTCCGGTCGACGGACATGGGTGCCGGCTGGACGCGGATCAACGACGACGCGCACCAGTGGGCCTGGACCGGCGCGGCGATCACCGGAGACCCCCGGGTCTACGGCCGGGTGTACGTCTCCACGAACGGCCGGGGCATCCAGATCGGCGAGTCCTCCGACAGTGATGGCGGAGGCACGGAACCGGACCCCGACCCCGACCCGACAGAGCCGCCGGTGGAGGCCGACTGCTCGGTGACGTACAAGGTCACCAACCAGTGGTCGGGCGGCTTCCAGGCCGAGGTGACGGTCACCAACACCGGCGCCACGGCCTACGACGGCTGGCAGCTGGGCTGGTCCTTCCCGGGGGACCAGAAGATCACCCAGATGTGGAACGCCTCCCACCGGCAGGACGGGGCGAAGGTGACAGCGACGAACGCCGGCTGGAACGGCAAGGTGGCGCCGGGTTCCTCGGCGGGCTTCGGTTTCACCGGCACATCGACGGGTGGCAGCGCCGAGCCGGGCGCGTTCACGCTGGGCGGTGAGGCCTGCACCGTCGGCTGATGCTCGCGGGGCGGAGCCCGGCAGGGGCCCGGCCCGGTTCACGGCCCGGAACCGCCCGCGCATCTGAAGGCGCTGTTCGGGGCGTGAACGGCGGGAGGGCACGGGCCGTGAGCGGGCTGTGAGCCGCGCGACATGACGCGGAGCCCGGCAGGGAGTGACTGCCGGGCTCCGCGCCGCCCGTCCGATGAGCCGACTCCGCTCATCTCATCCCGGCTCAGGGAAAGGACACCACCTGGGAGGGGATGGTCGACGTACCGGATGTGGGGGATCCGGTGTTGTTGATGACGTGGTCGTACTGGCCGTTGCCACCGAGGGACACGACGAGCAGGCCGTGGAATTTCACTCCGGGTTTCACCGGAGCCTGGAAGCCGTGCTGCTGGCGGATGGTCGGGTCGACGTTGTAGTAGCAGTAGCTGCCCATGCCCCAGCCCTCGTGGGTGGTGACGGAGTCGGCGACCTTGTAGGCGGCGTACCCCTTGATGTCACCGTTCTGGATGGCGGCCTGGTCGGGTGCGTCGTACGCCTTCTCGTTCTGGAAGAAGATCGTCCTTCCGTTCTCGCCGTACCACTGGACGTCGTACTTGTTGAAGTGTTCGACGAACAGGCCGGTGGCCAGCACGTCGTCCCCGTTCACCCGGAGGCCGTAGTCGGACCGGTTGGTCTCCCAGCCGACCCCGTCACCGTGGTCGGCGCGCCACAGCCAGGTGTGGTCGATGATCGTGTCGTCGCTGTTGACCACCATGGCGGTGGTCGCCTTGCCGGCGCCCGCGCCACCGACGCGGACGAACACGTCCTGAAGGCTGGTCGGGTTGGCGGAGTGGTCTGCCGATGCTCCCGCGGGGCCCACCTCGACGAGCACCGAGGAGTTCTGGGTTCCGGCGTCCACCAGGAGTCCGGCGAGCTTGACGCCGTCGACATCGCCGACCTTGAGGGCGGTCACCCCGTTGTCCGGGATGATCGTGGCGAGGCCCAGGCCCAGGGCGACCGTGTTGGCGCGGTTGATCTCGATGGGCTCGTCGACGTGGTAGACGCCCGGGGTGAACAGCAGGTGCAGGCCCTGTCGCACCGCTGCGTTGATGGTCTGCGCGGTCGCGCCCGGCTTGACCACGTAGAACTGGCTCAGCGGGATCGATTCGCCCTGCGGGGTGCCGTTCCAGGAGACGCCGCGTGCGTTGGTGCGCTTGGCGGGGACGAAGACCTTGTAGGCGTTGCCGTCGAGGTAGAGGAAGGGCTTCTCGCGGGAGACCGGGGTGTTGTTCAGAGTGGTGTAGGGCGGTTCGGGGAAGCTCTGCGCGGGAGCGCCCTCGACGCCGGAGAACGTCATGTTCCATACGCCGTTGGTCCAGCCGCCGATGGAGCTGTCGCGGGTGTACCACTGCTGCTGGGAGTAGGGGCCGACCTGGCCGTCGATCTTGCTGTCGGCGATGTAGCCGCCACTGGCCCAGCCGTAACCGTTCGGGGCGAGGTTGAGACCGCCCTTGACGTGCATGCGGCGGAAGGGCGCGGCCTGGGAGACGGCCCAGCGGTTGGTCCCGCTGACCGGGTTCAGGGCGAGGTTCTCGGCCGAACGCCAGAAGTTCTGGGTGGCGTTGCCGTTGAACCAGCCGGCGTCGACGGTGACATCACCGTTGAAGGTCGTGTCGTCGGGTTTGAGACCGAGGCCCGCGATGGAGGTGTAGAAGCCGATCTGGGCATTGATGTTGTTGTAGGTGCCCGGCTTGAACATCAGGGCGTAGCGGTCCGTCCCGAACTGTGCGGACTCCTGCTTCTTGAAGATCTCGTCGACCTTGCCCTGGATGTTCGGGGTCGAGGGGTCGAAGACCAGTACGTTCGGCCCGAGGTCGCCGCCGCCAGGAATCTGCGGGCCGCCTCCACCGGTCGTGCCGAACACCTGGAACTCCCAGAGGGAGTAGCCGTATCCGGTGGCGCGGGTGGTGCCGGTCAGCCGGACGTAGCGGGCGGTGCCGGAGACATTGAGCGTCTCGGTGCCTCCGGGGCCGGTGGTGGTGGAGTAGGCGGTGCTCCAACTGCTGTTGTCCGAGGAGAACTCGATCCGGTAGCCGGTGGCGTAAGCGGCCTCCCACCGCAGCACGATCTGGCTCACCGAGGCGGCGGTGCCCAGGTCGATCTTGATCCACTGCGGGTCGGAGAAGGCGCTCGCCCAGCGGGTTCCGTTGTCGCCGTCCACCGCGGAGGCGGCGGTCGTGCCGCCGTTCTCCTGGCTGGACGCGGTCACCGCCTTGCCCTGGGAGAGGAGCGCGGGGGCGGCGCTCGCGGGGGCCTGGGGGATGAAGACCAGGAGCGAGAGCACGAGACCGGCGAGGGCGGCCAGCACTCCGGTGCGTCTTCCGGGCGGTGCCGAAGGGGGTCTGTGGGGGTTCGGAGGTGCGTACATGGGATCTCCTGAGCCGTGGGGCGGATACACGACGCGCACGCCAGAGAGCGCTCTCTCCGACTGTGCGAGATACTCCACCCCTTGTTGCGAACGCGTCAAGAGATGTGCAAGGGTGGATGTATCAGGGCTCGTTGTCGCCAAGAACTATGGGCTCCGCCGTCGCGACGGCCCCTCCGGCCGGCCCTCGCGACGGCCCCTCCGGCTGACCCTCCTCGGTGAGGAGGCGTGATGTCCGGCGGATCACGGATTCAGGAAGTGGCGGACGGTGGGACCGTGAGCTGCCCGTCGGCCACCGCCGAGGCCGGTGGACGTGTGTACCTCGTGCTCTCCACGGGCGGTGTCGTGGTGGCAGCCGGTCCGCTGCCACCCGGCGCAGCCCGTGGCCACCCTGGGCCACGGGTACGCGAGGCCTCCCGGCGCCGGTGACGGCACTTCGGCCGTGACTCCACGCATCCGCAAAAAGCTTCTGCATGGATGATCGTCTTCTCCCAAACCTCCTTCCGGCGTGGCGTGCCGTCCAACGGGTGACATCTGGTCACCTGTCACACGATGAGCCCACCGTGTCGCTCGAATGCGGCCCTCCCGAGTGGTGCGCCTCCGGATTTCAGCTGACGGTGGATCACGTCGCACCCGTGATCCGATGAGCCGACAACCAGTCGGCCAGCGCGGGGGTGGCGAAAGGACTGTGTATCCATGCGCTCTGCCCGCACCCTGTTCGCATCGGCCGCCGTCACGGCGGTCCTCGCGGTCTCCGCCCCCGCCGCTTACGCCGTGACCTCGGCGGACGACTGGGACAAGGACAGCGGCTCCTCCGCCAGCAGCAACGACGACCGTGAGAAGCCGGACTCGTGGAAGCACGACAAGCCCGAGGGCGGTGTGCACGCCGGTGGCGGTGCGCTGGCCGGCGTGTCGGCCGACGACTGGCAGAAGGACAAGGACGAGAACAGGGACGAGAACAAGGACGAGAACAAGGACGAGGACAAGGACGAGGACAAGGACAAGGACAAGGACAAGGACAAGGGCGAGGACAAGGACAAGGGCGAGGAGTCGGACAGGGAGTCCGGGTCCGGCAGCAATGACGACCGTGAGAAGCCGGACTCGTGGAAGCACGAGAAGCCCGAGGGTGGTGTGCACGCCGGTGGCGGTGCGCTGGCCGGCGTGTCGGCCGAGGACTGGCAGAAGGACAAGGAGTCCGGCTCCGAGGACTGGCAGAAGGACAAGGAGTCCGGGTCCGGTGGCTGGGAGAAGGACGAGGAGTCCGGCTCCGGTGGCTGGGAGAAGGACAAGGAGTCCGGTAGCAGCACGGACGGTGAGAAGACCTGGAAGCACGAGAAGCCCGAGGGCGGCGTGCACACCGGCGGTGGCGCGATGGCGCTCTCCGGCAGCGGTCTGGCCGCCGGTTCGGTGCTGATGCTCGGTGGCCTGGGCGCCGTCGCGTACAAGCTGCGCCGCCGCAACGCCTCGGGTACCGCGGCCGTCTGAACGACGCGCCGCACCGCTGGATGAACCCTGTCGTGGCCGCCGCTCCTCCCCGGGGCGGTGGCCGCGTCGATTTCCCCGTACAGCCACCCGCCCCTCCCGTACGTGAAAGGCAGCATGCGCATGGCCGCCCCGCAGCCGTCCGACCCAGACCCCGCCACCCCTGCCCTCGGCCGTTCCCTGCTGTGGCCCGTCGCGGCGGTGGGGCTGGGCTTCCTCCTCGTCTACAACTCCTTCGACGCATCAGCAGGAGTCCCGCCCGCTCCCGCGGTGGTGTCCCTCCCCGCAGCCTCGGCATCTGCCACGCCCGCCCCGGCGGCTTCCGCCGCACCGCTCGGGTTGCCCCGGTCCGAACCCGAGCGGATCTCGATCGAGTCGATCGCGGTCGACGCCCCCTTCACGCCCTTGTCCATCGGCCCCTCCGGGCAACTGGACGCGCCGCCCGCGAACGACGCGAATCTGGCGGGCTGGTTCAAGGACGGCGCCACTCCCGGAGAGCGGGGCACCTCGGTGGTGGCCGGGCATGTCGACACCAAGACCGGCCCCGCCGTGTTCCTGCTGCTCAGCACGCTCAAGGCCGGCAACACCGTGGACATCACCCGTCAGGACGGTACTGTCGCCACCTTCAAGGTCGACTCGGTCGAGACGTTCAGTAAGGCGGACTTCCCGAGTGAGCGGGTCTACGCCGACGACGGCACCGCCCAGCTGCGGCTGATCACCTGCGGTGGTGTCTACGACAAGAAGAAGAAGGACTACGAGGACAACGTCGTGGTGTTCGCCCACCTGGCCTCCGTCAAGAACCGTTCCTGACCGGTGAGCGGGAGTGAGCCCTGGCCTTCTGAGGCCGCTTCTTCCTTGCCGTCGGCACACGGACGGGGGCTCCGTGTCCGCGTGCTCCGGATGTCCGCGTGCTCCGGTTCGTCCACGCCCCGGAGCACGCGGACGCGGAGCCGGTCCAGGACCGCGGGGAACAGCCGTGCCGGCGACGCAGCCGCCCGCCTGGTCCGGCTGGTGGCCGGCCCCGGGCCGGTGCCGTGGGCCGGCCGGGCAACTGAAGGCGCGGGTATTTCGTCGGCCGGACCGTCCCGTACACACCTGATGTCCGACGGTGACCGGGACTTCTGCGTGCTGCTGAGGGGCGGCGCCGCGGTTCCCGCTCTGCGGCACGCCATCGGGCACGCCCGCCCCGACAGGCGCCCCCGCTACGCAGCTCTCCTGGAGCGGCTCACCGGTGAAGAGGACTCGCCGCTCCAGCCGTGAGTTCTCAGCGGGCGCTCTCCGGCTCCGCCGAGGCGACCTGGTGCAGTGTGCGGCCGGTGCGGGCCGAGCGGGCGTGATACGGATCGGGGGTGCCCGGCCGGTCGTGGACGGCCTGGCGGTCGTCGGCCTTGATCAGCAGCCAGGCCTCCGGCCCCCGGATCCCGTCCTCGTCGTCGATGTGGAAACGGGTGAGCGCGAATTCGCCGTGCAGCTTCGCCCCGTCGAGCCAGAACGTGGCGTGCCCGTGCTCCAGGGACTCGGCGAACGGGACGGGGGCGCCCGCGAGGTCGTGGCTGGTGGGGCGGTAGGTGCCCTGGTCCCAGACGATCACGGTGCCGCTGCCCCGTTCGTCCTGTGGAATGACCCCCTCGAACTCGCGGTATTCCAGGGGGTGGTCGTCCGTCGGCACGGCCAGCCGCTTGTCGCTCGGGTTGTCCGAGGGGCCGCGCGGCACGGCCCAGGACTTCAGGACGCCGTCGACCTCGAGACGGAAGTCGAAATGCATACGCCGGGCGTCGTGGATCTGCACCACGAAACGCCGTGTGCTCTCGCTGTCCACGCCTGATCCTTCCACCGGGATGCGGCCGGACGACGTGTGCCTGCCCGGCCGGGGCC
>NZ_DATMVN010000586.1:0-2094 GCF_035563135.1 Streptomyces sp.
AAAACACCACCGCCACAAGCTCATTGACATCGCGCACACCATGCCAACGACAACCATCACCCTTCGTTACCACCGATTACGGGCCAGAGCCGAACGTTTTACAGTCCTCTTACCGGAGCACCGGACAGCGCACTGTCCGAAACCCAGCACGGGCGTTCCCATGCCATCCCAGCACGATCCCAGCACGGGAGTTCCGTCCCAGCACCGTGCAGCTCAGACGCCCCGTTGGCCGCCCCTCAAGCCGCCTGTGTGAGGCGCCCCAGGCTGGCCGCTGCCTCAGCCTGGGGCGTCATGGCGAGAGGGCAGGCCACATAGCGTTCCGCAGAACCGCATGACAACGGCCCCAGGCGCTCCACAGCAGATGCCCATAGAATTCGATCGTGAACTTGACCGGTCGGTGGCCCAGTCGGCGGCCTTTCCCAACCTGACATTCATTCTGGTCGGCGGCTTGGCGTTGGTTGCTTCCCGCAACCGGCGACAAGGACAGAGCCGTCCTGTTCGCAGGCAGCTGACCCATGTATCCGCCGATGCCCGAGTGGGACGACATGGCCCGGGTACCTGGTGGCTGAGCGGGGCCACCCGCACCACCCCCACAACGACACCACGGCCGGAGGCCGACCCATGAGTGAACAGACACCGTCGCAGGCCGAGGGTGAGCGTGAGCCGGCCCCCGGGACGGCCGATGTCCCATCGACGTCCGGCCCCTCCGAGGCGCAACGTACGACACCGTCCCAGGCCGAGGGCGAGCGCGAACCGGACGAGACCGGCGCCGTAGACACGGCCGGGGACTGAGGACGGGCCGCGACATGGCGAGGACCATCAAGGACCAAACGGTCGAACAGTTGGGCGGAGGTGGCAGCGTGCTGTCACGGCAGCGCCGCGACCACGCCGAGATGGACCGGCTGATGGACCGGTACCACGTGCTGACGGATCCCGAGGAGCGAGAACAGACCCTCAAGGAGATCGTCCAGCTTGTCTTCAGCCACGCATTTGCCGAGGAGACCGTGCTCTGGCCGGTCGTCCGGCGCGGCGTCCCGGGCGGCGAGGAGCTGACCGCGAGCGTCGAGGAGGAGCACCAGCAGATCAACGATCTCACTTCCGAGATCGAACGCCTTGACCCGCGGGACCCGAAACGCGAGGAGAAGGTGCAGCAGGTCTTCGCCCTGATACGGGAGGACATCAGGGACGAGGAGGACGAACTGCTGCCCCGGCTGCAGGACGCGCTGGGTCCCGCCCGGCTGCGTCGGCTCGGCGTGGCCTGGGAGGCCGTGCGCAGGAGCGCCCCCACCCACCCGCATCCCGCCGTCCCCCGGCGGCCCCCGGGCAACGCGTTCCTCGGGGTGCCCCTGAGCGGCTACGACCGGGTCCGCGACATGGCCGGTCCGAGCACGCGGACGACCTCGGGCAGGAGGAGGCTCGCCTTCCTCGTCGGGTTGCTCGCCGCCGCCGCGGCCGCCACTGTGGTGCATGGGCGCCGGTAGCGCGCCGCCCTCTTCCGGTGAAAAGGGCCGGCGTCCCGGTGCCGGGACGTCGGTCGTCGACTCGGCAGGACCGTACGCGGTAAGGCGGCTGGGGCCACATTCCGTCGTACCCGTCGTTTTTCCCGGCGATAGCGCGCGGTTGACGGGGTATCCGCCGCTCACTGGAACAGGCCCCTGAGAAAGGAACACCACGATGACCATGCGTACCCGTACGACACCCAACGCCCGCACCCCGGTCCAGCAGGCCGCGGTGATCGTCGGGGCGGTGTTCCTTCTCGTGGGGGTGCTCGGATTCGTCCCGGGGATCACCACGGGCTACGACACCATGAAGTTCGCCTCCCACGACTCCGAGGCCAAGCTGCTGGGCGTCTTCCAGATCTCGATCCTGCACAACCTGGTCCACCTGGCCTTCGGCGTGGCCGGGGTGGCCATGGCGCGCACCGCCTCCGCGGCGCGGACGTTCCTGCTGGCCGGTGGCGCCGTCTACCTGGTCCTGTGGTTGTACGGCATGTTTGTCGGGCACCACAGCAGCGCCAACTTCGTGCCGCTCAACGGCGCGGACGACTGGCTGCACCTCGTCCTCGGCCTCGGCATGATCGCCCTGGGCCTGCTG
>NZ_DATMVN010000587.1:0-13120 GCF_035563135.1 Streptomyces sp.
GGCTGCAACGACACCGGCGCCCAGAAATGGGTGCCCCAGACCGACGGCACCCTGAAGAACCCGCAATCCGGCAAGTGCCTCGACGCCTCCGGCGTCTCCTCCACCGACGGCACCAGACTCCACCTGTGGACCTGCCTCGCCGCCACCAACCAGAAGTGGAACCTGCCCGGCTGAGCACCTCCCGACTCCGTCGTCACCGCGGGAGGCGGTGGCGTCGGAACCGGCCGCGGAACCGGGCCGGTGACGGTGGCGGGGTGCGACGCCGAAGCGCCCTGCCACCGTTCCTCCCCACCTGACCAGCGCTCAGATCACCACCGCGTTCTCAGCTTTCGAAGCCGCAGAACGCCCATGCGATGCGGGGGCCGGTCGCCCCGCCACCACGCCCAAAGCTGTGAGACCGCGCAGAGCCCGGCGAATTCTGTACCGCAGAAGCCTCATTTTCCCGCCCCTCACTCGCACACGTCGGAGAACAGGCGCTCGTCTACCCGCGACGGAGCGGAACATGCCGATGCCCGGCCCGGTGAACGGCCGCCCCGGCGCAGGCCGTGGAACACGACCGAGGCCATGGCCCCGGCAGTCGCTGGCGGCAGCGTCACAGCACGGGTGGTGTAGGGGTGAGGTCCTGGGGTAAGCGGGTCGGCGAATGACTCGTGAGCAAGGGTGAGAAGGAGACTCAAGGTGCTGATGGCCCACCCCGCGGTGCTGCGGAACCTGGTCGAGCAGTACGACACGCTGCGCATACTGCGCGCGGAGGACGGCGACGCGGAGGTGCAGCAGCGGATGGACGACATCGCCTACACACTCTGTGTGGCCACAGGCACCAGGGACGTCGACTCCGCTCTCGTTGCCGCACGTCATCGGCTGCCAGGAGCGCGCCCGGAGGACGACTCCCTCCTCACCGCCTGAAAGGAAACCGAGCGCCGGGCCGGCAGGGACAGGGGCGGGTCCGCTCATGGGGGTCACCGTCAGCGTACGGAGACCTGGGCGTCCAGCTCGTGCGAGGCACCCTGCTCGTCAGCCACGGAGCACACCGACCGGCACGGACCGCGCATGTGCGGCCTTGTTGTCGTCCTCCCGCCACAGCGGTCACCCGAAGAGCGGGAACCGGCCGGCGTCGGCGCCGAGCCGGTGTTTCTCCGCGGCGGTCAGCCGCAACCGGCCGGTGGCGGC
The DNA here is from genome assembly GCF_035563135.1 of Streptomyces sp. Classification (GTDB taxonomy): domain Bacteria; phylum Actinomycetota; class Actinomycetes; order Streptomycetales; family Streptomycetaceae; genus Streptomyces. The sequence goes on from NZ_DATMVN010000587.1 coordinate 1,171, forward strand.
CAGCGCGTAGTGCTCATCGCTCCAGTCCACGGGTACCGGACGACCGAGCAGGCCGTCGATGGTGCCCCGTACACACGCCAGTCCGGCGGCGCCCGGCCGGGGCGCGCCTGCCGGAAGGTGGGCGACGAGGTCGAGGTGATGGATCGTGGCCTCGACGGACAGGGTCGCCATCAGAGCAGCGGCGGTGAGCACATGCCCCTGCGTCCTGACGAACTGCTGGGGATCACTGCGCTCAGCCGCGGTGACGACTGCTGCTGCGGTGGCCAGGTGCAGCTCCCGCAACTGCTCGAACTCCAGGAACATGCTGGCGGCCACCCGGGCGTGCCGCTGCTCGTCCGCCGCACCTGCCGTGCCCGGCTGCCAGTTCGCCCAGTAGGTGACGGCATCACGGTCTGCAGGCCCATCAGCGGGTGTATGCAGTGCCACCAGCCCTCTTTGCGCGTCGCCCACGCAGTGGAAGAGGAGATCACGCACGGCCCACCCCGCGCACCCGCTCGGCAGCCAGGACTCCTCCTCACCGAGTGAGCTCACCACGCCCGCGAAGGCCTCGTACGCGTCCTTCAGAGCATGGAGCTCCTCATGCTCCGTCCTCCCTGCCTGCATGCCCGCACCTTCCCCCTACCTGGTCGGCCCGCGAGGGCGCCCCGAGGCCCAGCGGTTCACCACTGATCGTGGGCGGCTCTGCTTTGCCTGGCCCTCGCCCGGCCGATCCGGCCGCCCGTCGAGGGTGTCACGTTCACGGCCGCTCAGTCGAGACAGAACTCGTTGCCCTCGACATCCTGCATCCGGTCCACCGCAGAGGCCGGTCCGGGGGACGAGCGGGCCCTGGAAAGAGAGACCTGACAGGCGCGGAACCTGTCCGAGTCCCGCCGCCCGCGGGATGAGCGATCCGGGTCGGGCCCTCACCACCGTCGGTTCACAGTTGCCTTGCTGCCGGTCACCAGGCTCGCCGGCGGAACGTCGTCGGTCACGACCGCCCCGGCGGCGACCACGGCATCACGCCCGATGCTCACACCAGGAAGGATCGTGGCACCGGCGCCGATCCACACGTTCTCCGCCACATCGATGGGCGCGCCGCTCAGCCACCCCCGTCGTTCCACAGGATCGACCGGGTGGCCGACGGTGATGAACGTGGCCTTCGGGCCGACCATCACACGCTCGCCGAGCCGGATGCCGGCGTAGTCCAGGAACGTGCAGTTCTGGTTGATGAACACGCGCTCCGCGAGGTCCAGGTTGAGCCCGTGGTCGGTGTAGAAGGGGGGATAGATCGTGACTTTCGCCGGCAGCGGGCTGCCGAGGATCTGTTCGAACAGTTCCGCCTTGCGCGCTTCGTCCTCGAAGGGCAGGACGTTCAGGCGCGTGGTGAGTTCGGTGACCCGCAGGACCCTCTCCGCCATGGCCTGGAACTCGGTGCTACGGATACGCATGAGGCGGTCGCCGGACATGTCACATCCCTTTCTGGTGTACCGGTGGCTGGAAAGAGGCACCAGGCGCTGGTGGAGGCAACTGCCGGCAGCGGAGAGCCGGGTCACCTGTGCCAGGACCTGGTCCCGGGGCCGTTCGCGGTGTCGCTGCCGCCGCCCCGCGGCGTCGTTGCCCAGGACGGGAGCCAGACCGTTCCAGGGAGTCTTGGCAGACTCCCGAGGTGGGTGATGATTCCACGGAGCCCTGGATGCGGATTCGTTGCGGGAAGAACGAGGGAGAGCGGGTACGCGAGGACCGGGTCCACGACAGGGATACGGCGCAGGTCGTGGTCCGTCGGCCAGTTGTACCGGTCGCGCGCCCCCACGAGGGTGGCCACGTCCACGGAACCCGCGAGGGTGTCGAGAAGTACTTCGTCCCCGAAGTGCGGTCCCGCCGCGTCGATCCGCAGGTCGAAGTCGGTGGCGAGCTGATCGTAGAACTCCGCCCGTTCGCTCCGGGGCGCGATACCCGGCACCCATATCCGGTGCTTCCGCAACTGCGGTGGCGTCAGACTCCGCGCGGAGGCGAGCGGATGTCCCGGGCCGACGAGAAGCTCCAGCGGGGAATCGAAGGCGTGCATCATGTGCACGCCGGGGGGCAGTGCGGCCGGGTCGGTGACGGTACGGAACGACGCGTCGATATCGCCTGCTTCGATGGCCGCGACGGCCGTGCGCGGGTCGTCGACCCGGAGGGTCACCACATCGAGGTCGGTCTCGGGATGTGATCGCCAGTGGTCGTGCAGAACAACGGCCTGCGCGCTCCGCAGGCCGAGGACATCGATCCGCAGCGCCCGGGAACCCGGCCTCACCGCGGTGACGGCGCGCTCGACGTCGGCGACGATGCCCCGCGCGTGGGGGAGAAATGCCTGACCGTCGAGCGTCAGCTCGACTCCTCGGGCGGTACGCGTGAACAGACGGACTTCCAGCTCGCGCTCCAGGGCGGCGATCCGCTTGGAAACCGCCTGTTGGGTCACGCCCAGCTCATCGGCCGCGTGTCGCAGCTGTCCGAGCTGGGCCGCCCGGACGAATGATCGCAGTGCCTCGGTGTCCACCGGTTCACCTTAGGTGTGCACAACCGATCGTTGTGGCTCGTCGAGGATCGGTTGTTCGTTTCGGCTCCGGAGTGGCCGGTCCCGGCTCTCGGCGGCTCCGGGGCGACGCGGCAAGGGCGCGCCGGCCGGCTGCGCAGCGCCCGGCCGGCGCGCCAGCTGAAGCAGGCGGCATCCGTCCTCAGCGGCGGCTGTCACCCGCGAAACGTCTCCAGCAGCCGCAGCCACACCTCGCTGATCGTCGGGTAGGCGGGGACCGCGTGCCACAGGCGTCCGATCGGGACTTCGCCGGTCACGGCGATCGTCGCCGAGTGCAGCAGTTCGCCGATGCCCGGTCCGACGAAGGTGACGCCGAGCAGGATCTCGCGGTCCAGGTCGACGACCATCCTGGCCCGGCCCTTGTACTCCTGTGCGTACAGGCCGGAGCCGGCGACCGAGGCCAGGTCGTGGTCGACGGCGCGGACCCGGTGGCCCGCCGCTTCCGCCTCGGCGAGCGTGAGGCCGACCGAGGCGGCCTCCGGGTCCGTGAACACGACCTGGGGGACGGCGGCGTGATCGGCGGTGGCCGCGTGCGCGCCCCAGCGGCCCGTCTCCAGCGCAGGGGTTCCCTGCGCGCGGGCCGCGATCGCGGCTCCCGCGATGCGGGCCTGGTACTTGCCCTGGTGGGTCAGCAGGGCACGGTGGTTCACATCGCCGACCGCGTACAGCCAGTCGCTGTCCTCCACCAGGCAGCTGTCGTCGACGGTGAGCCAGGAGCCGGGTTCGAGGCCCACCGTGTCGAGACCGAGGTCATCGGTGCGGGGGGCACGGCCGGTGGCGAAGAGGATCTCGTCGGTCTCCAGCCGTTCCCCGTTGTCCAGTTCGACGGTGACCGGACCGTCGTGGCCCGCCCTGCGCACGTCCTTGGCCGACACTCCCGTCAGGATCCGCACACCGGCGCCGGTCAGTGACTCCGCGACCAGCTCGCCCGCGAAGGGCTCCATCCTGGGGAGCAGCCGCTTGCCCCGGATCAGCATCGTCACCTCGGCGCCCAGCCCCTGCCAGGCGGTGGCCATCTCCACGCCGACCACTCCCCCGCCCACGACGACGAGCCGGCCCGGCACCTCCTTGGCGCTGGTCGCCTCGCGGCTGGTCCACGGCCGGACATCCGCGATGCCGGGCAGTGCGGGGACGACGGCCCGGCTCCCGGTGCAGACGGCGACGGCGTGCCGCGCGGTGAGGTGCTGCTCCGATCCGTCGGCGGCTGTGACGGACACCTGCCGGACCCCGGTCAGCCGGCCCGTGCCGCGGTAGATGTCCGCGCCGACGGACTCCAGCCAGGCCACCTGGCCGTCGTCCTTCCAGTGGGAGGTCTCCTCGTCGCGGTGGGCCAGGACGGCGTCAGCGTCGAGCGGCCCCTGCACCGCCCCGCTCAGGCCGGGGACACGGCGCGCGTCGGCACGGGCGACGACCGGACGCAGCAGCGCCTTGCTGGGCATGCACGCCCAGTACGAGCACTCGCCGCCGATGAGCTCGGACTCGATCACCGCGGTACTCAGTCCGGCTGCCCTGGCGCGGTCCGCCACGTTCTCGCCCACAGGGCCGGCCCCGATGACGACCACGTCGTATTCCCTGCTCTGCACACCAGCGACATCATTCATGGGAACAGTGTCCTCGCGGGTGTGCGCCACGGCCACATGGGCAGGCGGAATACCGCAAGTGACGTCACCGTTGTGCCGGACAGGTCCGAGCGGTCCCAGGAAGAGGTACAGAGTATGAGCACCGTAGAGCTCACCAAGGAAAACTTCGATCAGGTCGTGAACGACAACGAATTCCTGCTGATCGACTTCTGGGCTTCCTGGTGCGGTCCGTGCCGGCAGTTCGCCCCTGTCTACGACTCGGCGTCCGAGCGCCACCCCGACCTGGTCTTCGCCAAGGTCGACACGGAGGCGCAGCAGGAGCTGGCAGCTGCCTTCGAGATCCGGTCCATTCCCACGCTGATGATCGTCCGCGACAACGTGGCGGTCTTCTCGCAGCCCGGGGCGCTCCCCGAGTCCGCGCTGGAGGATGTCATCGGTCAGGCGCGCAACCTGGACATGGACGAGGTGCGCAAGTCCGTCGAGGAGCAGAAGCAGGCACAACAGGAGCAGCAGTAGTCCCTGCGGACGTGCGGCAGACGTGCAGACGTGATGACGGCCCGGCCCCTCTCGGCCGGGCCTTCGTCATGGGACGGCGCGGGTTCAGCCGTTCCGGGCTGTTCCGGGGCGGGGAGGCAGCCCTGCTCGTCGTCCTACTCGGCGGGGGGCTGCGGCGTTCCGCCGCCGCTGTGTCCCTCCGCTCCGCCCGTCCCCGCTTCCTCCGTCCCGCCGATGCGCTCGGCGATCCTGGCAGTGAGGCCGTAGTCCAGCTCCGAACCGTCCACCAGCAGGGCCTCCACGGTGTGCGAGGCCGGGTCGATGTCCGCTTCCATGCCGTCCCCGGTGTAGCGCGGGTAGCCCGAGGCCCCGGTGTCCCCGGTGGCTGCCACGACCGCGGAGCGGATGGCCGTGCCGGGTGCGGGCGCCCCCGCGGCGGGCTCCTCCGGTTCCGGGAACAGCAGGATCTCGTAGCTCTGCGGATGGCTCATGCCGACGACGCTAGACATGCGCGGCCTGCCGCGCATGTCGCAGCGCACCGGTCAGCCGGATCTGCGGGCCCGGTCTGCTCGCTGCCTCGGCACCGGGCCGGTGAACGCGTCCACGCCGTACGGCCGCATCGGCGCCGGCCGGTACGGAGGCGCGGGCGGTCTGCCCGGGTGACCGGCTCATGGCGTCCGGCGGTCTTCCGGGCCTCTTCACCCGGGCGGCGGGCCGGGACGCGATCATGAGGTTGAGTCTGGGCCCGTTTCGCCGCCCCGCCCCACGGACCGGGCCGTACAGGTCCTACGGTGTTGCGATGACGTTCCAGCACACCAACCACAGCAGCGACAGCACGACCGACTTCCCCGGCCGCAGCGGCCCGGCCGCCACCGCGGAGGCCGAACCCCGCGATGTGGGGCCCGTCCGGACCTCGTACGCCCCCGACCGCGACGGCGACCCGGACCCCGGTGAGATCGTCTGGACCTGGGTTCCGTTCGAGGAGAGGGACGGGCGTGGCAAGGACCGGCCGGTTCTCGTCGTGGCCCGGGAGGAGGAGGGCACCCTTCTCGCCGTACAGCTGTCCAGCAAGCAGCACGCGGGGGACCATGAGTGGATCGCGCTCGGCGCGGGTCCGTGGGACAGTTCGGGACGGCCGTCCTGGGTGGATCTGGACCGGGTGCTGCGGGTGCACGAGGACGGGATGCGGCGCGAGGCCTGTGCGCTGGACCGGGGCAGGTACGACCTGGTCGTGGGGCGGCTGCGGGAACGCTACGGCTGGAGCTGACCGCCGAACGCCCGGATGAAGGCCGCCCGGACGGCGGAATCGGGATCACGGTCCGGGACTCCGAACACGATCTGCTCGAAGTGGCCCGCGAACCGGCCGCTGCCGGTGAGCAGGACACGGAAGGCGTCGGCCACCTCGGCCGGGTCGTTCATGAAGACGCCGCAGCCCCATGCGCCCAGTACCAGCCGCCGGTAGCCGCGGACGGCGGCGACCTCGAGCACCCGCTCGGCGCGGCTCGCCAGGGCGGCGGGTATGCGAGGGGCCAGGCCGGGGTCCCGGCGGCGGACGACTCCGGCGTTGGGCGCGGGTGAGGTGAGGAATCCGGCGGTGTACGGGGACTCCAGCAGCCTCCCCCGGTCGTCGCGGAAGACCGGCACGCCGGGTGAGTGGATGACCCGGTCGGTGTAGAGGGCACTGCGCTCGGTGCGGTGATGTGCGTAGAACTCCGGGGCCCGCAGCAGTGTGGCGTGGAGCGCGGAACCGCGGCACAGGGACTCCTCCTGGGCCTGTGCGCCGTTCAGATAGCCGCCGCCGGGGTTGCGGGCGGAGGCGTAGTTCAGCACGGCGACCTTGGCCGCCGCCTCGCCCGTCATCCGCCGCGCCGCCTGCAGGCTCGTCTCGTCCGTCACCTCGACGACCGGGCTGCGGTCGGTGTCCAGGACGGCTACGGGTACGGGCTCGGGGCCGTAGAGCCGGGTGCCGGAGAGGGCGGCGGCCAGGGCACGCTCGATCGTCACCTCGCGTCCCTCGGGTGTGCGGTAGCGCCCGGCCAGCACGATGGTCTCGGTCTCCCGCGCGATGCCGCGCAGTCGTGCGCTCATGGGCGCGTCCCCGTGTGGTGCATACGGGGCATGCTGGGTGCCTCGGCGGCATGGGCGCAACCGGTTTTCCGCCGCCCGGGGGCACCCTTGTGCGAACTCCCGGTAAGGGTTTGGGTGGGAAGGAAGCACTCGAAGAGGAGGCCCAGCATGCCCCCGGACACTCTTGGCCGGCACGGCCCGCCCTCCGACCCCGCGCCCCTCGGTGAGGAGGAGGCGGAGGATCTGCTGCGCGGCATATGTTTCAAGACGGGTCCGCCCCGTACGGTCGGTGTGGAGCTGGAATGGCTCATCCACGACCGTGAACATCCCGAAGCCGACGTCTCCCACGACCGTCTGCGCGCCTCGGCGGACGCCGTGCGCGCGACCCCGCTGGACGCCGCCCTGACCTTCGAACCGGGCGGTCAGCTGGAGCTGAGCTCCCGGCCCGCGGACTCCCTGATGGCATGCATCGCCGCCACGGCCGCCGATCTGGCCTCCGTACGCGACACCCTCGGCCGGGCCGGGCTCGCCCTGGCCGGGATCGGCGTGGACCCGTGGCACCCGCCCCGTCGTCTGCTCCGGGAACCGCGTTACGACGCCATGGAAACCGCGCTCGACCGCTCGGGTCCCGGTGGCCGCGCCATGATGTGCACCTCCGCCTCCGTCCAGGTCTGTCTGGACGCCGGGGAGGAGGAGCCGGGCCCGCTCGGCTACGGACGGCGCTGGCAGCTCGGACATCTGCTGGGCGCGGTACTGGTGGCCGCGTTCGCCAATTCTCCGTTCCAGCGGGGGCGGCGCACGGGCTGGCGTTCGACCCGGCAGGCGCTGTGGGCCGATCTCGACCCGCACAGGACGCTCGCGCCGCGGGGTCTCCTCTCGCCCCGGGAGTCCTGGGCCTCCCATGTGCTCGCCACACCCGTGATGTGCGTCCGGACCGGCGACGGCCCCTGGGGCGTGCCGGACGGTCTGACGTTCCGGGACTGGATCCGCGGCGGTGGGCCGAGGCCGCCGGTACGGGCCGATCTCGACTATCACCTCACCACGCTCTTCCCCCCGGTGCGCCCGCGCGGGCACCTGGAACTGCGCATGATCGACGCCCAGAGCGGCACCGACGGCTGGCTGGTGCCGCTGGCCGTCACCACCGCTCTGTTCGACGATCCGGAGGCGGCGGAAACCGTGTACCGCACCGTGAAGCCCCTGGGCGAGATCGCGGGGCCGTCTGCGGCGCCCCGCAATCCGCTCTGGACGGCCGCGGCCCGCGACGGGCTGAGCGATCCGGAGCTCGCGGCGGCAGCGGCCGTCTGCTTCCGGGCCGCGTTGGAGGCGCTGCCCAGGCTCGGGGCGAGCGACCACGTCCTCGGTACGGTCGCCGCCTTCCACGAGCGCTATGTGGCCCGGGGCCGGTGCCCGGCCGACGATCTTCCCGACCCGGCACGGGGACCGTACGGAAAGGGCTTGGTCCGATGACTGGCACTCCTGCTCCGCGCACCGGCCAGGAACCGGACGCAAAGACGCTGCGCGAGCGCGCCCTGGCCGCGCTCCTCGGCGCCCGCGAGCGCACCGCCCTGCTCACCGACAGCGTCGACGACCACGAGCTCACCGCGCAGCACTCCCCCTTGATGTCGCCGCTGGTCTGGGACCTGGCGCACATCGGCAACCAGGAGGAGCTGTGGCTGCTGCGGGCCGTGGGAGGCCGCGAGGCGATGCGCCCCGAGATCGACGGACTGTACGACGCCTTCGAGCACTCCCGGGCCAGCCGGCCCTCACTTCCCCTGCTGGCGCCCGCGGAAGCACGGGCGTACGCCGCCGAGGTACGCGGCCGGGCCCTGGACATCCTCGGGGGCGCGCCGCTGCACGGCGGGGGCCGTCCGCTGGAACAGGCGGGATTCGTCTTCGGCATGGTCGCCCAGCATGAACAACAGCACGACGAAACGATGCTGATCACCCATCAGCTCCGCTCGGGTCCGGCGGTGCTCACGGCTCCGGAGCCTCCGGAGCCGGCCGGCGCCGCCGGGCTGCCCTCCGAGGTCCTGGTCCCGGGAGGCTCCTTCACCATGGGGACCTCCACCGAACCCTGGGCTCTGGACAACGAGCGCCCCGCGCACCGGCGCGAAGTGGCGGCGTTCCACATCGACACCGCCCCGGTCACGTGCGGTGCCTACCAGCGGTTCATCGAGGACGGCGGTTACACCGACGAGCGCTGGTGGGAGCCCGAGGGCTGGGCGATGGTCCGCGAACACGGCCTGACCGCACCCCTGTTCTGGCACCGGGACGCCGGGCAGTGGCTGCGGCGGCGCTTCGGGGTGACCGAACCCGTGCAGGCGGACGAGCCCGTCCTCCACGTCAGCTGGTACGAGGCGGACGCATACGCCCGCTGGGCGGGCCGGCGCCTGCCGACCGAGCCGGAATGGGAGAAGGCCGCCCGCCACGATCCCGTCTCCGGGCGTTCGCTGCGCTACCCCTGGGGCGACGACGATCCGACCCCCGAGCGGGCCAATCTGGGACAGCGGCATCTGCGGCCCGCAGCGGCCGGTGCGTACCCGGCCGGCCGCTCACCGGCGGGCGCGGGACAGCTGATCGGCGATGTGTGGGAGTGGACGTCGAGCGATTTCCTGCCCTACCCGGGCTTCGTCGCGTTCCCGTACCGCGAGTACTCGGAAGTGTTCTTCGGGCCCGGTCACAAGGTGCTGCGCGGCGGTTCGTTCGCCGTGGACCAGGTCGCCTGCCGCGGCACGTTCCGCAACTGGGACCTCCCCGTACGCCGTCAGATATTCTCCGGTTTCCGTACGGCGAGGGATGCCTGATGTGCCGTCACATCGCCTATGCAGGGCCCCCGGTGGCGCTCGGCGAGATACTCGTCTCCCCCGCTCACGGGCTCGTGCGCCAGTCCTGGGAACCCCGGCGCCAGCGGTACGGCACCGTCAACGCCGACGGGTTCGGGGTCGGCTGGTACGCGGACGGGGATCCCGTGCCGGGCCGCTACCGCGGCGCCGGTCCCGTCTGGGGCGACGAGACCTTCGCCGATCTGGCCCGGGTGGTGCGCAGCACGGCGCTGCTCGCCGCGGTCCGTGACGCGACGTTCGCCGGGGCGGACGGGGAGGCGGCCGCCGCCCCCTTCGCCGAGGGGCGTCTGCTGTTCAGTCACAACGGTGCGGTGCGGGGCTGGCCCGGTTCCCTGGCGCCGCTGGCCGGCGCCCTGCCGCCCGAGCGGCTGCTCACCCTGGCGGCGCGGAGCGATTCGGCGCTGATATGGGCGCTGGTGCTGCACAGGACGGCGCAGGGTCAGGAGATGGCGCAGGCGGTCGCGGACACGGTGGTCGAAGTAGGCGCCGCCGCTCCCGGTTCACGCCTCAACCTGCTGCTCACCGACGGTTCCACCATCGTGGCGACCGCATGGGGCGACTCCCTCTGGTTCCTCCGCTCCCCGGGCCGCCGCACGGTGGTGGCCTCGGAGCCGTACGACGACGATCCGTCCTGGCGCGAGGTCCCGGACCGCACCCTGCTGGCCGCGACGCGTACCGATGTCCTGCTGACCCCGCTCGAGGAGCCCACCCCGTGAGTCCCTTCCTGCTGACCCGCACCCTGCCTGCGGACGCGACGGACGCGGCGCTGCGCGCCGACGTGCTGAGCGGTCTGACGCGGCACCCGAAGACGCTGCCGCCCAAGTGGTTCTACGACGCGCGCGGCAGTGACCTCTTCGAGGAGATCACCCGGCTGGCCGAGTACTACCCGACGCGTGCCGAACGGGAGATCCTGATCACCCGTGCCGATGACATCGCCGCGGCGTCCGGGGCACGGACCCTGATCGAGCTGGGATCGGGCTCCTCGGAGAAGACGAGGCACCTGCTGGACGCGATGCCGGCACTGCACACGTATGTGCCGGTCGATGTCAGCGAGAGTGCCCTCACCGGCGCGGCACAGGTGCTGCTGGCCGGACGGCCGGGGCTCTCCGTGCACGCGCTCGTGGCCGACTTCACGCATGCCCTGGAACTGCCCGAGAGCCCCGGTCCGCGGCTCGTGGCGTTCCTCGGCGGCACCCTGGGCAACCTGCTTCCGCAGGAGCGTGCGGAGTTCCTGCGGGCCGTGCGGGCGCGGCTGGCGCCCGGGGACGGGCTGCTGCTCGGGACGGACCTGGTCAAGGACGAGGCCACCCTCGTCGCGGCGTACGACGACGCCGCCGGGGTGACGGCCGCCTTCAACAAGAACGTACTGACGGTGGTCAACCGTGAACTGGGGGCGGACTTCCCGGCCGGTGACTTCAGCCATGTGGCCCTCTGGGACCCGGACCACGAGTGGATCGAGATGCGGTTGCGTGCCCGGCGGGCACTGACGGTCAAGATCCGGGAGCTGGATCTCGTGGTGCATTTCGAACAGGGTGAGGAACTGCGTACGGAGATCTCGGCGAAGTTCCGTGAGGAGAGGGTCCGGGACGAGCTGGCCGCGGCGGGGCTGCGGCTGGATCAGTGGTGGACGGACGCGGCGGGCAGATTCGCGCTGTCGCTGGCGACGGCGGCCTGAGCCGCGCGTGCCAGTGCCCGCCGGTCCGGCCCGGAGCCCGCGGGGACGGGTGGGAGGATCCGGATCTCGGCGGTGAGCCCGGCGGCGGTCACCACGCGCCACAGCGAGGCGGCGAGCGGATCGTCCCCGACGAACGCGGCGGCCCCCGCCGTGCCCGTCCTCGTCGTCCGGTAGCTGATGCGGACCGGGCGGACGGGGGCGCCGGCGTCGATCGCGGCCTGGAAGGCGGCGGGCCGGAACCGTCCGCCGCCGCCCCGTCCGCACCAGGTGCTGCCCTGCGGGAACACCGCCACCCGTGATCCGGAGGCCAGAGCCCCGGTGAGGGCCCGCACCGCGTGCGGCAGGGTGCGCAGCCGGTCCCGCTCGATGAACAGCGTGCCGCCGAGCGCGGCGAGCGTTCCGAGCAGCGGCCAGTGGCGTATCTCGCTCTTGGCGACCATCCGGGCGGGAAGCACGGCGGCGACGAGTGGGATGTCCAGCCACGAGACGTGGTTGGCGACCACGAGTTCACCGGCCGGCGGCCGGGCCCGGCCGGCCGGGACCCCGGTGATCCGTATGCGCACGCCGAAGGCCCGTACCACCGCGTACGCCCATCGCCGGATCAGCCGGTCACGGTGCGAGGGCCGCAGGAGCAGCACCATGGGGACGCACAGCACCCCGAGGGAGGTGAGGGCGCAGCCGGCGAGCAGCAGGGCCGCGGCGGGTAGCGCCGCGCGTGCGGCGCCCTCGTGGTGCGCGC